>CALKDX010000079.1 GCA_938084455.1 Candidatus Poseidoniaceae archaeon
GCCTGTGCAGCGTCCTCAATCAAGACAAGTCCCTTGTCTTGACACAATTCAATCAGCGCCGGTGCGTAGGGTTGGCCAAACAGATGCACGCCAATTACAGCCTTGGTTGCAGGTGTAATCGCTTGACGGACACAGTCCACATCGAGGCAAAAGTAGTCGGGTTCAACGTCGACAAAAACGGTTGTTGCTCCAACCAGTTCGATGCAGGTTGCTGTTGAGATAAAGGTGTATGAGGGGACAATAACCTCATCGCCTGGCCCGATGCCAGCGATTCGGAGAGCTGCCCATAGCGAGGATGATCCGTTTTGGCAAGGGTGTGCCTTGAGCGCCCCTGAATGCTTGGCGAAGGCTTCACCAAAGGCCTTCCCTTTCGGCCCTTTGACCCATCGTTTCGAGTCTAAAACCTCGACCGCTGCGGACCTCATGGCACTGTTCCACGAGGGGCGGGCAGTCGGGATGCGCTCCATGAGACGGCGAATCGCCCGACCCCCTTGAGTCTGCTTCTTTGCCACCTTGGTGGTCGCGGTCTTCAAGACCCCCTCCGCCCTTGGCCTGCCATGGTGTCTGAGGAAGAGGGGTTCTCAGCGGGCACTCCAGGGCCTGACGAGCCAAACCTCGCCGCACTTGTAAACGAAATTCTCACCCCCGATCCGATTGAGACGCCCGCGATTGAGCAAAAGAGCGTCAAACAAAAGCGCTACAAACCAAAGGGCATGTTCCTTGGCAACCGAAGAGACACTGGAGAACCAATCGACATCAAGTCAATGGTTCTCGCCCGTCACGCCGCCATGCTTGGCTCCACAGGTTCTGGAAAAACAGTCATGGCAAAGGCGCTTATTGAAGAAGCGGCGCTTGCCAAAATTCCTTCGCTCATCATCGACCCTCAAGGCGATCTTGCCAGATTAGCACTTGGGATTGAACCAGCAGAATTGGAGGCTGCCGGAGGGGATGTCGCTCGGGCAAAGAAACTCATGGACATGTGCGAGGTCCGAATTTGGACCCCCTTGCGCTCCAAGGGATTGCCATTGTGCATCGACCCCTTTCGCACACCACCTGCTAACCTCGATGCCGAGGAGGCGATTACAGCATGGGACATGGTTGCCGCGGGGTTCACCAGTCTTGCGGGGTATGATGTCGAGAAGGCTCAAGGAAAAATCGTCAAGCCGTTCCTCTATGAGGTGCTTGTCGAGGGTACAAAGCACGGGCTTAATGTCAGCGATTTTCAGGGGCTGGCGCGTGTTGTTCGGGAGCCAAATCAAGAATTCACACGCCAGTTGTATCCCGAGTGCTTCTATGAAGTGGAAGAGGGTGAAGAAAAGCCCGACGTTCCTTCATGGGACGAAGTGATGCTTGAACACCGGCTCACCGACTTTGAAGAACGGTTGCCAAGAACAACCAGAAATGACTTGGCTCGAAGATTGTCTGCTTATTCTTCTGGTGTGAACCAACTGCTCTTTTCCAATGGCGTACCCATCGATATTGATTCCTTCGTAGAACCTGCGATCCCTGGAAAAATCCCTTTGAACATCGTGTACCTCAACACCATTCAAGATGAGGCACAAAAGCAATATTTTGTTCAGGAGTTATCGAGGGAATTGTACGACTGGATGCTCACGCAGCAACCTGCAGAAGGTGAACTCAAGCTTCTGTTCTTCATGGACGAAGTGGCACCTTACTTGCCCCCTCATCCGCGAAATCCGCCGGCGAAAGACTTGATCAAACTCATCTTCAAGCAGGCCCGGAAATACGGTGTGGCTTGTGTGCTCGCTACGCAAAACGTCAGCGATGTGGATTACAAGATCCTCGCCCAAGCCAACACTACTTTCATTGGACGTTTTACCCAACCGCAAGACGTCGAAAAGGTCCGCCACTTGTTGAAGGAAAGCGGTGGTGATCAAGACTTGGTTGCTCAATTGCCGACCTTAGGCCCGGGTCAGTTCCAAATGGTTGCCCCCGACGTAGATCCTGCTCCTGTGCCGATTCAATGCAGATGGTTGTACACCGATCACGGAGCACCACTCAATGAGGATCAAGTGGAATCTGTGATTTCTGAAGAAATTCGAGCCTGGGCTAAAACCCGCTCATCCGGGAATACGAAGTCGCGCGGCGCGGGGGCGGCTCACGCTGCCAGCAGTGGGTCTTCGTGGAACACAGGGGGCTTGGATCAGCAATGGGCACAAGGTGAGGCTCAATCTGTCGTTGGCAATGCCCGAATCAAGGCCGTTGGAGGGATGACGGCAGCTGCGCATGGCCTCGTTGATGACTCAGCTTTTGAAACTCGATTGATGGGTGGGTTTGCGGTGCTTAAAGACGGACGGGATCCGCTCTACACGATGCAGGCTGCCGCCAATGTTGCTTCAGTTGTGGCTCTGGCTTGGACGATGGTCGCCCTCATGCTCGCTTGGCGAGACGGTGATTTGGATTGGTGGTGGCTGCTGGTGAGCGTCGGGTTGTCGGGCACCACTTGCCTGGTCATCGCGCTTGAAATGTTGCTCTCTCATGACGCAGAATTGCTCCACCGAATCACTCGGTTTGCCAGAACATTCCAGTTGGTGCTGGTGTTATGGTTGTGGGGTTTGCTGTTATGGTCTGTCCGATTGGAGTTGGATTTACGCGGTGCCGAGCCGTTTCTCGAGGTCGTAGTTGTGTGGGTGACCATGTTCACAGGAATTGAGATTTTTAGTCGATTTAGATTGGGGCGGATTCGATGGAACGGGGGGTCGGCGCTCGACAAATTACGCGGAGTTACGGCCCTTCTCACCGAAGTTGAGATCACGGAAATGAAAGCCAATTCCTCACAAATTATGTCCAGTGTCCGCTGGGCATTACACGGGCTCACTTTGGCTTGGTTATGTGTGCTCCTCGCCTTTGGTCAAGGCGTTGGCCCGGAAGAATTTGCCATTGACGAATGGGGTAGGCCGACGCTGTGGCTGGCCGCCATGTACGCCTTGATGTTTGGCAGTGAATCCTGGCTGCGGATGCGCGGCCGCATGCCAAGCAACTGACCTTGGACGAAAAGCACTGTTAGGGATTCGCTCCTAGCCTTAGCATGGATGGCAAAGGATTCGTTGCTCTCGAATGGTCTGAAACCTCTGAAGGCGACATGCTGAACATCGCAAAACTTGCGTATCACGAAAATAAAGCCCGGCGCACTACGAGGCATTTTTCATCAAAATCAGTGGATCGGTCGCTCATTGAATGGGGTATCCTTTCGGGCGGTACAGCCCCTAACGGGGCGCATTTACAACCATGGACGTGGGTGGCTGTTTCGAACCAAGAACTGAAGCAAAAAATCAGAAACGCTGCAGAGGAAGAAGAGCGCGCAACATACGAACGGCGAATGCCAGAAGCATGGGCTGAGGTCCTCGCCCCCCTCGGAACTGATGCGGTGAAGGCTCACCTCACCGACGCCCCCTGGGTCGTTGTTTTGTTCAAGCAGAAAAAAAGAATGAGGGAAAATGGGGAATGGGGGCCGACATACTACGCTACGGAATCTTGCGGCATTGCCGCTGGCCTTTTCATCAATGCAATTCACAGGATGGGGCTTGTCACCCTCACGCATACGCCATCTCCGATGAGGTTCCTTGGTGAATTACTTGGCCGGCCTGCACATGAAGAAGCCATGCTGGTGATGCCTGTTGGATATCCTGCAGATGGAGCAAGGGTACCGGACATTCACAGAAAGTCTTTGGATGAAATAGCCGTTTTTGTCGAAGAATGAATGCTTGACGGGTCTGTGAAATCTTCGTGTCGCGTTCTTGATATACGCGCGCTGTGAGGGGTGGCCGAAGCAGGGGTTGCCAAGCTTGGTCAACGGCGCTGGGATGAGGTCCCAGTCTCTATGAGTTCGCAGGTTCGAATCCTGCCCTCTGCACTCCTCCACCCCACAAGACATTGTCGCAACCGTGCGCTAAATCCACTAAGCCGGCTAAACGCTTATCCGGCATTGCCACTTCTTTCAATTCCAATGGACAAACATTGGGTAGGGGCGCCGGACCTTTCAGGGTCGACCTGTTCAGAAGAATGGGTAAGCGTTTCGAACGATGTTTCACTCCGCGTCCTCCGTTGGACCCCTGACAACAAGGCATTGCAAGATGCTCGCCCGCTGATGATGGTGCCAGGTTGGGGTTCTGTGTTTGAGGGTTGGCGGCCATTGATGACTGAATGGGCAACTCGACGACCAATCATTTACGTTGAAACAAGAGAGAAGGCAAGCGCTCGATTCACAAAGAGGGAGCGCGTTACCGACTTTCGAATGGAAGATTTTATCCAAGACCTTGTGCGGGTTATGAAGCATTATGACATCGAGGGCTCCTGTGATTTGTTTTCCTCATCGCTCGGTTCAACCATCCTTATCGAAGCCATGCAGCGAGGCATGATCCATGCCCAAAGTTCACTCTTTGTCGCCCCTAACCTCGATCTTAAAATGCCGTTTTGGCCTCGTTTTTTCATCAAAACTCCGATGCCGAAATTTTTCTTGAGGTTCACCATTAAGATGGCCGTTTGGGCGGTCCAGAAGAAGGTCAAGGAAGAAGGTCAACGGGTTCGGTATAAGCGAACGCTCTTGTCGCAAAATGCAGGCAGAGTTCGCCTATCTGCAAGGAGTTTAATCGGCTATGAACTGCCAGATGATCTCTCGGCAATTTCCATTCCTTGTGGAATAATCGCAGCAGAGTCCGACAAATTACACGGTCTTGAAAACATTGAGAAACTCGTCAAGAAAATCCCCGGCGCCGCGATGATCGCCGTTCCATCAAACCAATACGCGCACGAACCTGATGTGCTCGTCGATATCGACAAGTTCTACAAATCCCTTTGATGCATGCACCATTGAGCCCGGGTGTTCAAATATTGATGAGTTCGGTTCTTGCGTAGATTGGATTTAAATCTCAATCGAATCAGCAACTTCCATGGGTTCTTCGAGAAGCCGACGCACCTACAAGCCCCGAGGTAGGGGCGGGCACAGAACCGGGGGCACCACGACGTTCAATCGTCGATACAAACCGCGTCGTGAGAATTCTGCGTTCAATCGATTCCATCAACCAAGGCATCAAAGAGGCTACGGCATG
>CALKDX010000080.1 GCA_938084455.1 Candidatus Poseidoniaceae archaeon
AACGTGTTCATCACTCACTTTTTCTTCAGGTGAAGCCTCTTCACCCGGGGGGAGTTGTTCATCGTTTGGAGGTTCTTCAGTTGCAGTTTCTTCTTCAGAAACAAGGCCTTCCTCAAGAACAGATTCTTCGTCGCTCGATGCCTCTTCAACAGGTGGATTTTCATCGCTTTCTTCCGACTCTTCTGCAGCCGATGGCGGGCCAGAAGGAGGGCCGGATGGCGGGCCAGAAGGAGGGCCAGATGGAGGACCCGATGGTGGCCCGGATGGAGGACCTGATGGTGGACCGGATGGTGGACCGGATGGCGGGCCAGAAGGAGGACCAGATGGGCCTTTAGCCACATCTTTGACTTCATCGTCGGCTGTCGTTTCAGGATCCTTTTCTTCTGAAGGATTCTCAGGAGCCAGTGGCACCGGGTAGGCCTGTGTTTCTTCCGGAGGCTTTTGCAAACCACCGACTCCCCCGAATGCAGCATCAAGCATACTGCCCACTTGCGCTTGCTTTTCCTCTTCTCGAGTCTGTTCTACAGATGTTTTTTTTCCCGCCATGGAGGACTCCCCATTCGGGCTACACGGCGCGTCTTAAATAGCCGTTCCGTCCCGGAGGGTTTGCATAAGCCCGCTTGGTGTAGAGGTTATCATGCAGGATTGTCATTCCTGCGACCCGGGTTCAATTCCCGGAGTGGGCGCCACACTTCTTCCAAAAGGCCGTAAGGCTGTTTCCTGTTGATTGATTCAAACAGTTGTTGATATACTGATACAAGGACTCGGAAGCATGGACAAACCCAAACTTGGCGTTTCGGCTTGCTTGCTTGGCCACAAAGTCAGGTACAATGGAGACGGTGCTGAATACCGAAACCTCACTCGTACGTGGTCCCATCATCTCGAACTCGTCGGCGTTTGTCCCGAAGTTGGAATTGGTATGGGCACGCCTCGTCCGACCATCCGCCTTGTGAAGCGCGACAATCAAGTGCATCTCGTTAATCCAAAGACAGGAGACGACTACACTCAACAAATGATCGAGTACGCACAACTGCAATCCGACGCCCTCATCAATGCTGATATCTGCGGATTCGTCTTCAAGAAAGACTCACCAAGCTGCGGCCTCGAGCGTGTGAGGGTGTACACCGAAGGACAACCCCAAGCGCGACGCAATGGCACCGGACTGTTCGCTCTGGTGTTCACAACCCTTCACCCACACATCCCGGTCATCGAGGAGGGCCGCCTTAGCGATCCATTACAAGCAGAACATTTCCTCGCTCGAGTTGAATTTTTCTCCCTTTGGCTCAATGAAGGTAAGATGGGTTGGTCAGCAGATCGCCTTATGCGATTCCACAACACCAACAAACTGTTCCTCCTCAGCCGCTCTCCAAGCGCTAAGCGCGACTTAGGAAGGCTGCTCGCCCGTGCCTTTGACAATGGTGACCACCCTGAAAACGTGGCATTGGAGTACATGACTGCGGCTCAAAAATCGCTGGATGTGCTGACAAAGCCGGGGCCAATCGCTCATGCTATGGAACGTGTTCTCGGGCGAGTCAGTTCGAAACTCACTCGTACAGAACGTCAAGAAATGCTGGATGTCATCCATGAATACCGACGGGGTCTCCTTCCACGATCAGCACCACTCACCCTACTCCGTCATCTTGTGCGTCGCTGCGGCATGGAGAATGAAACCCACTCAAGGTTCATCTCCCCGACACCTCTCAGTCTCGGCCTGATGGCAAAGGTGTAAGCTTCTGTTGTTCCATCCTTTATATTGGGTTGAATAATCAACTTGTAAAGGAGGATTACACATGAGTGAAATTTTGTACCAAGTGAAGATTGCAGATGCTACGGGTCACACCGTCGCACAGATGACTAAACCGGAGATCGTTGCCAAAGCCGCAGCATCTCAAGGAACCTGGGTGTTCGTTAACGATCGCCTTGTTTCCACCGAAGAACTGAGAGGCATGGCCTTTGAGGCAACCGACGAATTCAAGTTGATGCCAGGCCTTGTTGGTGGCAACGAGCCCAAATTCCTCGTTGAAGTGGCGGATGAATCCGGACACAGCGAAGTGATGATGAGCCAAGCCGAACTCGCAGAAAAGGCAACTAAGAACAACGGTTCTTGGGTTTTCGTCGACAACACCATGGTTGCAGCGAGCGATATTGCTGCCATGGATTTCAGCGCCGTTCAAAACATCCGCATGGTCCCACCGTTGGTGGGCGGTGCTGAGTAAGGCGGACATCAAAGCCCAAATCGGCCTGAAACCGTCCATCTCGCGACGGACAGGTTCAAGAGAGGGTGGTCGGTCGGGTGAAATGGAGTCGAACATTATGGTTGAACTCGTTGATTACAAATGTGCAGTGTGCGGCAGTCTAGAATCGTTCCACCGAGAGCGGAACGGAATCAGTTGTAAGGCATGTGGATCGCGTATCTTCATGAAACTCCGACGCAACGGCACCAAGCGCCTCGTCGCAGAGTGAACCATCGCCACGCGCAGGGTTGAAAGACCGCTGACGACCAGTTGATTTCGATGTCAGCTTGGCTTGTCTCGAAAGCACCGGTTCGTTTCGATGAACTGCTGTATCCAGACGCAGTCAAATCAACCGTTGAACGAACTGCTGTTCAAGCAAACCCCCCTCATCTGCTCCTCTCGGGCCCATCTGGGATCGGTAAAACGGCCACATGGCGCTTGATTGCCAGACAAGTTCTGGGCCCTTCTTGGAAGGCCCGCACCCACGTCCTACAGGCGAGAGATCTCGCCCGCACCTCGGGGGCAATGTCAAAATTCGAAGAATTCCTGCGGCCGGAAGGCTCCTCTTCAAACGACACGCTCGCCGGCCGAACAAGTTTGGATGCATACGATGCTACTTTTTCGGGCACCATGTCCTCAACACCCGCTCCTGCGGGAAAAGAATCAACACCAGAACGCACCGATGGAAGAGCACCAGTTTCCCGCTTGATTGTGATTGAAGATGCGGACTATCTTGGAACGATCAGGCAATCCTATTTGCGACGGATGATGGAAAGTGCGAGCGGGAGTGCCCGATTCATTTTCACATCCCACACGCCCTCGAGGGTCATTGAAGCTCTGCGGAGCAGGTGTCAACACATTCGCTTACCATCTCCATTGAGAACTGACATTGAAGGGCGGCTCAAACAAATTGCAGCCGAAGAGGGCCTAGAACCAGCACGAGGCGTTCTTGGTGACATTGCACACATCGCAGATGGGAACCTCCGAAAAGCAATTTTTGTGACTGAACTTCTCGGGCAACGAGGCATGCTTGACAACAGAAAAAACCTGCAACATCTCATCGACGCAACATCGGTTCGGGAGATGCAACACATTCTCGAGGAAGCCCTACGCAACAGGGTCCATGATTGGCGATGGGAGAAAAAAGGCATGAAAAATTCCCGAGTGCTCAAAGGTGCTATGGGGTCCCTTGACCAAGCAATGGCGGAGAACAATTTGGAGCCTGAAGACGTCGTTGGCCACTTTCATCGCTTGCTCACAACTGGGCGCATGCAACTTGAAGAACAGATGCTCACAGAACTCTTGGTTGAACTTGCGCATTGCGATGTTGTCCTCCATAAAACCACACAGGGACGCATCGAACTTGAGCGGTTTTTACTCAACGTTGCTAAGATTGGACAACGGTTTGCCAATGCGAAAGCATCTTGATTGGCTGGCCGACCGTTCGTATTGGGCGTGTAGCATAGCTGGATAATGCGTTGGCCTCCTAAGCCGAAGATCCCGGGTTCAAATCCTGGTACGTCCGTTCTTCAAAAAAAGCATACTGCGTTTGAGTATTTGTCTGTTTTTTTGAGTAAGGTTTCTTTTTCGACTCACGAAAAGAGGAACTTTCCAACTCGGAAAAAGTTCCCAAGTGGACCGGGCATTTTCTCAGCCGCAACACCACTTGCTTTGGCGGTTGTTTCGATTTGTTCCTTGTGTTCTGTGTACTCTCGCTTGAGGTCATCAACCACATCATCGCCCCATTCGTAAGCGGCGTTCAATGCCTTGTAGCCAAGATAGCCAGCACCGGCTACACCAGCAGTGATGGCGGCGGGAACGACGATATTCTGCACCGTCTTGCCAGCAAGATAGGTTTCCATGTACTCCCGTTCTTTTTCCTGCATCTCAATGCGATGGATGATGACATGGGTTGGCTTTGCTCTTGCCATTCACGCCACCAGCCCGATTGTACGCAACAACCACGACAGGTAGTTGATGACAGCCGCTGATTCACGGCTTGCCACGGCCTCCTTGATGGCTGTCTTGATTTCTGCCTGCTGTCCTACCAGCGAGGCTACGGTGAATTGGCTCCATTGCTGATACTGTGGCGTGACCAATACCGGGTCGCCCGGTGCGGCGTGCCAATTGATTTCGTACCCCATGCGAATCACGCACTAACGGTCTTGAGGTTGAGAACCCAACCCTTCTGCACCGGGATGCTTAGGGGGTAGTCACCGTTGAACATGGTCGAGGTTCCGCCAGCATCCGGCAATCGTGTGGAGCCAAAGCCGGTGTATTGGGTTCCGCTGGATGCGTCAACGAAGGCGATTGAGGTGAGAGCCGCACCACCCTCGGATTGAACTCGGACATTGCCGATGTTTGCGCCGAAGAGGAGGTCACCCACACCGAGGCCGCTGATGATGCTCACCAACTCCGTGAAGGTGTTGTCTGCGACATCCACCGCCCGGAACGCTTCGACACCTCGGTTGGAGGTGACGAGGGCCACGTTGTTGGTTTGCTGAGCCGTAGCGTCAACGGGTAGGCAATAGATTTGAAAGAGCATATCCGGTTGAATCTGAATCGGTTGAATCATGCAAGCCATTGGGTCAACAAATCCGACTTGCGAGGTGAATCCCTGTCGGAAGATTTGGTTGGTTTGGGAACTGATGATCCGCCACAGCCCAACACCAGCGGCGATGGTAGCGCAGACATAGTTGACAGAACGACCGGGCATGGATAATCCAATGGCCGTACTTGTCACAGAATCGTTGAGGTTGTTGTATTGACCATCAGTTGCTGTGGCTGAAAAGAGTCGAGTCATGTTGGGATTGCCGATTGATGCGGCGACTGCTTGAGTGGTCATAC
>CALKDX010000081.1 GCA_938084455.1 Candidatus Poseidoniaceae archaeon
TAGAACGGTGCGTAAGGGTGGTTTCAAGCGGTACATCTTCAACCGGAGCGGGTGTGCACAGAACATGCCAAAGGTGCTTCACATCGGTCCATGTGATTCGCCAGGTGGTATGGCGAACGTCATGAAAATCTTAGCTGAACATCCGCCAGAGGGCTGGGAAGCAGAACTGCTTGCTTCTCATGTTGTGGGTTCACCTTGGGCAAAATGGAGGGCTTATCGCAAGGCGAGAAGCACCCTCATTCGAAGGCTCAAGGATTCATCTCAGCGACCGGATGTCGTTCACCTCCATACGGCAGCGGATTGGTCATGGTGGCGCAAACGGAAGTTTGCCTATCTCGCTCACGGTGCGGGTTCGAACGTCGTCGTGCACATTCATTCTGGGAAATTTGACACTTGGCTTGGTGCGAGCACCTCAGGTCGTTGCAAGCGATTTAGGCAGACCATCGAAGAATTAGGTGCGACGGTCGTGGTTCTCAGCGACGTTTGGAAGGAACAATTCACCAAGTCGATTGGTCCAACAATAGCGATTTCGAATCCTGTTGATCTTAATCTTGGCCCAAATAATGGTTCGAGGGATAGGGACCATTTGCTCCTCCTTGGCCGCAACGATCCGGTGAAAAACCATTCGATGGCCATCAAAATCGCAACCAAGTTACGCCTACAACGCCCAAATCTAAGGCTGTCCATGACTGGAGTTGAAACATCAACAAAGCCGTTTGTCGAAGCGCTTGGTTGGGTCAGTGAAGAACGTAAGCTCCATCTTCTCCAAACGGCAAGCCTGCTGCTTTTGCCATCATCACACGAAGGCCAGCCAATGGTCGCTTTGGAGGCGAATGCCTGTGGTTTGCCAATTATGGCGTCAGACCATTTGTCCTCCCTGCCCTCTTCCACGTTCTTTGCAGGACCTGAAATTGAGGATTGGGTTTCCGAGATAAACACCCTTCTCGAACATCCTCCGGTTGTGGAAGCGAATGACCCACTGACGCACCTTGAATCGGTTCAACAACAATGGTTGGCATGTTATTCTGCTTTGCTTGTTGCTTGAAGAACCAGTTCGAGTGCTTCTACACTTTTTTCCCATGAACAATGCTTTTCGGCGTAGGTCCGCGCTGCAAGACTACCTTCTTTTGCATGAGCCTCGTTTAAACTGCTCAACCATTCAATCGCATTGGCATGAAAGTCTTCCATAGGGGACAGACGAAACCAATCATCACTTGTGTCGTTCAATCGATGACCTGCGTGATCAACACCGTAGATCATCAATCCCGAAGCGAGGTATTCGCTGCGTTTTAGGGGGCTCGCTATGGACCAAACAGGGGTATCGGGCATCGGAAGTAAGCCGATGTGGTGTGATTCTAAGATGGTAGAAATCTCCGCTCTAGATTTGCTTGGCGAAATTGAAATTGCCTTTTGGTTTGCAGCAATTGATTCGAGTGCCTCAAAAGCATCGCCTTGGCCGATGAGGGTTAACTGCACCTGAACGCCATGATTGAGTAATTTTTGAACCAGCATTGGGAGGGCAAGAACACCCCTGTGTTTGTCCAATCGACCGTGATAGACCATTTTCCACGGCCCATCAAAAGTCTTGTTGGTTGATGAAAAATGTTCGAGATCAACGCCCGCTGGAATTGAATCAATCACATTGGGATTGACAGAACATCGCCGCTCTACGAACTCTTTGTGTGCCTGAGACACCACCGTTCCATGTTGAATTACTCCTTTTCTGACTAAGTTCCAAGATTTACGCCAAACCCTCCATTGGAGTTTACCAAGCAACGAGATATCAGCAGGCGGTGAACGGTCCATCAAGATCATGTTTAGATTCTGTTTTGTCAGTTCAGCAGCGACTCTAGGTGCAAGCGGCCAATCGACAATGACTGCGTCAAAGGTGTTATCTTGGTTTTTTTGAAACCAACGGGATGCGTTTAGGGCAAGGGAGGCACCACTTCGTCCTGGGAAAGGGGATTGGTCTAATGCAATATGTTTCCATGGTAAATCAGCATGTGTTCCCGCTGCATCGCCATTGAGGATGGTAAGTTCGTGACCTCGTCCAACTAAACCACTGGCTAACGCATTCGTTGTGGTGGAACAAAAGTCCCCCCATCTTCGCACGGTGATCCATGCGATGTTCACGTAGAATCGCTCCTCTTTTGATGTTCGATAAGGGCACTTAGTCCCTCTTTTAAGCTAACTTGGGGTTGCCACTCAATGAGTGACTGCAATCTCGAACTTGACCCAAAGGAATGCATGATGTCGCCCGGTCTTGCAATCGAATAAATCGGCTCGATGCTTGGAAATTGATGATTTGCAACCAAATGGTGATTGATTGCTTCGAAGACATCGAGTACGCTTGTTTGAGTTTGAGTTGCTACGTTTGAAACAGGGAACGAAAACGGTTGAGAAAGGCTGGCAAGCTTCACAATCGCAAGTGCGAGATCCTCAACATGAATGAAATCCCGAGTCTGCATTCCATCGCCAAAGATTGTCGGGCGTTGACGTTGAATCAAGCGGTCAATGAACAATGGAATCAATGATGCATAACCGGAGGAAACCGACTGACCTGGTCCATAGACATTGAAAAATCGCAAGGCAATCGCATTCAAACCTTTGTTGCGAGCGGTTGTAATGTCCCTTTCGTTGATGATTTTACTCTCTCCATAGGGCGACAGTGGTTCCAGTGAGGTTGCCTCAAAAATGGGCAAAACTCTCTGCTCACCATACACTGCTGCGCTTGAAGCAAAAACGGCATGCGACAGGCCAAGTCGTTGAGCAGCGGCAAGAACATTCCGAGTTCCTCCAACGTTGATGTCCATTGTTTGATCGGGGTTTTGAATCGATTCTGGAACGGAGACAAGGGCAGCAAGGTGCACCACTGCATCGCACCCTTCCATGGCAAGGCCGACCGCTTGCTGGTCCCTCACATCGCCGAGGTGAACAATGCACCCGGATTTCACCAATGGGTCGTTATTCTCAATTGGTGCGCAATCAAAGAGGCTTACCTCCCAACCCTGTTCGAGGAAACGGCGAGCACAATGGCGTCCAATGAAACCCGCACCACCCGTGATGAAGACCCTCGCCATGGCTTGTGGTCGGGGCCTCCATCCCTTATGCTTTGTAGCAAAATCCACCTTTGAACGGGTGATAATCAAAAAAGAAGATGGTCTACGTACGAACAAGGAGGAGACGGTCATGCTCATCAGCGCGATACGAAGATGGCGAATCCGTCGACTCTACAACGCTGGTGAATGGAAAAGCTCCCAAGAATTGGCAGAAAAGGAGTTAGGGAGAAAAAATCATCGTTTCGCAACCGATATCATTCTCCGATCCATGTACAATCAATCTCGATGGGAAGATGTGATTGCCTTTGCGAAACAATACCCTGAGGCGGATACAAACCGGTATGTATCCAAATCTCATCGAAGAGTTTCTGAAAAAATTGAAGCAGCAGAAGGAATACCAAAGCCGACTTTCAATCGAGTTTGGAATGAAATTGATCTCCTTGAAAATTGGGTTCAAGAGGGGTCACGGTTGTGGCTTAAGCATCCTTGGGGATGGGTTCATTGGGACATGCCAAGCGGATTTGATCTAAACAAGACACACCCTGCATTGTTGCATCTTGCCTTGGAAGTTCTATTATCACCCTGGGTAAAGAAAACTAAGAAATGGAGCGTGGAGGAAAGGCAACCTGGAAAGCACCACTCACTCTCTTATTCCGGAGGCATCGATTCTACTGCAGCCATGCTTTTGATGCCAGATGATACAATACTTGCATACCATGAACGAAATTTCACCTCGATGCTTAACCATTCATTGCCGCATTCGACGTTTGCAGCCATCCAAGAACGCACGAATCGAAAAGTGCTCAGCATACCTTCAAATCATGAAAAAATACGAACCAATCACAATTTGCAAACTGGTTTTTCAACAGCAAATGCATCTGCAGTCCATCTGATTTTACTTGCCGATTATCTCGATCTTGCCTCAATTGCTTTTGGAACACCAATTGACAACACTTGGTTGGCAAAAGGAGCAAAATACCGACATTTCCCTTCTTCATATTACTGGACCTATTGGAGCAAGAAATTCAAACTGGCAGGGCTTCGTTATCTTTTACCAATTAACCATATTTCGGAAGCTGGAGCCCTCTCGGTTTGCAAGCAAAGTAAACTTAGTGATGTAGTGAATTCGTGTTTGCGAGGCTATGACGGACATTGGTGCGGTGGATGTTGGAAATGTTTTCACAAAAATGGCCCCCTCGGAAGAGATTTCAACCCCCAAAGCAAAGAATTCACAACCTTTCTCAATGCCCCACATCTACGTACTGCACAACACGCATTGTGGGCGTTGAAGGTGCAGGACTTGGAACATTTAGCCCCTCATCTCAAGCCTCACATTGCCGAGGACTTGGATTGGTGGCAACAGGCCTATCCTATCGGATTAGAATTAATCGACGAGCCTCTTCGAAGCCATATTCGCTCACGTACCGAGGATTATCTACAATGGATGGACAAACCATACACGCTCGAAACAATCGATTTGGATGTCTAAACCTGAGTGGATAATGCTAGGAAAGAGTCCCACTCACTTGCCAAACATCAAGAAGTTGAGCGCCGAGGGAATGCCATGGATGATGAAACCACCTCGGCGGAGTCATCAGAGATCGAAGGTGTAACTTCTACCCGTCAAGCCTATGACTCACTGAAAAAAAAACATTCAAGAAGCCAGCGTGAAGTAAGACGACTTAGGGCTTCCGTTTCGTTTCAGTTAGGCCTTCACATGACAACCGCCGCCCGGAAAATTTGGCCTTTGCCCTTTCTTCCAATCTCGCTACCACTGCTTGCTGTGAAACTTGGCTTGCAACGAATAGGCCATCGCCCAATTGAAGAATCACTCTCAATCGAACAGTCCGTTCAAACCGAACGCGAACATTGCATTGTATTGTTCCCCACGAATGGGGTCGGTTTTGGACACTTCACACGAATGTATGCCGTCGCTCGAGCATTACGAAAAACAGATCCATCGCTCGAAATCGTCTTTTTCACCCCAATGCCAACCTTGCACATTCTCTACAGTGAAGAATTTCCAACTTACCATTTGGCAGGACGGTACAAGCACGCAAACATGAGTGCGACTCAATGGAACGGACTGGTTGAGGACATGCTTCACATGGTGTTTGACATGCATCGGCCAAAATGGTTCATGTTTGATGGTGCTTTTCCTTACCGCGGTATGTTGAACGCTATTGCATCGCAACCTCACATGAAGAAGTGGTGGATGCGTCGCGGATCGCTGAAGAAAAACAAATCAATTCCAGTGGATAGCCAATCCTTCTTCGACGGAATTATTGTTCCAAGTGAAGGTGAAGAAGTTGAAACTGAAGAAGGAGTGCATGTTGTTGCCCCGATTAAAGCGATCGAGGTCGAGGAGGCTTGGGATCGAACTTTTGCCCGCTCACGACTTTCCATACCAGATGGTGGGAAGGCAGTCTATGTTCAACTTGGAGCTGGAAGAATAAATGACATTGAAGGTCTTCTTGAGAAAGTGCTTCATTCGTTGTTTGACCATCCGGATGTGTATGTCATTTTAGGAGAATCAATGTTGGGCGAACGTCTGAAATTCACCCATGAGCGTTTGAGGGTGGTTCGAGATTATCCTAATGCGTTGTATGCACTTGCTTTCGATGCATCTGTCCAGGCGGGTGGTTACAATTCCTA
>CALKDX010000082.1 GCA_938084455.1 Candidatus Poseidoniaceae archaeon
CCCTTTGTGTTCTGATGCTGGAAGGGCTTGCAAATCAGCAAAGGTCAACTGGTCTGGTGGTGCCTCATTGAGCGAAGTCAACCGTTCTTTCATTTCCATACGAACGTGAAACTCAATTCGCCCCTTTGAACGTGTTAAATCGTAGGACAATGGATTGAGCGCCTCAATAATTTGAGTTTCAAAGTCGTCCTTTACCCGGGACCCTCGCCATAATGAGTATCCCCACCGGAACGCGATTCCTACCACTGCAGCACCGTAGAGCAGCATGAGGATTGAGGTGGCGAATAACACGGCGTTACCAGAGCGTGATTCATCCAATAGATTTCGTCCAATCAAAAACACAAGACCAATGCCTACAAGCGGTTTGAGAATACTTTCAAGCCATTGATCGACAGGAACCAAGCGTCCTTTTGCAGGGTCGACGAAGACAAGATCTGATTCGAAAGCGGTATTCATGACGGACAACGCTCCCAACAAAATGATGTACAAACCGGTCGAAACGGCCAGTTCAATACCCCAAGAATCGAAGTTGAATGTCCAATGGATAATCAGCCACGCAAACAAGCCGAGGAACGCACCTTGTGGTACGTGGTTGAAGTGAATCACGTGATGTGAAAATTCATTCAATTTTGTGCTTGTTGTGGTGATTCCACGGTGTGGTTTTGGAATGTGAATAATTTGCCAATGCATGTAATGCTCAATGGTTGTCAGTCCTTTGACCAGTAAGCGTTGACGGATCATGAGCGTCTCAATGAGGATCAAGACAGGCAGACCAATCAAGATCACAGGCAATGCCATGACGGCTGCCAATGGGAAGATGATGATGGTTGGAAGCAACAAAAAGTGGGATAGGGTGAGGGGGTGGAACAAATCTGCCTCAATCAACCGTTGTTGACTTGGTTGAATGTGAAGGCTGCGGGCGACATCGTCCAATGTTGCCCTGAATGGTGCAACTTGGCGACCTGCATCGATGATTTGCAACACCGTATTCCTGTATTGGGATTCCTCATGACCTGCACCGGTAAACAACCGCCATGCAATCCTCATGGGTAATGCGAGAAGAAGTGGGATTGACAACAATCCAAGTGCCCACAATAGGGCATTGACGTCAACATCTGCCATGGTCTCTCCCTCACGCCTAACAGGGCGACTGTTTCAAACATTGGGCAAGCGGACCTCTCAAGCCTAAGATTCATGGCCTTGTTCGGTCGGTTCGTCGTCATGGCCCGAATTGCAGTCACAGATGGAATGGCGAAAGACGCCGTCGCCCTTCTGGAGCAGTCAGGTCACGAAGTCATTCTGGGCACCATTTCTTCAACGGATCTTGCAGCGGGCGCCTTAGGCGAATTCGATGCTATCATTGTCCGAAGCGCAACCAAATTACCAGCGGATGTCATCAGTGCATCCGGCGATCGTCTCGCGGTCATTGGAAGAGCCGGTGTTGGCGTCGACAACATCGATATTGCTTCTGCAGCCGAAGCCGGAATTCCCGTGGTGAATGCTCCACGCGCCTCAACACAATCCGTCGTTGAACTGACCATTGGACATTTATTGTCCTCTTTGCGCCACATCCCACGCGCTGACCGTGGAATGCGTTCTGGAAAGTGGGAGAAAAAAGCGATGAAAGGGACCGAACTGTCTGGAAAAAATCTCGGACTTATCGGATTTGGTCGAATTGCCCAAGGTGTTGGAGTTGTGGCCCAAGCGCTTGGCATGACGGTTCACACCTACGACCCATACCTCCCACCTAAGGTTGCCAAAGCACAAAACACCATCCTGCACAAAAAAGTGGAGACATTGTTTTCCAATTGCACTCACATCTCGATTCATTGCAACCTCAATGATGAGACGCACCACCTGGTGAATGCAAAGCGACTATCTCTCATGCCAGGTCGCTCAAATGACGGCATTGATTGCGGCAATCACATCGTGAACTGCGCTCGTGGCGGAATCATCGATGAAGACGCCCTTTTCCGGGCCATGGAAGATGGAACAGTAGCATCGGCGGCACTCGATGTTTTTGAAATTGAACCGGTCGATCCTTCATCCCCACTTCTTCAGCATGAACACTTCCACGGGACACCTCACATTGGAGCTGCAACCATGGAGGCACAAGCACGCGTGGGACTCGATATTGCTCGAGCGATTATGACGGTCCTCGATGGAGGCACCTGCGAAACAACCGTCAATGCTCACTTGCTCACCTGAATCACTTTCACTTGTACCGAAGGGTCACCAACAAGGTGGTCAAGCGGTGTGACTTCCTTTGGTCATGGGTCGAACTGTTCCAACATGGCGGACACGAATTGAAGATGAACTTCAGAATTTAGAGGCGTTTCGTCGAGCGCTTCCCTCAACGGAAAAGCCATTCCTCGATGCCCTCTGCACTGGAGTTCGGCATCGCAGAACAGCCGGAGGCATGTTGCCTTCACACGATGTGTGGAAGCCGATGCTCTTGTCGATGCTCGTCGAAATCATGGTTCAAAATTCGAAGTTGGAGCATCGCATTCTGGAACTTGAACGTGCGACGGTGGAGCAAGATGATCGGCTCGATTCTTGATGTCCAAAGTGCAGCGAATGGAACATCGATGGACGTTTGGTTGGTTGGTGGACCAGAAGGTGCTGTCAAAGTCAACGTTCCATGGTGCCCTTCAATCCATGTTCATGCGTCGCAACATCGGCTGAATCATCTGTGCGCATGGCTTGAGCAACCAGAGATACGTGATCGATTTGGGGTTGGTTTGATGCGGATGCACCGCTCTCGACTTTCACTTGATGCGTCGGAAGTTGATGAGGTTCTCGAGATTGATGTTCACAACAGTTGGAACATGAGAAAATTAGCAGCCCACATCGAATCGCGTGGTGATTACAGGCACTATACGCTCTATTCGGTCGATGCACATCTTGCACAGCGGTTTCAAATTGAATTCGGTATCGCTCCCTTTCGAACTGTTGAATGGAATGGTTCATCCTTCGATACCGCCTCCTCAACCACCGCACCAAATCTGGTGATTCTTCACATGGCTGTGCATTATCAAACTCAAACTGGGTTTCATACTGAGCAAGCAGAAATCGAGTCTGTAGAGTTCCGCAGATGTTCACATGACGGGATGCATGAAGACGAAGCCTCGCCCATCGCCACATTGAATCGTACCCCAGGAGAGGAGACAGAATTCCTTGAGAGCCTCGAATCGACCATGCGTGCTTTAGATCCGGATGTGGTGGTCACAAATGGAGGCGATGGCCTTCACTTCCCTGCCTTGATTCGAATGGCATCCAAGTCAGCCACGCCTTTCTCTTTGAGCCGAGACGGGCGACCATTAGCGGCTCGAACATCAGCCCGCACTCTGCACTCCTACGGTCAAACCTTGCACAAAGATGGCTACATTCCGTTGTATGGGCGCCTCCATATCGACCGAAATGGAAGTTTCATTGTCCGCGAGGGCGGCTTGTTAGGGCTGTTTGAGTTGGCGATTCATTCGCAACAATCACCTCAGGACATCTCGCGCCTTTCACCGGGCTCGGTGATCAGTGCGATTCAGATGCGCACGGCCATGGAGGATGGAGTGCTCGTCCCGTGGAAGAAAAACAGGCCGGAAGATACCAAAACTGCGTGGTCATTGCTTCACGCCGATCGAGGAGGGCTTTACCTTGATAGCAAACCCGGCGTTTACGAACATGTCATAGAGCTTGACTTTGCCAGCCTGTTTCCAAGCATCATCGCCACTCGTAACATTTCGACTGAAACCCTCAATTGCCCATGCTGTCAAGCCACAGTTGGTTCAACAGCTGCAGCCTTTGTTCCCTTACACCCAGACGAAGCAGAGCGTGCCTTTACAGAGCGTCATACTGAACGGTACTTTGGAGCGGGTTTGTTCCCAATCACCTCCTCGAATGCTTTGCTTGTCCCCGGCTTGACCTCACACACATGCGGACGAGTGCATGGTTTTCTCGGGAGGATTGTGGCACCTCTGATTGAGCGGAGACGGCAACTGAAAATTCTTAGTAAAGCAAAAGGCGATGCCGAAGATCAGCAACAGAACGCCTTGAAATGGTTGCTTGTCACCTGTTTTGGCTATACGGGTTACAAGAACGCTCGGTTCGGACGGATTGAGGCACACGAAGCCATTTGTGCATGGGCCCGAGACATTCTCCTCGATACCATCCAGATGGCCGAAGACGATGGATGGGAGGTGCTGCATGCCATTGTTGACTGCGTTTGGATTCAAGATATGAAAGGGCGAAGTCCTGAGCAACGATTGATTGACGCCCATGATTTTGCCCAGAAGGTCACATCACGGGTCGGCATTCCTCTTGAGTTCGAAGATGCCTATCGATTCATCGGTTTTGTACCAAGTCGGGTTCACGGCGCTGGTTCCTTGACCAAGTACTGGGCCTATGGGTCGCGTGGCCTCAAAGTACGTGGTATTGAGCAACGACAACACTCCACATGCGCCTGGGTTTCTGCCATGCAACGTTCAGCATTGCACCTTTTAGTTGAGCATTCCAACGAGGAGAACGGTGTTCCAAGCGAAGAGGGTCAAAGAGCCGTCGCAGACCTTCTACGAGAGCAACTCAGTCGACTCGAACATCAAGAAATTGATCTTGAAGACCTCGTAGTGGCGCGTCGAGTCGACCGGGAAGTGAGCGAATTCAACGTGGCTACTTTGACTCATGCCGCATTGCTGCGGGGCCGACTTCATGGTATCACCATACCGCCGGGTGGCAAGGTGCGGTTCGTTGTTGTCGCTGGCTCTGGCACTGTGCAACATGAGCGGGTCCTCCTCCTCGAGGAACTTATTCATTCCAAAACCACCACTAAGCGTGCTAATATTGCTCACTACACGCCACTGGCACAACGCGCCATCTGGGCCATTTTAGCACCATTCGGATGGGATGAAGAGGAAATTGCAGTTGGACGCCGACGCGTCTCTCTCAAAACCTTCTCTACATCCGAATAAGTCCCCTATCCGTACTTATGGTAAAGCTGACTTCTTGTGCCCAATGGATTGAACGAGGGTGATGAATGGTCGCTGAGATGGCCACACGCCAATCGCACCAGTTGGTTGATGCATCAGGACCCCGCGATTTCGTAGCGTTGTCTGTTGTGCTTGTTGCAATTGTTGGTTGGCCCTCCGTTCAACCATTGAGAGCAAGTGTTGGTGGCGCTTTGATTTGGGTTGATTGGAGGTGATGATGATGACTGCGACATGGTGGGTTTTGGCCAAATGCTGTAAGTTGACAACCATCCTTCGCATTAAGCAACGGGCTTCATGATCACCGACTTGTCGGTCCAAGTGCATCCCAATCGGGCCATCGATGATGACCAAAGGCGAAGCGGTGATGGACACTTCACGAGCGAGTCGTTCCACCAGTGTCGTTAATTGGTGCACGGTAAATCCGCGTCCGATGAAGAGTCGGCGAAGATGCTCTTGTGGAGCGGATTCAGTCGGAGGGAAAGCAGCGAGAATCCGTGCAGGATCAATCCTTGATGCACCATCGACCCAATGAACGCATTCACCCCTTAGCAGGGCAGATGCTGCCCAGATTTCAGCATATTTTCGCATGCTTGATCCAACGCGTCCAGACCCCTGGAGTTGGTAGATTTCACCGCGCTTTGGAGCAATCGCTCGAAGGTTGAGTGCTGTCATGCCTCGTTGGACTGGAACTGAAATGGTCATACCTCAGAAGGTGGTGAAATCGGCAGACCTTCTTTGCCCAGACCCTGTTGGGTGAAAGTGAACATGTACCACGCTCTTCCGTCATCAACTTGAAACACCGCGGACGCTCAAGTGAGGGTATGAACGGAGGGGATTCATCATCGGACCCCAACGGTGAGCGCATCCTCGTGCATTGTGATTTAGACGCGTTCTTTGCATCGGTTGAGATTCTGCACCGCGACCTTGACCCAAGTCGTCCATTGATTATCGGATCTGATCCAAAAGGGGGCAGGGGTCGCGGTATTGTCTCAACGTGCAATTATGCAGCAAGGGCGTTTGGCATTCGTTCTGCAATGCCGATTGGTGAAGCGTGGCGAAGGTGTCCCGGTGCGCCGTTTGGGACGGGCCATTACATCAACGGAACGCGTGGACTCTACAGCAGAGCCTCGCGCAAGGTCATGGAACTGTTGAGGCCTCCTGCTGAGCATTTTGAAAAGGCTGGCATCGATGAGGCCTACCTTGACATCACTAAGGCGGTGGATGGTGACTGGGACAAGGCCTACGCTCTTTGCCGCCAGTTGCAAGATTCAATCAAGGAGCAGGTTGGTTTGACTGCTTCGTTTGGAATTGCTCCGACGCGAATCTTGGCGAAGATGTCAAGTGAAATCAATAAGCCAAAGGGTATTTTTCGCCTGCTTCCTGATGAAGCTCAAGAGTTCTTCGTCAATCGTTCTCTTCGAGATGTCCCTGGTATTGGTCCCAAACGGGCCACTCAATTGGCTGAATGGGGGTTCAATTCCGTTGACGAAGCATGTGAACTTGGGGAATTGGCCTTAGGGCGTATTGCTGGAGAACGTTTTGCTTCTTGGTTGATCAGGGTTGTTGATGGAGCAACAAGTTCCGAAGTCAGCCCCCTACGCAGTCGGAAATCAATTGGCAAAGAGCACACTTTTGGTCACGATCAAAACGACCAAGAACGGGTGCTCAACCATCTCAAGACTTTGGTGGAACTGGTGATGACGAAAGCCAAGACAATCGGTGTGGCGGGACGTTTATGTGAGGTGAAAATCCGCTACACTGGATTCGAAACTCATACGCATGGTCGCTCAATACCTGTTGCCATGGATGATATTGATGTGTTTAGCAGGTTGGCTGAGCGTTTGTTTGCCCTGAATGTTGAACATAATCGGCCGGTTCGATTGATTGGGTTTAGGCTTGGCCAACTGGACATGCCTACGACCAGGCAAGCCAAACTGCTTCTCGAAGAGGAATGATTCACTCAAGGTGATGCATTCGAGTAAGAATCGCAGTGAAAGGTTCGAGTTCTTTGGGAATCTCGACACCACTGACAGGCTGGTTGAGTGAAATTCCTTGTTCCTTCTTATGACCCCATGTGTCTCCATTAAAGGTCTGAATGGATGCAGAGAGTGCTCGCAATTCGTCACCTCTTGCAGTTCCGCTAGCAACGCTTGGGTAAGGTTGGCTCGGGAACGCGTCGACATCAACAGCCGATGCGCCGTAAATGGTTGAGGAGATATGGTGGGTAAAGAACGGACACACAGGAGTGAACATGGTCATGAAATCGCGCACCATTCGATGCAATGTCCACGCAGCCGCTTTGTCTTCATCGTACAATCTCGATTTGACCATCTCGAGATAGTGGCTCGGAAGAATACCTGTTCCAAAGGTTTTGAGCGCCTGAGTGGCGGTGTAAATATCAAGGTGAGTCCATGCTTTTTCGACGGTAGCCATGGTCGTTTGGAATTCTGCTAAGATCCATTCATCTTCAACAGCGAGTCCTTCGGGTGCATCATCAAGGTTGCTCGGGACCTCAAATTGTGATGCAAAGCGTGCGACATTGAACAGTTTGGTCAGCACGCCGAAGTACTTCTTCTCGATTTCTTCGGGATTGATGTGGAAATCATCGCCTACTTGAGCATCACAAGCCTTCCAGAGACGGAAGCATTCGCTGCCAATTTTGTTTGCTCGCAAACTGACAGTCTTGTCAGGGCCCTTCACTTTCCATGAACCTGTACGTCCTCCAGCTCCACACTCAAGAACTGAATCAGCATCAATTCCATTGCCGAGTGATTTACTCATCTTGCGGCCCCATGGATCCATTCCGAGCCCGTCAATCCAGACATGCTTGAAACCAGGTTGATCGAGCAAGAGCGTCGATTTTAACAGCGTGTAGTACAACCATGTTCGGACGATTTCCTTCCCTTGCGGGCGGAGGGCAGTAGGGAACGCTTTCTCGAACACCTCAGGTTGATTGAGGTAACCGCTGACGAAGAGGTTAGAGTTTGAGGAATCCATCCAAGTGTCAAACACCTTTTCTTCACCAACAATGGTGCCTAGGGCTTGCTTCATTTCATCAAAGGAGCCTATGATTTCACGGCTCTTTCGGTCGAGGACTTGACTTCCTTCTGGCGGCTCTTGACACCAAGGCTGAACGTAGATCCCTGTTGGTGGAACAATAATTTTGTCTTCATCATCACAGTACCAAATCGGAATTTCAGTGTGGTACCATCGTCGCCTTGAGATTGGCCAGTCGATGCTGATGTTGTCCATCCAATCCATCAGAAATTGCTTATTCCTTGGTGGATGGAACTCGATTTGCTCGGCATGTTCCCTAATTCGGTCTTGTGTGTGAGTTTGACGGACGTACCATTCTTTCAATAGAATGATTTCCACAGGATTCTTTCCACGCTCTGAAACCGGTATGTCTTGTTCCCGTTGCTCGATGTTGATAATTTTCCCAGTTGATTCGAGATGTTCTATCGCACTCTTGCGAGCTTCGAGCACGGTTTGTCCTGCGAAAGGACCTGCGAGTTTGGTCATTTTACCTTCAAGGTTGATCGCTTGGAACGGTGTTAATCCGAGTTCACGGAACACCGCCACGTCGTTTTGATCCCCGAAAGAGCACACCATGAGTACGCCTGAGCCAAAGTCTGATTTCACAGATGGATGTGTTTTAATTTCGACGCTTGTTTCTCTTCCATCGACTGGTAGAGGAAGCTGAATTTGCTTGCCGACAAGATGGGTGTATCGTTCATCATCTGGATGTACAACAACGACGCCACACGCACAAATCATCTCGGGGCGTGTTGTCGAAATGGCAATCTTGGTGCCGTCTTCACATACCCATTCAACATCAACAAGATTGGTTCTTCGTGGGAGTCGTTCAACTTCTGCATCTGCGATGGTGGTTCCTTCGACAGGATCGTATATGTTCGGACGCAAATCTTCGATGATGGAGCCATTTCTGAACAGTTCAACGAAAATTGATTGAGTCACAGCACGGTATTCAGGGGAATCGGTGAGGTATTCCCTCTCGAAATCACAGGACAGTCCAACCCGTCGAGCGGTCTCTCTCATGGCTTGTGTGAATGTTTCAATGGTTGTTTTGCACAATTCAAGGAACTCAGCACGGTCGTAAGTCTTCATCTTTCTCTTGGTGTTCTTTTCAACCGTAAATTCGATGTTGATTCCATTTCGGTCAACTCCCCATGGGAAATAGACTTCCTTCCCAAGAAGCCGTTGAGAACGAGCAATGACATCGATCATTGAATACTGTGCAACAGCACCAATGTGCCATGTTCCAGAGGGATAGGGTGGTGGTGTGTCGATGACGAAGAATTCCTTGCCACTGTCTGGATTGAAGGCGTAACGTTGGGCGTAGACTTGAGGGTCTTCAGCATGTGCTTCTTGGATTCTTTTTTCGAGGTCAATCGACCAACGCTTGTCGTTTAATGTAGGGGCTGGCATTGGCCTCACCTGGCCCCACACACATGAATGGTGCGGGTCCATTTGGGGCTGGGACGGTTCACCTTTGAAACCAACGGCCTTTCTTTGCTGGTGTTGGGCGACATTCAGAAATTGGTTTAAGCCAACCAAACCGTAGGTAGGGCTTTCAATAGGTTCCTTATCGATTCAAATGGAGGGGCGGATGCATGGCAAGTGAAGACGACCCAAAAATGCCCCAAAATGGCTCCGAAAGCCTAAGAGAGCGTGGTTCGAATCTCGCTGAGTATGGACGGGCACGCCTCCAATCAAGCGCCGTTGATTTGACGGCGAGGGTGAAGGAATTCAAACCGAAAGAAGCCCTTGACGCCGTTCTCGATGCACCTGACCGATTCAAGCGTGAATGGCAGAAAAACGGGGCGACTGGAGCAATCACTCGGTTCCCCTTGGCGACCGTGATTGTTTTCTTGATGATGACTGCCTTCTTTGTCACTCAGTCTGGCTTCCTTGACAACAGCAGATTCGATGACGATCTTGAAAACCCTGCTCTCAATGTCAACGGCGATCTCGAAGTTTACCTCCCGGAAGGCTCCAAGATTGCTGCTTTGCTTGGCAAAGTGGAAGAAGATTGGACAACCAATGTCATGGTCATTTACATCGAATTGAACAATGAGACCGGTGGTAACATTACCGATCAGCGTATTTTACAAGAAATCAGTTTCGTCGAGAAGGATCTGAACCCGGAATTGTCTGATCCAAGCGACGATGTCATTTACATTCTCTCCATTTCGACTGTCTTGAAAGAAGTGAACTCCAGTGCACCACGGGTTCGAAAAGCATTCATCGATCAAATTGGGCAACTCGGTTGCGGCGTCCAACAGGATGATTGCACCAGTGCTACGTTCACTGACGCGCTCAATAGCGTTCTCGACGATACAACTTCAGAGTTGGAAGGTGGTTACGAGATCCCTTCCCAAACCACGATTGATTTGGTTATTGGTGAAATGTACGAAGACGATGGATCCCCCACGCCTGGTTTAGATAAATTAGCCCGTGACATCACAGGGCCTCAAGGTACATCCGATGGCAAGTTAGATCGAGCCATCATGGCGATTGCGGTCACAGAAGCAAAACCTGCTAAAGAAATCATCGAAAACACCCAAGGGCGCCTTGATTACATCAGTCAACTTGAACGTCCATGTGAATTCAATCCAGATGGGACTGCTGCTGGTACAGAGCGCTGCAATTGGGAGGACCTTGGCATAACGATGACGCTGACCGGCCCTGTACCTATTACTAACGCAGTGACAGAATTTTCCTTCAAACTGTTTTGGGATATTTTCCCAATGGCTGTTGTTCTGGTTGCAATGGGACTGTTTGTGTTCCACTCCGACTTGCTGCAGGCCGGCTTAACTGGGATTCGCCCAATCCAGGGCATTAAGGTGGTCATTATTTCGGGATTGCCCACCCTATGTGCTGTGTTTTGGACGTTAGGAATCATTGGATGGACAAATTTTGAAGTCACGATGACGGTGATTATTGTCGGGCCGATTTTGTTGGCGCTTGGCGTCTCGTATGGTCTGCACATAACGAATCGTTACGCAGAAGAGGGTGGAACCAAATCCGAGAAAATGAAGGCCTCATTAAGTTCAACCGGTAAGGCTGTTTTCTTATCCGCTGTGACGACCGTCATTGGTTTCATATCCCTTGTTTTCACCCCGATGGCCCCAATTCAAACGGTTGGTATTGCGCTTTCTGGAGGGATTGTCGTCGTGTACGTTCTCACGATGTTCATGGTCCCGAATTTGACGCTTTTGCTTGATTTACGCAAACCAAAGCACCCACCTCTTCGGGCGTTTGAGGTTCTTGTGGATCTTCCCGTCAAGAGAAATGTTGGTGTTATTGCGGTGTTTGTTCTGTTAATTCTCTTTTCAGCCACGATTGGACAAGCCAATGTTGAGGAGAACATCGACCTACTTGGAATGGCTCCTGAAGAAGAAGCATCTGTCATTAAGATGAAACAATACAGCAAGGAATTTAGCTCCGGCCAAATTGGAATGGTGCTTGTTGAAGCCAATGTGAGTGGGGATCGTCAAGATTCAGATTCCTCAAACGATGACCCCGCTGGTAATTTACGGGCCATTGACCAACTTGAAGGAAGCCTCAACACCGTGGACAACACAACTGCGGTTTCGATTGTGTTCTTGATGAAATCCACGGGTATTGCTCCAACCGTTTCGGGATCGGGTTTGAATGAAATCATTCAAGCAAACCCCCTCATCCCACAGGACATCCGTGACACTGCTGCTGTTTTGCTCGATAATTCCGTGACACAAGACGCATCCTTCTGGGATCTTTTGATGGCGCCTGATGACTTTGGTTTGCCTGGTGGACCTGAAAGTGAAATTTTCTTGCTGAACGTCTTTTACGCCTCGATCACCGATGAAACACGAGAGATTTTCATCAACAAGGATTTCAGCCGCAACTTGATCTATGTGGACATGCCATATTTGCCAGTCGCTGCCACCAGCGAAATGGTTGATTCAGTCGACAAGTACGCCAGTCAGTTCGAAGGTACATCAATTGGCGATGCTGCTAACCCTCTTGCGGGAGTCGCATCAACGGCTATCGAAGTCAATGAGTTGATCGTAAATTCACAATGGACCTCCCTTGGTTTCGCTGTGATTCTGACCTTAATCACCTTGGCCATTGTCTTCAAGAATGTCCAATACTCAATTTGGACAACCTCGCCGGTGATTGCAACGGTCGCGATGCAATGGCTTGTTATGTGGCAGATGGATGTACCGCTTTCGTTGGTTACTGTAATGATTGGTTCGATCTTGGTCGGTGTTGGTGTTGATTTCTCGATTCACATCGCGAATCGCATTCGTGAATTGGGTGGGGGTATCGAAGCCATTCGAAGCGCAGCGATAGGAACAGGTATGTCCCTGTTTGAAGCTGCAGTTGTCACCACACTGGGGATGTTAACTGCCTATCAAATTCCTATTCCTGAAATCAAACCTTTCGTCACGGTCATTTTGATTCTGCTTTGGGTTGCTGCTGCGAGTGCGCTCATCCTTCTACCAGCAATTTTTGTAACGCTAGAAAAGGCAGGCCTCGGTGCGGTTGGTGGACGCACAACAATGGCGAAACGTCTCGGCCTTGGTGGCAAGAAAGCAATGGAACTCGATGTCCTCGATGCAGCACTCGTTGATGATGTCAGTGATGTATGGTGAGCAACACATCAAAGAAGCCCCTGCTCTTGGACTATACATGGTCAATTATTGGCTGATGAAATCAGAGCCCGATGTGTACCCCTATGAGCAACTTGTTGCGGATGGTTCAACTCATTGGGACGGTGTGAGAAATTACCAAGCGAGGAACATGATGCGGGACGAGATGAAAATCGGCGACTTAGTGCTGTATTATCATTCCAATTTTAAGCCCCCTCACATTGTTGGTGTCGCTCGCATTTCCAAGGAAGGTTACCCAGACCACACTTCGTGGGATCCAAGTGGCAAGTACTTTGATCCTAAATCCACGCCAGAAAACCCACGCTGGTTCATGGTTGACATCGAACCAGTGATGGAATTGGAACGAATCGTTCCCTTGCAAGATGTTCGAGATAACCCTGCCTGCTCCGAAATGCTCCTTATTCGCAAGGGACAGCGACTTTCGATTCAACCGGTTCAACTGACTGATTTCAAAACAATCCTCTCTATGGGTGGTTGTTCTATGGAAGGGTTGTAACTCAACCTTCAAGGACGGGGCAGTTAAGCATCCAATGGTGAGAAAATGAGCAGCGACCAAATTCCGGTGGCCCCCCGTGCATCGGGCATCGAATATGCCATCCGTGATGTTGTTGTGCCAGCAACTAAACTTGAATCACAAGGCCATACCATTCTCAAACTCAACATTGGCGACCCCATTGCCTACCCTGGATTGCCAACACCTGAACACATGGTTGAGGCGTATGTCAAAGCGCTTCGTAACGGTCACAATGGATACTCTCCTTCCTACGGTCTTCCCCAACTGCGCCATGCCATCGCTAACGACGAGCGAAGCAAAGGTTGGAATGCAACCGCTGATGACATTTATGTCTGCCATGGTGTGACCGAAGCGTTGCAAATTCTCTTCGCTTCTGTGCTGTGTGAGGGCGATACCGTGCTCGCTCCTGGACCACATTATCCACCCTACATGGCATACCCGCAAATGTATGGTGCCGCCACGGTTGAATACCGCCTCAAGCCAGACGATGGTTGGAAGTTGGATTTAGCAGATATCGAGGCCAAAATGGATGATAGCGTCCGCCTTCTGGTGCTGATCAATCCAAACAACCCATGCGGCAGTGTCGCTAACAAAGAGGAGATTCACCGCGTTCTCGAACTTGCTCGTGCCTATCCAAATTGCATCGTAGTTGCTGATGAAATCTACGATGGTTTGGATTTCACAGGTGAGCATGCAAGCGTTGCGAGTTGCTCTACGGATGTTCCTGTGGTCGCACTCAACGGAGTTTCAAAGGTCTACTATGCTCCAGGCTGGCGTATTGGGTACATGGCCATTCACGATCCAAGGGGACGAATGATGCTGGTGCGGGATGGAATTGAACGCATGTTGAG
>CALKDX010000083.1 GCA_938084455.1 Candidatus Poseidoniaceae archaeon
ACCGCCGGTTCCATCGACAATGACTCCGAATCCATTCACAACCCATAGGGCAATGAAAAGTCCAAACGCTAGATGAATCAATGGCCATACATATTCGTTCCATTGCTTACCCATCATGCGCTTCTGCATGTCTGTTGGGAAGGGCTTTGATGGTTTGCTGATGACGGCTCGGTCATCTGTTGCTTCATCGGCATCAGGCAAATTTTCTAGGGCCGTGATAAATTCAATCATGTCTACGGTTCGATCGTTGTCATCATCGACTTCGCTGAGGAATTCTTCGATCGCATCGTGTCCGATTTCTTCATCAAACAGCTTGTTCAATTCGTTCATTAATTCAACAACATCCACCCGGCCATTTGCATCTTGGTCAATGCTCTTGAAGAATTGAGCCGGGGAAGTTTCCATTTCATCCATTGCATCAGCAATCTTGCGAATGAGAGTGATTTCTTCGGTGCTTTCGACTTCATCGGAATGTGTTGCTTCGATTCCTTCGTCTTGGTCCGAGGATTCTTCGACGCTATCATCTTCAACTTCCGATGTATCCACCTCAGCGCCTTCTTCGCCCTCTGATTCAGGATCGTCAGATTCAGCCTCATCTTCAGACTCATCGGTTGCCTCTTCCTCAAGGGCTGGTTCTGAATCAGCCTCTTCTTCGGACTCATCAGTTGCCTCTTCCTCAAGGCCGGATTCCGATTCAACATCTTCTTGCTCGTTTTCGTCCTCTGTATCGTCTTCAACTTCTTCGGTTTCGGTTTCATGTTCTTCGTCGGATTCCGCATCATCAGCCTCTACGGATTCATCCAAGTCGGTGGCTGATTTATCGTTTGTATCGTCTTCTGGCAAGTCATCCCCAGTGATGGTTTTGTGCAACTCAGCAAGATCGATCCTCCCATCACCATCGGCATCTATCGTTTCAATAAGACGCTCAACTTGTGAAGGCGGCAAGTCTGCCAGATTGAGGCTTAACAATCCGGACTTCAATTCACTTGAGTCGATTTGTCCATCGCCGTCCTTGTCGAATTTGTTAAAGAGAATCGGGATTGTGATGCCTGTTGTTGCTAACCAATTTCGCAGTACGTCGACAACATCATCGGCAATGAAAACTGTACCGCAATGGGTACATTTGCTAGAATCTAGCGGTACGAGACCACCGCACGCGCCACACTCCCCCAGAGCTTCATCAGAAACTCCTGAAAAGGAAATATTGCATTCTGGACACTTGGTGGAATCAAGGGGGATTACTGCTCTGCAAGCACCACATTCTCCTGTGGCAACTTCTTCAGTCTTGTCTTCGGACATAGGCACACCTATTCTACCGACAACAACAACGGATATAATGATTCATAGTCTTTCAACGGTTACCCATACCAATGGAGGGTTCAAACATGAGTGGCGTGACGAGTAAAAACCTCCTACGCGGACAGTTGTACAGTTGCAATTTTGCAGATGGAAGGACCATGTTTGAATGGATTGATACCACCTCCCAATCAAAGGATGATCATCTCGTTTTTGTCTCAAGACTCCCTCATAGAAGGTTGCTGGATCGCATTGATGTCTCGAAGGTCGAAACATATTGGATGACGCATCGAGTCGGACAAGCTCACATCGCCCCTGATTTAGAGCAGTTACACGACTTAATCCTCTCCCGTATATCGAACCATCATGGTTGTGTTATCCTCGAGGGGTTGGAATGGCTGGTAACGTTGCATGGCGAAACGGTGATCTTAAACTTCGTTCGTAGTTTGCGAGATGATTTACATCGAACTCAGTGGTCTATTCTCATCCCGATCAAACCTCTGGCATTTAATTCAATTTGGCTTGCAAGGTTCCACCGTGAAGCCCCAGAAATAGATTTGATTATAGAAGGTCATACCGAAATAGAAATCCATGTTGCGGATGAAGTTGGAGAGGAACAAACGCCCGATTCGGCCTCAACAGAAGAGGGACTACCAGTTCTTGTGATGCTGAATCGACTCCCTGAGGTAGGTTTTACCAAGTCCATTTTACGAAAACGAATTTTACAGTGGAGAAGGATGGGTCTTGACGTCTCGGAAGTAGAACCTGCTCTCCATTTGGATTCTGCTGAATCATATGAGTTGTATGCAGTCGTCGAAGAAAAAGTTCGACGCGCCGTCGAACTTGAACACATGGTTGATGCAGCTCAAGAACATCTGAGTGCAAGTCAACAAACAACGTGCAAATTTAGAATTCGTCAACTCACTGGACTCGATGAAATCCACGCGATGTTGATGTCCCGCTGATCATCGAGGAATACGGCCATTCTCCGCTTCAATCCGTGCCAACCAGGCTCCATCCGACAATTCGGTGGCGATGTTGATGAGTTCTTGACTTGTGCTGCGGTCGCCGGTGAGTGGCTTTGCTAGAGTACGCACACGTTGCTTCAAACTTGCAACATAAGTTGACGGTTCAAGTGGCTCAAACTCCAATGCCTCGCAGGCAACCAACAGTTCACAGGCTAAGACTTCTGACAATCGTTGGGTGGCTTGAAGCAGATTCCATGCTGCAGTGGCACCCATGCTCACATGGTCTTCTTGTCCTGCAGAAGTGCTGGTTGAAAAGGCAGCTCGTGGACTTGCGTGACCATGAAGTTCTGCCAGAGATGCTCCGGCAACATACTGCACAATCATCAATCCGGATTCCAAGCCAGAGTTTTTGGCCAGAAATGCCGGCAATTCACTCCGTGCTGGATCAAGCATTTGGTCAATCCTACGTTCAGAAATAGATCCGAGTTCAAACAAGGCGGCAGACATAGAATCTGCTGTTAATGCAATCACTTCTCCATGGAAATTTCCCTGTGAAATGACTTCATGTGGACCTGGGTTCTTCGGGTCGGGAAAAATGAGGGGGTTGTCTGTCGCACTGTTCAATTCAATTGTGAGCGTTTCTAGCATTGCAGTGTATTTTTGCAAGACCGCACCGTGAACCTGGGGGGCGCATCGGAATGAATACGCATCTTGTACTCGTTCACAATCTGCGTGGGAGTTAAGAATCTCGGAATTGACCATCAGGGTTCGAATTCTCTTGGCAACAAGATTCTGCCCCGGATGGGGTCGGGCATTATGTACACGCGGGTCTGAAGGTTGGACACTTGCCTTTCTAGCCTCCATGGAGGTGCAAAGAATCAAATCGGCAAGTGGGAGAAGCGATGACAATCTTCGTTCAGCAAGGGTCATGAATGCTAACATTTGGCTGGTGCCATTGATCAATGATAATCCGTCCTTGGCACCCAATTTTATCCCGATAAGACCGTGGCTCCTAAGCACTGCATCGGTTGGTGTGGGGGCTCCATCTTGGTCCAAAACATAGCCTTCTCCGAGCAATGCCAACGCCATGTGGGAGAGTGGTGCTAAATCACCACTGGCCCCAAGACTACCGATTCTCGGCACGTGAGGGGTAATATCTTTATTGAGAAATTCAAGAAGTTGCTCTAAGACATTCGGATGGACCCCTGAGTGGCCTTTGACAAGTGAATTAATTCGGACAGCCATCATGGCGCGGACAGCATGTTTTGGCATTGACTCTCCAAGTCCTGTAGCATGTGAACGGACCAAATTGGTTTGTAACTGTGCCAAATCATCGGGAGAAATGCGTTCATGAACCAGGGCGCCGAACCCAGTATTGATCCCATACACCGTTTCTCCGCGGGACAGAATTCCTTCCACAACAGAACGAGCGGCATGGACCTTTTGCCAAGCATCTTCTGAAATAGCTACATCAGCATGATTTGAAGCGATTCG
>CALKDX010000084.1 GCA_938084455.1 Candidatus Poseidoniaceae archaeon
CCTTGAACGGGACCGACGACGCTCTCGCATGGTCAACCGAAGCCTCGATACCATTGAAATCAGAGACGACCCAACCCCCGCTCCTGTTGGATTCGAAAACCTTGTTCCAGGCCTTGCTGATGTGTCCAATCGAAGAGGCCGTCGAATGCGCGCCGCTCAAGTTGATCCCGAGGACGAAGAAGCCGTTGTTGCCATGATGGAACTGGCTGAAGACGAACAAGTTGATTGGGAAGAAGAGTGATTATTCTTCTTCGTCATCAAATTCGATTTGCTTCACGTGGTCGAGGTTCATATTCAGAACCTCATACATCGCTTCAGCAAGCGTAATTTCAATGGCATTTTTGTTGGCCCATTCCACGAGTCGTGTCACATCTCTGACGAGAAATTCTTCCGCCTTTGGATGGCCTTGAACGACCGCTTGACCAACATCGATCACAACAGCCCTTTGCCTGTGCCAAAGGATATTGAACGGTGAAAAATCACCGTGCACAAGGTTGCTCTTCTGCCAGGCTACGGCAAGGAAATTCAGTAAATCATCGACAACCTCCTCTGGATTCTCAACTTTTACTTCTCTTAACTTAGGTGAGGAACCCGTTTCATGACCGAGGTATTCCATCACCAAGACGTTCTTGTGAATGCCGAGAGGTTTGGGTACATTGAGCCCCCAACGAGACAGGCGAGACAAGTTCCGATGTTCCTTGCGAACCCAAATATCAACCAAATCCCGATGACGGCGGCGAAGCCCCCCAAACCTTGGATCGCCCTCAATGTATTGAACGAGGTTCTTGAACACCGCATTTGAGGTGTGGAAGATTTTCACGGCCACAGACTTGCCATCGATGTTGGTGCCGTGAAAAACGTGGGCTTCTTTGCCTCTCGCAATTGGGTAGTCCAGTGTATCGATGACACCCGTTTTCATCAATTTGTAAAGCGACATTAGGGTTAATCGGTCAAAGACCTGATCAAACACACGCCGGTCAACCCAATCAAAGGTTCCAGTGCCCATTGCCCCCTGTATTTTGTTCTCGATATCACGAAACATTCGCTTGTAGCGATCTTCTTTCATCCACCCGTAAGTGCTTTGTTTTGAAGCTAAATTACTGAGGAACTTGTCCTCCTCTGATGAGGCATAAGCCTCGTCCAAATCCCTTGATGTTGAGGATTGACGATGCTTCTTCTTCCTGCTCTTTCGATTGAAGCGGTTGTGCTTGCCGTCGTGCAACTCATCCCAGTTGTCCTTAGCCATGACATCACCTTAGGATGGACATGGCCCGTTCAATTTGTTCAACCAAAGAGGTCTTCAAGATCCTCTTCGTCATCGTCGTCATCAGATCCTTCGTCTTCAGCAGGGTATTCTTCGACTGCGACGAATGGCTCTTCTTCTGGCTCTGATGCTTCTTCCTTCTCAGCATCTGCTGGCTCTTCGCCTTCGGCTTCTGCTTCTGCGAAGAGGTCGTCGTCATCGTCTTCATCGCCAAAGAGGTCATCAGCATCATCGTCGCTTGCTTCGTCCGCTGCGCCAAAGAGATCGTCATCATCGTCATCCATGGTGCCGAACAATTCGTCGTGTTCGTCATCATCGTCCACCGCAGTGTTCATTCCAAAGATGTCAACATCCGCTGGGAGAACTCCTTTTCGAGAGAGGTACATGGCTTGAGTTTTGGTGTATCGATGCTTTACATCGGCTTTTGCGTCTTGAAAGTCCCAAGGCCAAACGATGATCAAATCGCCTTCACGAACCCATTGACGTCGGCGCATCTTACCGGGGATCCGGGCCATTCTCGTCTCGCCATCAGCGCAAAGAACGGTGACGCGGCGACCACCGAGGATTTGTTCAGCAAGTGCAAACATTTCGTTGACACGAAGGTTTGGCATTTTGACTCGGATTTTTCCTCCTGAGGAACCCTCTGGAGATTCAAGTCGGGCGAGTTCTTCCTCGTCCACTTTCTCTTCACGACGACGACCCATGTGGTTGCACCTATGATGTCCTACCGTCCACCCTTCTTGAATACAGCACCTCAAGGGGTGCATTAGGATGGTTCAATCGGTCGCCTGCGAACCTTCACCAATCGGTGGTCAAGCTCTCTGCGGCTGTGCGGCACATCTCGAGCAACGAATCGCCGAAGATTCCAATCAAAACAGTGGCGAGAACACAAATCAGGATAGAGGTACGGACTTGCCACCCTGATGGAAGCGGTCCTTCTCGGCCTTCTTCTGGTTCCTCAAAGAACATCACCACAGCGACACGCAGATAGTAGAACACCGAGATAGCGGAGTTGATCACCATCAAGAAGGCGAGCCACCATACCCAGTGGAAGTCACTGAGTGACGAAGCGCTGTTACCGACACCGACGTTGACGATTCCCATGATGACCATCAACTTGGACAGGAATCCTGCCATTGGAGGCACACCAGCAAGTGAAATCATGAAGATAAACATGGCAAAGGCGAGCAGAGGCTCTCTCCTTGCCAGTCCACCAAGGGAAGAGAGGCGAGATGCGTCTCCATCTGATTCAAGGATGGAAAGCACGAGGAACGCACCGAGTTTGAACGCAACCAACACAAGCAAGTGGAACAGCAAGGCTGTCATCACAAGCAAGGCTGCTTCGCCCTCAGAACCCGCAAAGGATGGGTCCCATGTCCATGCGCCCACCGCGGTAAGTCCTGCAAGCATGTAGCCCGCATGAGCAACAGATGAGTAAGCCAACATTCGCTTGGGGTTTGTGCTGCCGAGAGCTGCTAGGTTGCCCCAAGTCATGGTAAGGGCTGCAAGAGCACCAAGACAGACCAACCATACAGCGGACCCTTCAGATGCTTCTGGGGCTGCTACGATGAGCAACATGCGAATCAATCCAACCATGCCCATGGCCTTGCTTGCTGTGGCCAAGACGCCCGCAACAGGGCTGCTGGCTCCGGCGTAGGCATCAGGTGCTGCAAAGTGGAACGGTGCTGCACTGACCTTGAAACCGAATCCGACGAGAACGAAACCAATACCAATCAATGGAAGCGGTTCTGTACCGCTGGTTGCAAAGGCGGTAGCAAGGACTTCGAATTGCAGCGAACCAGCCCAAAGGTAGAGCATGGATAGGCCGTAAAGACCAACACCGGAAGCGACTGAACCGACGATGAAGTACTTCATTCCAGCCTCAGCACCTGCCTTGGATTCCTTAAGGAACGCAACCAAAACGTAGGTGGAGAAGGAAGCAAGTTCCAATCCAATGAACAAGACAAACAGATCTTGTGAAAGGGCGACTACGGACATACCAAGACCGCAGGTCAGCATAAGGATGTAGAAATCCGCTTGGCGTCGGTTGTTGTACAATTGGTCCTCAGTGAGTTTTCCACCAACACCTTCGACCTTGAGTCGGTTCATGCTGGCAAAGGAGGCAAGCGCAAGAGCACCGAAGAAGATCAATTCAAAGACACGGCTAAACCCGTTGACCATCAAGAGTTCTTTCGCAGTATCTGCATCACTGCTGACCACGCTGAGGGTTTCTACGCCTCCGTTCAACGAGTCGGCAACAGCAACAAAGGCACCGGTGAGTGTGATGGTTGCAATCCAAGCTGGAAGGTGAGGGTTGCTCGTCAGTGAGAAGCGTTGTCCACCCAACAGCCAAGGCAAACGGATTTGCGTGCCTGGAATCCTGAATGTCCCCTTACCAAGGTTAGGGATCAAGATGAGGGCTAACAAACCGGCAAAGAGCAGCAGTTCAGGCAAGAGAGCAGAGTAGAACTCGGAACTGAACGCTTGTGTGGTCTGCATATCAGGCACCTCCCTTGAAAATTCCATTCGAAATCATGTGTTCGAAGAAGGTTCGACAATAGTCGTCCATCATGTCCAGGCCAATCCACGGCATGACACCAAACAGGATGGTGAAAGCGGCAAGGATGAGCATGGCGATTTTCTCTTCGTTGGTGATGTCTGGAATCAAATCACCGTGCAGGGTTGCCGGAGGTTGTGTTTCATCGCCACCTTCGAAGATGGTGCGTTGCATCGACCAGAGGTAGTATGCGGCGGTGAGAGCCAGCACCAAAGCCGGACCAATCATCCAAAGAACGCTCCAACCTTCCAAGTCGATGAAGTACCAAAGGGCGATGAGCATCATCAATTCAGCAACGAAGCCTGCGAGCAATGGCAATCCAAGAGAAGCCATCCATGCGAACATCATTGAAGTTGCAAGCCAAGGTGAATGCTTGGCCATGCCTCTCATTGCACCAATCTCCATGCTGTGATAGTGGTGCTTGAATGCGCCACAGACTGCGAAGAGCATTGGGCTGATGATGCCGTGTGCGAACATCATGAACAGCGCTGCTGCCCAACCCATGGGCTGCATGGTGGCAATTCCGATGAGAATGACACCCATGTGAGACACCGAAGAATAGGCGACCATCTTCTTGAGGTTGGTTTGGCCGAGGCACACAATGGCACCCCAAACAAGAGAAACCATTCCGAAGATCATCAGAGCCAATTGGAAGTGTTGCAGCGCATGCGGGAACATGCTGAGCGGCAAACGGAACATTCCGTAGGCACCCATCTTCAACATCACACCAGCAAGCAGCATGGAACCGCCTGTGGGCGCTTGAACGTGAGCATCCGGCAGCCAAGTGTGGAATGGGACTGCTGGCAACTTGACGAGGAAACCGAGCATCAACATCACGAAGAGAACCTTCTGCATGCTTTCACCCATGAACCAACCGTCTTGGTTGGCGGCTGTGGCGTGTTCGACAAGGGTTGGGATGTCAAAGGTGCGTCCAGTCATGGTTCCGTACTTTCCACCCGTACCAATTTGGTCTGGTTGCATCAAGTAAAGGGTGACAAGACCGAGCAACATCACGACCGATGCGGTAAAGGTGTAGATGAAGAACTTCTGAGAAGCGTACCTGCGGTCTTTCCCACCCCAATTGAGGATGAGGAAGAACATTGGAATGAGCGTCAATTCCCAGAACACATAGAACATGAACAAGTCAAGGGATACGAAGACACCGATCAGTGCACCACCCATCAGCAAAATGGTTGGGAAGTAGGTTGCACCGTTTTTCTCATGCCAGGTTGCGATGATGGTCACAGGCAGCAAGAAAGTGGTCAACCAAACCATTGGGAACGACAAGGCATCAAGGCCGACCGTCCAATGGATACCAAGCGCAGGGAACCACTCATAGGAATCGTGCAATTTGTAATCGTTAAACGCCAAACCATCGCTTGTGATGTTGGCAAAGACCTCAAAGAACATCCAGGTGGTGTAGGCAAACAAACCAATGGAGAAGGCAAAGCTTGCCATTCGAATCGGGTTGTTGAGTTTGTTGCGGGCGGTTTGGTTTGTGTTTGACACAAAGGCCAGCAGCACAATACCTGCCACAACAGGGAAACCAACAAGTTGCATCGAAATCCAATCAGAACCGGCTTCGAACAATCAAGCCACCCCCCATACGAGCATGAAAATCGCCAACATACCAACGGCGACCATCAAGATGTAATCACGGGCTGAGCCGGTGGTCATCGACCGGACAACGGCTGAGAGTGATTGAGAACCGGTTTCGATGGTCTTAATGGTCCCATCAATCACTTCTGAGTCTGCTTCTGCTGCCTTCGTCGAGAAGCCTGCTACGATTTTCAGCATGGCCATGTCATAGTAGTGGTCGATGTACAGGCGGTTTTGCAGAGCCACGGCAAGGGTTGATTCTGCAAAGGCGCTGTTGTCAAAGTTGAATCGGTTTTTGACCCATGCGTTAAGGCCAATCACAGGTTTCATCCACGGTTGGGTTGTTTCGCCTTCTTCGAGTTTTCCGCCATAAAGTGCCATCGCCAGACCGGGGCCTAAGACCGCACCCATTGCGATTGCAATATAGGTGATAATGAAGAAGTAAGCATCAGAATTTGCAAATGCGTGCCCGAGTTCGTATACGATGCCGTCGATCAGAGATTTCTCTGACATGAAGGCGTACCCTTCGTCAGGAGCCCAGTGGGTGAAGCCCATGCCTGCAAAGATGATCGAAGAAAGGCTCACGAAGGTGAGGATAAACAGTGGAGTCTTGATCCAGATGTTGGTTGGTCCAACGTGTGCAGCAACCTCGTTGTTTGGCTTTCCTGCAAAAGTTTTGAGCCACATTCGAGACATGTAGAACCCGGTCATTCCTGCACCAATGAGAACACACATAGCAGGCAACAGGAATTTTGGATCGTCCTGAGCGACCCGCCAAGCGTTGGCGATGATGCCTTCCTTGGACCAGAATCCGCCAATGAGCGGGAGACCCATGATGGAAGCGGAACCAACAAGCATTGCCGTTGCAGTGATTGGCATCTTGGATGCAAGCCCACCCATGTTTTCCATCGATTGAGCGTCGAAGTGGTCGTCATGGTGATCATCCTCGTGGCCGTCATCATGGTCGTCATGGTGGTGCAGGTGATGGTGTGCGTGGTGGACTTCGTGAATCACTGAACCGCTGGCCATGAACAGCATTCCTTTGGCCATGGCGTGGTTGAACAAGTGGAACAACGCAGCACCGAAAGCGACGATTACGATGTAATGATCCTTGTCGTTGTGGTGCCAATCGAGGGTGTTGGCCAGATACATAGCGCAACCTAGACCGGTGAAGATGTAGGCCAATTGGCTCATGGTTGAATACGCCAAGACCTTCTTCAGGTCCATCTGAACAAAGGCAATTGCGGCCGCCATAACTGCGGTAATACCACCAACAACGGCGATGATGTAAGCGAGGTCAGCAAGATCGCCGTGCAAGGCTTCTGCACCGAAGAACGGGAACATACGGGCCACGAGGTAAAGACCTGCGTTGACCATTGTCGCTGCGTGAATGAGTGCGGAAACAGGAGTAGGCCCTTCCATTGCATCAGGCAACCAAACGTGGAGTGGGAACTGAGCAGACTTACCAACTGCCCCGATGAACATCAAACCAAGCGCCCATTGGAGGGTTCCTGCTGAGTGTTCAGCCACATGCTCGATGTTTGCGGAATCGAAAACAACCGTGTAATCGAGGGAACCAAACAGGTCCCACATCATCACAAGACCGATCATGAGGAACACGTCACCAATACGGGTGGTCAAGAACGCCTTCTTTGCCGCATAGGCTGCGCTTGGGCGCTCGTAATAGAATCCGATAAGAAGGTAGGAACAAAGACCCATAATCTCCCAGAAAATAAACAACCAAAGGAAGGAATCGGCCAACACCATTCCAAGCATACCGGAACAGAACAAGGTGAATTCTGCATAGAAACGGTGGTTGCGATTGTCGTTGATTGGATCGGTGTTCATGTAACCAATGCTGAAGATGTTGATCAACAAGCAAAGGAAGGCGGCGACGAACAACAACATCACGGTGATGTGGTCAACGTAGATGCCAAAGCCGAATTTATCTGTGGAGACGCCTGCAGATGTGCCGTCCCATACTCCAGAAGTGAACCAGTGGAACACTGAATCATGGCCGGCCTGAACCGAGCCAATGAAGTCTGCAATGAGCAAAAGCGACAGAACAAGAACCGCACCCATCACACCAAGAGCGATGATGCCGCCTTCTTTGACGGTGTTTTTCCAAGTTGGATTTCCGTTGAACACGCGCCCAAGGAAGAGAATAACCGCAAACGCTACCATTGGCAAAAGCACAATCAGCGGCGCAAATTCGGAAACTTCTGGGGTTGGGATGTCGTTGAGTACTGAACCTGCCATCATCTCACCTCAGTTTTTTAGGACGTCCACATCGTCCAAAGAAATCGTGTCGTGTTGACCATACATGGCGAGGAAAATCGCTAACCCAATAGCGACTTCACTTGCTGCGATGGCAATAGCAAAAATCGTGTACACCCAACCTGTGGTGTCACCGTGATAGACCGCTGCTGCGGCAAATTGCATGTTGGCTGCGTTCAGCATCAACTCAATGCACATCAAGACAATGATGGCGTTCTTCCGAGTGAAAGCTCCACCCAAGCCAATGACGAACATGAGGGCTGAAAGTCCGGAGACCAATGCTGGATCAATCATTCTTCTTCACCTCCAAATTCCCACAAGAGATTTTCCATTCGCTCGTCACGAACAAGGTATGCAGCGCCAATCATTGCGATGGACATCAGCACTCCAAGGATCAACAAGGGCAAAGCCCAATCGGTCAACAAAGCATCAGCAAGACCGCTTGTGCTTGGTTCGTCTTCGCTTGCATCGGCCCAAACAGCGTCTGCGCTGAGCACCGAAACAAGGATCATTCCGAGGGCCAACAAGCCCATTCGGGTAGCGAGTGAAAGGACCTTCATTCGAAGTCCTCCTCAAGGATTTGCCGTCGAGTGAGCATGATACCAAACAGCACCACTAACCCAACGCTCGCCAGATAGACGAGGATTTGAATCGCAGCCAGAAATTCTGCCCCGAGAAGAATAAAGATTCCCGAGACTGCCATGAAACTGAAAATCAGGGAAAGCATTGAGTGAGCCACACGTTGAGCGAGAATGAGCCCGAGAGCGCCTCCGAGTGCTATGGTTGCAAAGAGGAAAAAGACGCCGAGTTCTGCTGCGCTTGCAACATCCATCTCAAGCACTCTCCTCAGCGGCTTCCTTTGCGGCTCGTGCAGCCTTCTTTGCTCGCTTGTCGCGCTCCTTGTTGGCTCGCTTGGCAAGTTCGGTGTCAACTGCTTCTTGGTGAACACCTGGCAGCACACGGGTTCGGCTTGCGTCAAACCACAATTCTTGACGGGTGAATCCGGACATTCCATCGTATTCATTGGTCATGAAGAACGAGGTGAAACCGCATGATTCCATGCAAAGTCCGCAGAACATACAACGACCAAGATCGATTCGCCCTGAAACAATTTGATCGTCTGCGACTCGAAGGTCAGTTTGTTCGACTTCAACCTCTTCGCCAGAGTCGTTCCAGCGAACAGTCGCCGTGCTTCCGCTCAAGTCAAGCACTTCAGCAAACCGCCACTCATTTGGTGTGTCGGTGTGGGCGGTTGCGAGGTTGAAATCATCGAGGGTAGCGGCGACTTCTGGCTTGAGCATAGCGGCGTGACCGCCGACTTCCAACTCTGCACCAAGGCCTTCATGCTCGCCTTCTGCGTTGTCGAGAACGTCGACGCGCAGTTCAGTGGTCATGTGAAGGCAGTCGTTCGGGCAAATGTTGACGCACATCTTGCACGCCGTACAGGTCTCCCAAATGACACCAATTCGCCCGTTGTAGTTTCCTGGGACGAAGAGCCAAGGCTCCATTTCCTCAAGTCGTTCGTATGGGTACTGAACAGTTTGAGGTTTCCATAGGGTTGGGAACAAATCCGATGTGACTCGGTCGGGTGCGAATTGTTGGTTTTCGATGTTGTTGAATTCCGAAGTTTTTCCAGCGCGAACCTTGTCTCCATCGCTGAGGAATTCTGGGTGTTCGGTGTTGTGGTAGCCCATGGCCAAGCGCTTACCGAACAACTTCCCGAAGAATGGGAACGTGCGGAGCGCGGTGATCAGTGTAATTTTGAACGGGTACCAGAATAGGTTTCTGAAATTTGGTCGTGCGTTTGGGTGCATTGGCATTCTAAATCACCTCAGTCCTTTCCCGGAGTGTGCGTTCCCGCGGGCTGTAATGTGTACACGTGGTACATGCGATCTGGAGCAGCGTCTTTGTCTTCATCGTTGAGAAGCAAGAAGAAGATGCCCAACCACACGATGGTGGTCAAGAGGGGCAGAAGGAATGGAACTTCGAGTCCTGGAATGACCCAAGCATTGCCGCCAGCAGCGGTGTCGCTCATTGCGCTTGGATCGAACAGGAACAAGCGGTACAAGGTCGAAAGGACCACTTGGAACACCGAAAGCGGCAAGAGCATGCGCCAGCCGAATTCCAAGATTTGATCGGTTCGAATTCGAGCCAGAGAGAAACGAGCCCAAACGAACACGACGAGGAACACGAGCCACGACTTGAGCAGCACGACAATAGCGCCCGGAATCAACACATAGGCTTCACCTAGCAATGGTATGTGGCTGATGGTGCCTTGGAACGGCAAGTGCCATCCAGCAAGGAAAAAGTGGGTGAACAAGAAACAAGCAGCGTAGGTGCGGATGTATTCTGCCATGAAGAGCATACCAAATCGCATACCTCCATACTCAGTCCACCAACCTTCGACAAGTTCGGCTTCTGCTTCAGGCATGTCAAACGGTACACGTTCAACTTCTGCAATCATGGTGAGCAAGAACAGCGCCGCACCGAGCGGCATCAAGAAGAGGTTCCATGCACCAGCGCTGTGCTGGAAATGAATGCTTTCGATGATGTTGAAGGTTCCCGAAAGAACAGCAACGGAGAGCAAGGTGAGCAACAGTGGAATCTCATAAGCGGTCAACTGTGCTGCAGAACGAATACCACCAATCAAGGTGTACTTGTTGTTTGAAGACCAGCCGGCAAAGAACACACCAATTGGAGCAATGCCAAAGATGGCAATGGCGTAGAGGATGGAAAGGTCTGGGTTGGTGGCGTAAATGCCACTTGAAAGAGGGATGAT
>CALKDX010000085.1 GCA_938084455.1 Candidatus Poseidoniaceae archaeon
AACCGCGCCCGACGCCCCCTTTTTATTGAACAGAGATGTTAAGTTCATAAGCCGTCGAAGAAGCAAGCGAAATGGAGAGGGGTGTATCTCAAATGTTGAACGTCACGGCCCGACAGGACTTGATGAGCAAAATTATCGAAACGTTAGGTGTTGTTGTCGAAGACGCACGCTTTGATTTCGGTGAAGCTGGAATGGAAGTACGGGTTGTTGACCCGTCGCACGTAGCAATGATTCAGATGAACATTGACGCAGCGGCATTCGACACCTGGGAAATCGATGAAAGCAAGCTTGGTTTGGAACTAAGGAAAATCAAGGAACTTGTCAGCCTCGGTGCTGCAACGGACATGATTGAAATGGCCTTCAACACCGACTCCGGTGTGTTGACGCTCAACTTGGGCAAGATTGACCGTAATATTCGACCCCTTGATGACTCGACCATGAACGTTCCAACCCTGCCAAACCTCGAACTCCCATGCACCGTCAAACTCTCAGGTGCAGATTTCTCACAGGCTCTCAAGGCAGCACGCCAAGTCGGGGATCTGGTTAATTTCAGCATCGATTCGAACACCTTTACCGTGCACGTCCAAGGCTCGACCGATTCGGTTACGGTTGCGTTCCACAAAGATGAACTTCAATCCCTTGAATGTGAAAATCCAGCACGAAGCCAATACTCCCTCACCTACCTTGTCCCAATGGCAAAGGTGTTCGGACCTCTCGAAACGGTTGAAGTTGGCTTTGGCGAGAATTATCCTTTGTCGATGAAATTCTCATTCAACGATGGTGCTGCAAATGTGCAGTACTTCTTGGCGCCTCGTGTCGAGAACGATTACTGAAGTTCACGCTTGGTCCCAAACATTGGACTGTGGTTGTTGTTCAGCAGGTTGTTGTGTCATCTGTGCGTTAGGCACCACTTGCCCCTGAGGCATGGTTTGCTGAACAGGAACCTGGTATTGTTGTTGAGGCATTTGGCCGGCAGGCGCTTGGTAGCCCATGGTTGGAATTTGTCCAGTTGGCATACCACCCATCATCACGGGTGGTTGCTGGTTACCACCGACCACGAGACCGACGATCAACAACACGATGCTACAGCACACGCCGAGGATACCCAAGCAGCTACCACCGAGCAATTCTCCGATGAAGCCGCCCAGTTCATCTAAGATAGCAATGTAATACGAATCCGCATCAAAGAGGGTCATGCTCGTGTTGCTTTCAATCGTGTATGTTTTACCGAGGAAGCATTGATCGAGGTCTTCATAGCCGGTGTCATCGTACGTGTCGCATACTGAAACTGCACCAATCAAATTCAAATTGGGGAATAATTCATTGATGCCTTTTTCGTCATCATCGTTGCAGATGTATTGTGATGTCGTGTTTGTGACGTCCTCTCCGTCGGCCTTCACGGTGTAGGTGAACGCCTCGCATGCATCGCTTCTTCCGTTGTTGTCAGCATCGGTATCATCGCCTTCGATAAGGATCAACCACCCTGAACTACCGGCGCCGTCATCGTCGGTGTAGATGATTTGGTGTGAGGTGGATGCATCAGAGAGGTAGGTTGAGGCATCGACTGATTCAATGTCCTCTTCGACGCTGGAGATTGCAGCACCTGCGACTGCCAACGAGCCTACGCTGATCAGCATGATGACTGCGGCTGTGATGAGAATGGGCTTATTTGCCATGCCGTAATTATGAAATCGTCGTATTTAACACTAAGCAAGCACAAAAAACCATTTCAGTACTCGCGCCAACCGTGACCACAGTCTTTGCAAGTGAGCATGCGTGTCTCTGGTTCATCGCTTGACCGAGTTTGTTCAAGGTAGGAAAAGACCTCAATGCAATCGCATGGTGTTCCATCGATTCGGTTTGGGCACATGTATGTGCCCTTGGTGAGGACGCCTTGCAGTTTGTCGGAATCCTTGATCACTTCATAGACTCGAGACTTTGCCTGAGTGCTCGATTTCGCCTTGGAAAGATCAACATCCTTGCCGTCCGTCCCCTTAATCACCAAGTTTGCTGGACCGTTGTATCCGCACTTGTAATTTGTACATGATATGTCTCCATTGGGACTTGGGAATGCCAAAGTTCCACATTGTGGGCAAAACATACCTGTGTCCCAGTCAATGCTATACTTAGCCTTTTGGCTAAACCCGTGCCATGTGTTTGTATTTTCGGAAAACAATAATAATGCGCAAGGTGCACTTTTGGACGTTCCTCAAGGGAAGGGATGAAGACAGACGGACGGTAGGGTTGAACCATGTGGCTATGGTACGATTGGAGAGCCGCTGCGGTTGCCGACGACGAGGGAATAATCCTCGATGTGGAACAGTGGGATGGTTTCTATGACGAACGTTCCGTTGTACAACGCCTCGAATGCATTGCTGCAGCGGGCCTCACGCTCGAAGCGATGACGTTGCAGGAGCGTTTTCCCGACGCTAAAGCAAGGGTGCATGGCGAACTTGATCTTCCCGAAGCGGATTGGCCACTGCCGAATGCAGAAGCGCAGGCAGCGGTGGATGCAGCAGCGCTTGCGATGGCAAACCGCGGCGTTGCGCAAGCAGCTGGGGACCCTGACCGCCGTCTTGAACACTTGATGCGAGCAAGCGACGAACTTCGTAGCACCTTCATCACCATGGAAGCACGGTTGGTGGAATGGGTGGGTCTGTTTCTTCCAGAAGCACGGTTTGGAAAAGACCGCTCCTCACTCGGGCGCCTCGTCGGAGAGGCTGAGTCCCTTGAACACCTGTCGAAGACGCTTGAGGTCAACTTACCCCCGGTCGGACCTAGCAAACCTGAATGGAAGGCTCTGAAGGAATGGGGTTCCAGCGTGGCCGTGTTCCGAGGCCAACTTGACCGCATGGAAAACGGAATCCGAACCCTTGCCGAAGCCCACCTACCCTCACTGTCTGCATTGCTCGGTCCGTTGCTTGCTGCCCGTTTGTGTGTTGAAGCACACGGCCGCATGCGGCTGGCACGCTTACCGGCAGGAACGGTTCAGGTGTTGGGTGCGGAAAAGGCGTTCTTCAATCACCTGAAAACTGGAGCACCGCCACCCAAGCACGGCCATATTTTCATGCATCCGTGGATCTCTCGCTCACCGCGTTGGGTTCGTGGCAAGATTGCTCGTACGGTCGCCGCTAAAGCAAGCATCGCCGCAAAAGTGGATGCGTTTGACGGTGAAGCTTGGGGCGAGGACGAGATGCGTGAACTTGAGGCAAAGGTTGAGGCCATCAAAGCCGCACATCCCCGGCCCCCATCTCGACGTGCATGAGGTGATGACATGGGTCGTGGAAACAGCCGTCGCCGCTCAGAAGCCCTGTCATGGGGCGTTCTCAAAGAAGGAAAATCCATCTGGACCATTAACGCCGTGCCAGGCCACAGCGTCTACGGCGAGTCACTGAGGCGAATACAAGGGATGGAATGCCGACGGTGGGATCCAACTCGGTCCAAACTTGGCGCTGGAATTCTAAGAACTCGCGATGATCCCGCCCTTTTGCTACCGGAGGAAGGCTCCACTGTGCTCTATCTTGGGGCAGGTCATGGAACTTCAATCAGTCATCTGCACGATCACTTGTGTGGGGAGGGAAATGACCTCAACGGCCGCCTTGTTGCCGTGGATTTGGCTCCTCGATGCCTACGAGAACTGACTCACATGGCCAAATCCAGACCTGGTTTAGTGCCTGTTCTCGGCGATGCCCGCCAGCACGCGGCTTGGGGCGTCCTGCTTCCAACAAAAGTGAACTGGCTGTTCCAAGATGTAGCCCAAGCGGGTCAAGTCGATATTTTCATTGCCGCCTGCCGCCGGTTTCTTCACATCGGGGGTGCCGGGCTTTTGTCACTCAAGGCTGCAAGTGAACGATGGACCGGAGAAGGGGAAGCAGCGCTTTTTGAAAAGGTAGAACAACAGTTGTTGACCTCTGGTTTCGATGTCGTTGAGCGAATTGAATTAACGGGATATGAAGACAATCACGTTCTCTTTCACGTCAAGCGAACGGAGTGAACAGCGTGCCTGAATTACCTGAGGTTGAAACGGTCCGTGCCGGATTGGAGCAAGCCTGGGTTGGTCGGACCATTGAACAGGTGATCCTTCGCCGCACTGATTTACGCTTTCCATTTCCTGAACGGATGGCTGAAACCCTCACCGGTCAAACGGTCCTCACCGTACGTCGCCGTGCAAAATACCTCCTCGTGGATTTGTCTGAAGGACAGGTCTTCCTTTCACACCTTGGAATGAGTGGCCGCTATACTCTTGTCACTCCAACAGAAGTCACTCGGCTCAATCCGTCTGGGGATGGCGTTGAGCGGTCTGCTTTTGGCGAACTCACTGGCTTTGATGGCCGTCACGATCACATGGAATTTCGTTTTGATGATGGTTCGACTTCAGTCTACACCGACCCAAGACGGTTCGGGATTGCTGATCTGTTTGAACGGGCGGAAGAGCCCGTCCAGTCGCTGCTTGAGCATTTAGGACCCGAACCATTTGCCGATTGGAATTCAACCATTGCTGCAGAACGGATTGGGGCAAAACGCTCGGCTATCAAAATCACATTGCTTGATCAACGCTTCGTAGTTGGTGTCGGAAACATCTACGCCTGCGAGGCTCTTCACAGGTCTGGCATTTCCCCAACCACGCCTTCAAACGCACTTGTTCGAAAGAACGGCAAGCCGACAAAAAAGCTCGAGCGACTGGTCGAGGAAGTCAAGGCTGTCCTTGAGGCTGCGATTGCTGTTGGCGGCTCAACGCTGAATGATTTTGCAGCGGTTGATGGAACACTGGGGTACTTTGGCCATCATTTTCAAGTGTATGACCGCGAAGATGGCCCGTGCTTGAAAGAGGGTTGTAACGGGACCATTGAGCGCATCGTCCAAAGCAATCGCTCAACCTTCCTTTGTCCCCAGTGCCAAAAATGATCACACGAGGGAGTAGGTTACAGAGGCGGCAAACAGCCACAGCGCAATCGCTGTCGCCTTGTAGACCACCGTTCCATGGGTTCGCAGCAATTCAAGTGCCCTCGTACCTGTGAGAAGCATGGCGACGATGACGTACCACGCAGCATCGATGATCATGCCTAGGCCTCCAATCGCTAACTTCGTGTTCATGCCCATGCCTGGTTCGAGAACTTGCGCTAAGACGGCCACAAGAAACAACGCAATTTTCGGATTGAAGAACGCGATCGCAAAGCCTTCAGTGAACCCTTGCCGCTGTAGAATTGATGGAACCATATCGCTTTCTTGAGGCTCTTCGAGGGCTGTGTGCCACATTTTCCAACCGTACCATACCAGCAAACCTACGCCAAACAGTTGCAAGACGAGAAAGACATCTGGCGCCTGTTCGAGCAGCACAATGAGTCCGAACACAGCGCTTCCTGCATACAATCCAAAACCCAAACCGTGGCCTAGGGCACACGCCACACCTTGCCTGCGTCCACCGATGAGCGTGTTTCTCAACACGACCATCAGGCTTGGCCCGGGCGATGTGGCTCCAAGAATAAAGAAGGTCCCAGCAGTGAGAATCGCTTCCCAAGCAAGAGGCTCCATGGTTTAGCGAGAAGAATCAATGCCATGAACGCTTCCAAACAGGCCTTCACCCCACCCGCCCTTTGGGAGGAATTGCATACAGGGCGGATGAGGGAGTGGGTATGTTGGGTGAGTTGATCAAAGTCCGTACATGAAGATGGAACTGGGTTGCCCCTCTAGGAGGCGTGCTTCAGTTTCAGCAGATGCTTGGAGGAAATTTCTGTGCGTTTTTCTCTGCTTTACCACACGCATGACCGCGACACGAAGGGCGAGGGCGGTTGCGTGTCGAACGGTTGTGGCGTTTCGGGTGGTGTCCATGAAACACTTGAACCACGTGAACCCTCTTGAAGGTTCGTGTTCATGCGTCAAACACACTTCAAGAGTCGTATTTCGGTGAAATAGAAGCAAAAGTGCACGAATATGGTAAATGTATTCGTTTTTCGGGCGAACATTGGTTGGAATCCTTCCCTTTGCAACCACAGTGTGGAAAATACACCAGTTTTGAGTTGGACCCTCAACCGGTCTGCTTTGTCGCTGACCGAGTCAAGATTTCTGCAAACGCCGCCGAGCGTTCCACGCGTTTGAAGCGTGGTCAAGGTGGGATGGTGACTCGATGTTTGCATGGCTTCGTTGATGAATTCGAAACCCTGTCGGGCCTGGCAAATGTGGCGGGCTTCGTTCCGGTTCAGTGCCGGGTCCTTTACGAATTCGCAGCCCGTTGTGAATCCAATCGAGGTCCCCATGTTTTCCTTCGTGTTGAATCGCAAGGCCTTCACGTCGCATGGGGTAAGAGGACGCCTTCGTCAAATCCGAACGCTCGAGGACAACACCCGCCATCCGGAGCCTTTGCTTTGCCTTTAGTTCTGCAATGTGTTCCCTTCGATTGCTCATTCGTAAGGCTGCTAATCCATAATGCTCGGCAATCCAAGCCTCTTTTCGGTTCCCCTCTTGCTTCCAGCGTTTCGGTTTCTTTCCTTCTTTTGATGCAGTGTTGCCATGTTCAAACCAGCGTTCAGATCGAAGAGTCGTTTGCTTCGTGACCCGCAATGTCTGAAGGTCGAGTGCGGCAATCCCCGGTGCAACGTGGTTGTACGCTCCGATGTCCATTCCAACCCATGCCGGTCGAGCATCAGCTAATTCAAAGGAAGAGAATGCCACATCACCTGCTGATTTTCCGACCTTTGTTGTGGTTGAGTGGCCGAACACAACCATCCGAGCAGGATCAACCGGGGCGTCATGTTGAAACCAACGCTTTCGAATCCATAGCAGTTCTTTTTCACCCTGTGCATCCAGAGGCATTCTTGGATCATAGCCAGCATGAACCAGTCTTACCCGATCGAGAACAATTTGGGTTGGAAGGTTGTCCATCCACATAGCGTCGCTGAAGAAGTTGGATTTCGCTAACCATAAATCCCCTTGAGCGCGAACGATGTATGAACCCCATGTGGATTTTCCTCCTCGCAGCAGCCAAGGCTGCCATAACTCCACCTTCCCATCTGGTTGAATGGATTGCAGGGCCATTTGTTCATGGTTTCCCTTAATGCAGATAATTCGAGGATCGTGTCTCACCAAAGCGATGAGTCCAGCAGAATCTGGTCCACGATCAATCATATCGCCCAAACAGACGATTCGATCTTCATCGCCCAAATCGAGTCGATGGAGCAACGCCCTGAACGTCGCAAGGTGGCCATGAACATCCCCCACGGCGAACACGCGATGGCCTGCCTCGAGCCGGGCTTGTAAATCCGCTTCCAGGCTCGGGTCTCTGCATGATGGGCCGAGTGGAATATCGAGTGAACAACTCATGGTTTTCCCTGAAGAGTTTCCTCTCCGGTTCAACCATTCTCCTGTGGTTATATTGTCTTCGCCTAAATTCAGAGCCGATGAGGTAGATTTGGTGACCTTTTGCTTCTTTACCGAAGTTGATTTTTATGCGTGAAGTCTAGATTGACAACAAAAACTTACTCTCAAAAGCAGGGGTTAAACTCAGTTCCGCCCTTTTCACGACGGGTGGTTAACGAAATCGCTTGGTTCAATCAGGCGCCACGTTGTGGCAAGAACGGAATGAGCTTAGTAGCGAGGCTACCGACGTTTCGTGTCTGGATCCAGACGTTGCCTTGACCAGTGAAGTTCATCACAAGACCTTCGCCACCAACAAGGAAGGATTTCATGCCGCCCACCTTGTTAATGGTGTATTGAACGCCAGCATCGAATGCGACCACGTGGCCCGTGTCAATGGTGATGGTTTGTCCAGGTTGAACTGGGATTTGCTTGATGGCGCCAAAGGAGTTGTACCACACACGGCCTTGACCTTCTGCAGAGGTTGCTTGAACGAAGAACATGGATTCACCGCTGAAGAATCCCTTTGCGCCTTGGAACTTGGTGTCGGTTACGACGTTGAGGGTTGAAGCAAGGTATGAGCCGCCCTGAATGTACAGTGCTTGGCCTGGAACGAGGTCGAAGCCTTGGATGTCACCAGGTGATCCTGGAGCGACGCTGACCCAACCTCCGGCTGCGCCAGCAGTGAAGGTGTTGAGGAAGAAGGACTCTCCACCGAGTGCCATCTTCTTGAGGCTCTTGAAAATACCACCGCCGCTCTTGCGAGTTTGCATTTCGACGCCGCCCATAGCCACCATGGCTCCGGGCTCGACGTTGACTGACTCACCTGGGGACAGTGCGTAGGTCATAAGCGTGTACGATGGGTTGAATTCAACGTGTTCTTCCAT
>CALKDX010000086.1 GCA_938084455.1 Candidatus Poseidoniaceae archaeon
GTCGTTCATCGTATTCGTCGATGAAGGGCCCGAGATCGTAGGCCATTCCTTTGAGGGATTCAAGCACCCTCGTCTCGGGCTTTAATGCCCGCATCAACACATTGCGTAACTCTTCTGAGATTTTCACATCCATGCTCTCCAATTTACGCCTCAACTCCATTTGGAGCCTGCCTCCAGTCCGGTCCCAGTCCATCAAGACACACAACGCTGGGCCGCCATCGGAGGTGCGACGTGGCCCGTATTGCTCATACAAATAAGCGATGAGACGCTCTAGGGACCACCCCCGGTTCAGCACTTCAATAGGGCCAGTGAACTCAAGTGCCTCTAAGGCAATTTTGTCCCGCCGCCCCTCGACTAAAATCGGCCAAGCGATCTCTCTGTTGAGCGTCCGAGCCTCAGCAAGTGCTTCCCCAGCCAATCTGAATCGAAGCGCAGCATCACCGGAACCAAGGGGTGAGCGGTGTTTTGTGTCGCGCGTCATGTGGCCTCCATGAGGTTGGTTAGCGTTTGGATCAGTGTTGCTTCCTCGATGTTGTCAAACCGCACAGTTTTGCTTCTTGATGTGTGGCCGTTCACGATGCTGCAGTCTGTTTTGGCAATGTTTAATGCATCACTCAGCAATTCAAGAACGGCAGTGTTCGCTTGACCCTTCTGCGCTTGGGCCTGCACTGAGATAGCAAGGCGCGCCCGCCATTCGTTGACTTGGCCAATTCGATTATCATGCGCCCCCGGCTGAACTTCAATGGCCAAAAGCACGCCTTGATCGAAGGTCGTTTGCAGGCAGGTGGCGAGCGTCACATGATGTCTTTTTCGTCGTCGTTTATGAACCTACCATGGCACATATTTTTAATCCAAAAGGGCCACTAAAACACACCATTTTTAAATTGGAAAACCACCTGTTCAAACGCGACACTCAAGCAATGAAAGGCAAACTCCACCAAGGCGCGGTCGACAAGGGTTTAAGGCCGGTATCTTCGGCCCTTAGCATGAGGGTTACCTATGCCTGCTGAAGACACTGTTTTCAACGTCCTATACGACAAGTTCATGTTTTGGAGTATCATTGTGGGAATTTTCACCTTCGGGTGGATGTTCATCGCTATGCTGCGCTACCGCGATGGTGTTGAACCAGTCGAGAACATGGAAAAATACCACATTGAAGTAGGGTCCTTCCCGGTTGACTCACACAACACAAAACTCGAAGTGTTGTTCTATGTGCTGCCAACCATCATTGTCGTCTGGCTCACCATGATGGCACTTGCCTCAAACACAGCGGTGTGGCAAGTCCCAGACAACGAACCTCAATTCGAAATCGATGTTGTTGGAAAGCAATGGTTCTGGGAATTCCACTACACTGAGCAACTCACCTACGAAGACATTGATACAAACATCGACGTCGAATGGGCTGGGAATATGCTCATGGTCCATGCTCACAACACGACGGCAACCAACGTGACTGTGGCCATTGACGGAGTCGAAACGGACTACGAGCTGAACGCATCACTGGGCATGTTGACTCTGATGGGCACCATGTTTGATGCTGAACTTCATTCCAAGATCACCGTGTTTGATGCTGAGGACCACTTGCTTCACACATGGGAGCATTTGCCGGTCGGAACCATCCTCTCCACTGCAGGTGGCGAACACATGATTATTCCATGCGATGTTCACAACATCATGACTCTGCATTCCCGTCCATCTGACGCCTCCAATCCTGCCTATGTTGGTGTCCAGCACTCATTCTGGCTTCCTGAATGGGGTGTCAAGGAAGACTTGGTCCCCGGTCTTGAGGCTGGTACAGTGATGTACGCTCAGCCTGACGACATCGGAACTTTCCCAATCCGCTGTGCGGAATATTGTGGTCTTGACCACTCCAAGATGCAAGGCTTCGTCGATGTCGTCGCTCCTGAGGGCGAAACCTGTGAAGTTGACACCGGTGTCAAGAAATCTCAGTCTGCTTCATCCCAATCTGACAACGCAGATGGAGGTGGGTACTGATGCGAACCCGCGCACTCACCCTCGTGGCGCTCATGCTCTTGATGCTCGCAGCAGCACCACAATTCGAAGCCATGCCAACGGGTATCGGTGCGGCTGGTGACAACGGTTGTACCTGTCACGGTGGCGCATCTGGCGACACTTCAGTGATCGTCGAGGGCCTACCAGAACGGTTCAATGCAAGCGAAACTTACCCATTCACCGTGACCGTTGTTAATGATGTGATGGAATTGCACAATGATGGAAGCACCGAAGGAGCAGATCCTTGGAACGGCAACGCAGCTGGATTCAGGATCCTCACCTCGGCCGGTATGGTCTCAACGGTCAATGAATCCCTAAGCCACGATATGGATGGCGGGCTCACACACACCGTGGAAGGGAACACAGTTCGCACTTGGGACTTTGAGTGGGTTGCGCCAGCAGATGACGGCAAAGTCGTCGAAATCACAGTCTATGGAAACGCTGTCAACGGTGGCGCAGGCTCTGGAGGCGATTACTGGAACCAAGCAAATCTCGTGATCCCTGGCCTCAACGCAGGCGATGTCGCTCCAAGCGCTCGGGCGCTCGTCGTCCTCATGACGGCCATTGGCCTTGCACTCGGCCTAGTCCTCCTTGGTGTGATGTACGTCTTTTACGCACGCTCTCCGAGCACATTCACCATCGAAAATTTCTGGGCGTACCTCAAGCCTTGGTTGACCACGACCGATCACAAAGAAGTCGGAATTCTGTACTTCCTGTACGGATTCATCTTCTTCCTTGTTGGAGGTGTCTTGGCGCTCCTGTTCAGAATTCAACTGGCCTTGCCAGAAAACACATTCCTCACTGAAACTGAATACAACTCTTTCTTCACGCTTCACGGAACGACCATGATTTTCCTCGCAGCCATGCCAATGATTGCCGGTTTCATGAACTACGTCCTCCCGCTTCAAATCGGAGCAAAGGACCTTGCCTTCCCTCGAATCAACGCCATGGGTCTGTGGCTCTTGGTGTTCTCCAGCCCGCTGATCTACGCAGGCATCTGGTCTGGCGAAGGTGCCGACATTACGTGGGTTATGTACCCGCCCTATTCCTCGTTGACCGAAGCAAACCTCGGTGCTGAATTGGCTCAATATGGTTCAAATCCAGGGACAACTGCTTTCATTTCTGGAATCCTCATGCTTGGTGCATCATCCACGCTTGGTGGAGTGAACTTCATCACGACCGTGTTCACCATGCGCGCACCCGGTGTCGGCTTCATGAAGATGCCATTGTTCGCTTGGTCGGTCTTCGTCAGCGTGTTCATGCTCTATATGTCGCTTCCAGCTTTCATCATCGGTGTCGCCTTCCTCTTGTTCGACCACACCCTTGGAACGGTCTTCTTCACATCAGGTGGGGACAGTTTGCTGTTCCAGCATCTGTTCTGGTTCTTCGGCCATCCAGAAGTGTATGTGGTCGTCGTTCCAGCCTTCGGAATCGTTTCTGAAGTTCTCGCAACGAGCGCACGTCGCTCGATTTTCGGATACAAGTCCATGGTGTTCGCTATGGCTGGTATCGGTGTTGTCGGTTTCATTGTCTGGGGCCACCACATGCTCACCTCCGGTATGGATCCATTCTGGCGTGCTGCGTTCATGATCACCACAATGGCGGTTGCTATTCCAACGGGCGCGAAAGTGTTCAACTGGCTCGCTACCATTTGGGGTGGCAGCCTCGTCATGCGCACCCACACCCTCTGGTCGCTCGGTTTCCTCGTGACCTTCACACTCGGTGGAATCTCTGGAATGTTCTTCCCTGTCGCAGGACTTGACGTACACTTCCACGATTCCTACTTCGTCGTCGCCCACTTCCACTACGTATTCATCGGCGGTACGGTCTTCGCTCTGTTCTCCGGTGTCTACTACTGGTACCCCAAGGCGACAGGACGCAAACTCAACGAAACATTGGGTCTCTGGCACTTCTTGATTGGATTCGCTTCCTACAACGCAACCTTCTGGCCTATGCACGCTCTTGGTATCATGGGCATGCCGCGCCGTACGCACAGTTACACCACAGAAAGTGGATTTGCGGAATACAATATGGCAGTCAGTACCTTCTCCTTCATCTTCGGATTAAGCCAACTCTTGCTCGTCTGGAACATCATTCGTTCCAACCGACACGGAGAACCAGCAGGAAACGATCCTTGGGGCGGTTGGTCGCTTGAATGGATGACAACATCCCCACCACCAACACCGTCTTTCCACGACATTCCTACACAGGGTGACATGAACGAGCTGTACGGACATCACGGTTCTCATCAGAAGAAGGAAAGTCCGCTGAAGAAGCTGGCAACACCACTTGCAAAGGGGGTCGAAGAATGAGCGGACATGGAAACGAGGTCGCAAACAGCACGTGGTTGCGCGCCGTCATGATGGCTGGCATGATTTTCACCGTTGGAATCATCGGTTTCGGAGTGCTTGGTGTCGGTATTGCCGAGCAGAAGCACCACACATGGGAAGACGAGCACCATCACTATGAGGATGCTAAATCCGAGTGGAAGGATGCAGTTGCAGCCGGGACCATCGATGGTGACGACCACGACTCAGAACTTTACATCGCAAAGGAGGAGGCACACAATTCAGAAATTGCAGCCCACCTCTCCTATCTGACCTACCGCACAGCCGGAGTGACCATGCTGTTCCTTGCAGGAGCATACGCATCCTTCATCGGTATCGGTGGGTTCCTCAATGCGAGCAAACCCAAAGGCGATGACCACCATGACGACCACCACGGTGAGCATGAAGAACATCATGGCTCAGCCTCTCCAATCATCTTTGCCTTTGGTATTATGGTTTTCCTCATTGGCCTACCGGACTTCATTGTCGCCTGCAAAGCCATGCTTGATGAAACGGCAACTGCAGAACTTGGAATGCTTGCCGTCAGCGTCTCTGGACTGGCCATCATCGTGATTGCAGTCTCCAATTGGTGGTTCGAAGATCTACCATTCATCGGTCACGGTGAACAAATCGCAACCTCTTATCCGTTTGAAGGCGACCACATTCGCAAGGTCGGTCTTTGGGTGTTCATCATGTCTGAAATCATGGTGTTCGCAACGTTCTTTTCCTCTTATCTGCGGATGCGTACAGAATGGTGCACAAAGTGGGCCTTTGAGAACAGCAATGGCGGATTTGATGGCTGTCGCTCAGAAGACGATTGGGTCCTGACAGCATCGGATTACCTTCGCCCAGGTGGTGCAAAGTTGGACGGCTTCGGCGAATCCGTTGGTGACTTTTGGACTCTCTTGCCGGGTGGAATCAACACCTTTGCCTTGATTATTTCATCCTACACCATTGTCCTTGCACTCAAGACTGCCAAGAACACAAACTGGGAGGCACCAAAAGGCTTCATGGGCAAACTCATGCCAACTCGAAAGGCAGCGGTTCGAAATTACCTCATTGCCACATTGATGCTCGGTTCTCTGTTCATCGTGCTCAAACTCGTCGAGTGGAGCCACTTGGTTGCTGAAGGATTCACCATTGGCACCGTCCAAGGATCAATCTTCTACATCGCTACCGGCGCACACGGACTTCACGTGTTCATTGGATTGGTGATTATGCTGTACTTGGTGTTCAAAGCGGACACGGTAGGCTATGACGAGGACAATGCGCAAGGCATCGAATACTTCGGTTTGTACTGGCACTTTGTCGACCTGGCTTGGGTGGTTATCTTCCCAGCATTCTATTTGTATTGAGGTGATATTATGGGAGAGCACGCAAATTTATACATGGGCAAAGACATTTACTTTTGGAACTTCATCGTTTTGATGGTGTTCACATTGTTCGAAGTCGCAGCGGTTTTCTTTGAGACGGTTCCAGGTACAGAAATCGCAATCAGCAGATCTGTCGTTTGGGCGATCCTCATCGTCGTGGGTATCGTTAAGGGATACGGTATTGCTGCGTTCTTCATGCACTTGCGTGATGAACACAAGTGGTTCAACATCACCTTCATGTTCCCTTGGATTTTTGTGGCACTCATGCTTTGGGGAATTGGTTTGTCCAACCCTGAAGGGGTGACAGGACTGCCAAGCTGGTGCACTCCAGACTGGTCCTACGCAACCGAACGATAATCCGAACTGACATAACATTCAAACCCCACGCATGAGGGGAACAGGTATGGATATCCGTCGTGTCTTTGCTGTAGCCGTTTGCTTCACACTCCTGATTGCGGCCACACCGACCGCAACCGCATACAAAGGGCACCAATTGTCTCGAAACGATGTGATTGACTTCACCCTGACTGATCAAAACGGAGAGAACTTCACGTTTTCAACCCTTGACACTGAGGTCACGGTTGTCTCGTTCATCTTTACCGCCTGTCCCGATGTTTGTCCTGTGATCACCCAGTCGCTTCGTCTTGTTCAAGAGGGCCTTTCGCCCTCAGATGCTGAACGCGTTGGATTTGTTTCAATTTCAGTCGATCCCGACCGGGACACACCCGAAGTCCTCACGGAATACACTGAACGGCACGGCGTGTCTTGGCCTCATCTCACAGGCGATAAGGAAGTCCTTACCGATGTGTATGGAAACTTCGGTGTTCTTGTTGACCAGGAAGTCATCGACGCTCACATCGAAGTCAACGACGACCCGACGGTCACGTACGTCGACACCTCCGGGAATGTTACTGAATTGATGAACAGCCCTACCGGGTGGGAACTTCATCAGGCAATGGCCTATGGTGCTGGATGGGATATCAACGCAACAAACAGCCAATACGGACACTACATCACCGCCATCGAAGGCATCGAAGCCCCCTCAGACTACTCGTGGTGGTGGAGTTTGCTTGTGCATAATGAATCCTCGGGAGCATGGGAGGAATCCAGCGTTGGCATTGATTCAATCGATGCACTTGAGCACGACCAATTGGTGTGGGCTGCTTCAAACGCCAACACTTCCTTGCTTCACCCACCGAGTGAACACCACCCTACAATGCAAGTGCTCTTCCCAGACAACACCACTGCAAATCACACCATTGAAAGCATGAATGGTTGGCATCTTTCGATGGGCGCCTTTGCTGGAGCAGGTATCAACACATCGATGCCAGTAAGTCAGTACGGGCATTACATGGAATCCATCGATAATGTGAGCGCACCCTCCGATTTCTCGTGGTGGTGGAGTCTTTCGACATGGAATTCAAGTTCCGCCGCTTGGGAATCTTCCTCAGTTGGCATGGACAGCCTTGTTGAGCCAACCTACATTGCATGGTCTCCCAATTCAACCAATCTCTCTGATATTCCCCCACCGGGCGCAACCCTTCGTGACGAGGTCGAGCCGGGCGTGTGCAACGATCACGGTTGGGAAATGGGCTCTGGAGACTCCAAGCACTGCATGTGCGATGAAGGCTATGAATGGGCTGAAAACGACCGCTTATCATGCGTGTCAAGCGACCCATCAGCCATTGATTACTCCGTAGGTCATTCGACGATCACCTACATCATCAAGGGCATGACACCAACCGTGGCATGGACCGGCGATTCTTGGCGGGCTGATGACTTCCAAATGGATGTCGAAGCGGTTCTAGGCGAATCCTCCGGACCAAGTGACAACGAAGGAATTCCGGGGATGACGACAGGTCTTGCGCTCTCAGCGCTGGGTTTAGCGGCGGTAGCAATCGCCCCACGAAAGCAGGAAAACGAGTGAAACCTTGCAAAGGCTTGAGCCGAAAACGGTATCATGGGGTGGTGCCCCGCTTGGTTTGTTGCAGAGATCGCATAGCCCGGTATTGCGGTGGACTTGAAATCCACTGTCTCCTAGACACGGGGGTTCGAATCCCTCTCTCTGCGCCATTTCCACACCCTTTCCATCAGGAATCGATCGCCAAGATTGAGGGAAGAGTTCTCAAACTAAAGCGCCCCTTGGGCAAATATGCGCCGAGGTGCTTTCGCCTTCACCCTGATTGGTCTCATGCTGCTCGCAGGGTGCCTTGGCCCCTCAACAGCCTCTTGGGGCGATGGTGACAACGCTGTCTCAGTCGACTTTGACCGAGCCTCAACAAGCTTCACCAGTACACTTGGTCCACAAAAAGAAAGCATGGACGGCCTTCAAGCCGTTGGCTGCACACCTGGTGATGAAGACCTCGGTGTTGACAAAACGCAAGCCATCCAATTCACTGGTTACCTTGCAGCAAGCCAAATGTATGCATCCCACACAGACCAGGTTCAATCGATTGGACTGAGCGTGACTGCAAGTGCGGCCATTCAATCCATGCCTTTCAAGCAAGCCAATGAGATGATTGAAGGCGAGGGTGCGCGGGTGGATCTCAAAGACTGGAACGACCCGTTGAACCCACAAACAGGTTCGGGGACCGTCGACCTCGACGAAATCGATGCTGATGAAGACAGCCGGTGGTACATCCTAGGTTTGATTCCAACAACAGAACACATCCAAGATGGAATGTTGTCGCTTGGTGAATGGCACCAAGCTGTGACCGTCAAGGGTTACCTCGTCGCTAGCAACACCAGCAACGCCTACGGATACCATTCCATTCAAACCGTGAGGGATGATTGCACCCTTGATGTGGGCAGTCAAAACCGAGAGCAACTGTTTGTCATGGTAACGGGCCTTGAATTGGATGGAGCCAGCGTCACCGCAAGCGGCGATGCTGAAGACGAGTGGGTCCACGGTGATGTGGCCTTGCTTGGAAGGACAGGTTTCGTCATGATGTTCTTTGTCGTTGGCCTTGGCGGTGCAGTTGCCGCTTTTATCCTCTCCAAGATGTTCGTTATGAAAGGAGCCCGAGATACCATGAAAATTCTCCTTGGCCAAGTTGGCGTTGATCACGTTAAGAAGGTCAAGCAGGATGTCAAGAAGGCGAAAGCAGCAGGTATGGTGTCACCAACTGAACGCAGAGCAGAACAACGCGGCCCTCCAAAGAAACAAACCCAAAAGAAGTCAGAGTCCTCAGGCGCTCTCGCCGGTTTCGATTTCGACAGTGCCCTCGCCGATGATAGCGACTCTGCTCCGATGAAAACATCTGGTGGGGGTTCTTCCGTGGTGGTCACTGAAGCGGCAATGGAAATGGAAAGCACCGTCAGCCAACAACAACACTCTGAAGACCCACCCGGAGGCAATGTCTGGGATGCACCTTCTCGCACATCAAGCGCCCCAACAAGTGTGGTCACTCCCACCTCGCAACCTCAGCCTAAGGAACATTTCAGCAGCGTTGCACCAACACGATCCTCTTCTCCAGAACCAAAAGCGGCTCCTAAGAAACGAGCGGTCCGTAAGCGAAAGGCAACCGTTTCAAAGCAAGATGAACCAGAGGTGCAAGAACAAGTACCTCCACAAAAAGAGACCTTCGAAAACGAGGAAGAGTTCTCAGATTTCTCATTCTGAGAGCGGAACACAGATCTCCACTGCTCCAGGGAGCACTTCCATCTGGAGGGGTGTTGACCCGATGTTTTCACCATCAACGTTGATTGCAGTCGGTAATGGCGTTTCAATCGAGAGTGATTTGAATCGGTGATAATCGACGCGCGGGTGAAACACATGCCGCCCTTCTTTCTTGAGCATTCCAAAAGCTTTCAACACGTCACTGCGAGTCATCTTCTTCAAAATTCCAATGTCCATTAAGCCGTCATCAAGCGATGCGCCGGGCGCCAGTGGAAGCATGGAGCCGCCAGTTTGGCTGTTTTGGATCAGGAACAGGGTGTAATCATCTTCCATGGTCACACCGTCGAGCGTCAACGTGGCGTGGCGGCGGTTGTTGGCCATGATTGCCATGAGGATACCCACATCATACCGGATAGGACCCATCCATCGCATTCGTTCGGCTTTAATCGTCGAATCTACACCAAGGCCCCAAGTGACCAAGTTGTGGCTGTAGCGCACCATTGTGCCATCTTCTGCACCGGGTAAGCCCTGAACCATTTCCACCTTCGCCAAATCGAGCGCTTGTCGTGAACCATGAAGGATGCACTTCACTGCAGCTTCAACACTGTCAATCCCCAAATCCGTTGCCATCGAATTGCCGGTGCCTGCAGGAATGAGTCCGAACAGTTCCGTCTTACCGCTGTTGGCTTCCATTCGCCCAGTGATCACTTCAGAAAGCGTTCCATCACCACCAACGACAGCAAAGCTGTCCGTTGCCTTCACCTCAAGCGTACGAGCAATCTCGATCAGATGCCCACTGTATGCCGAAAAATACGTCTCAACCTTGCAACCTGCTTCCTCGAGCAATGCCTTTGCTCGCTCGGCGGTCTTCCTTCCTTTTTTGTTACCCGCATAGGGGTTAACAAGCATGTGAAGTCGTCTGGTGCTTTTTCCCTTCTTTGCCTTTTTCGAAAAAACAGGCGCGTAAATTGGCTTGTGGACCCCTTTTTTCAGTTTCGATGCGGTGTCTGCTTCGAATTCGAGAACAGCAGGACCTACCGCAGCATCGTTAGAGGACATAGTGGGAACAGGCCGGTCGGGGGTTTGAAACCTTCTCCGTTCTTAGGGATAGAACGGTCAATTTATTGTGGGTAGATTTTCATTCATTGTGCATAAGTGAGGGGTGAACAAGGGGCTGAGCGACGGATATTCATGTAAATCGGCCTTTGATGGAAAGCAAGATGTCTTGAACCCAACCCATGTGGAACTGGCATGGCCACCGCCTGGAGCACCGATGAACGGAAGTTCATGCACCGGGCCTTAATGGCAGCAGAACGGGGCAGAGGGCGCGTGAGCCCCAATCCGCTGGTCGGTTGCGTCCTTGTCAAAGAAGGCCAAGTGATTGCCGAAGGCTGGCACGATCACCTTGGTGGTCTGCATGCCGAACAAATGGCGATTCACGACGCTGAAACAAATGGATTTTCACCCAACGGGGCCACAGCCTATGTGACTCTTGAACCATGCAATCATTTTGGCAGAACTCCGCCCTGCACAGAAGCCCTGATGTGGGCCGGTATCAAGGAGGTCATTGTCGCCCATCCAGATCCAAACCCAACCGTGCGAGGAGCAGGGATCGAAGTGCTCGTAAAAGCTGGCATTCATGTCCGGCAAGGGCTGCTCGAGGATGAAGCAGGCGCTCAGATGCGTCCTTTCATGCATTGGTGTGAACATCGACGTCCAATGGTTACAGTCAAAGTTGCCGTCGACCAGAACGGCTCAGTTGATGACCGGTCCCAACATCCTGGTCGCTTCACCTCTGAAGGATGCCTCGACGAGGTGCACCGACTGCGCAATGAATGCGATGCTGTGCTGGTTGGAGCCGAGACCGTGGTGCGGGACAATCCCTCACTCACCGTTCGAAGGCTCGAAGCAATTCGGCAACCTCTTCGCATCGTTATTGACCCAAATGATCGCATTCCTAAAGACTCAATCTTGCTCAATGACGGTGAAGAAACGCTTCACATAACGGAGACATTTCGAGGTCTTGTACCGCTGCTGAATCAGTTGGGTGACCGAGATGTGCAAAGGTTACTGGTTGAAGGTGGGCCCACAACCATTCACGCTTTCCTTGAGGCAGGATTGGTCGATGAATTCTTTCTTGTCCAAAGCACAGTAGAACACGCTGAACCAGTGGATGCAGGCATCAATGCAGAGCTTTTGAGCAACGCAGGCTTGCTACGTTTTGATGACGAGCAATGGGGCGATGAAATCGTCCAACATTGGTCGCGCTGAGCAGCAAACGCATGACGCCTTCGCATTGGGTGCTGGTGGGCGATGCAGGATTCGAACCCGCGTCGTCGGGTTCGAAGCCCGACAGGATATCCAGGCTACCCTAATCGCCCGTATTCCACCCGAGTTGGCCCCCCTTCTTGAATAAGGCGGGTGGTTTCCATCGAACATGGGCCGCTCACTCCCTTGCATTCCAACAGGATGCTCGGCCTGTTGCCGTGAAACAACGATGCCATTGACAAAGGCAGAAGCAGCACTTCTTTCGAGGCGAACAGGTATGGCCACGGAAGCCTTCACTTGGAAAAACAACGGCGTCTTGACGCTCCTCAACGACGAGACCACCCGTGCTTGCGTCTTTTTGCTCACCGCCTCAGCTGACGTCAACGCAGAGGGCATGTGTTCAGTGTATGAGGTTCGGCCGCGTGGCTGCAGAACATACCCAAACGTGCTCAATGAACACGATGAGGCAATTTTGGACGAGGGGTGCCCTCATCGTTCCCAATTCCCGGAACCAAGCGAGGAAGATGCGATTACCTTGCTCAATCTCGAGGAACAATTGTTGCATGAAGTATGAGCCGGCTTAGGCTTGCATGCACATGTTCAACCCATTTTGCCTGAACATCCCATCCGGCCTTCAAAAGGGCCTTCTCAGTCTCCCCCCAAGTTCCATGAAGCAGGTTGATTGTTTCATCCTCGTTCAAGGGTGAATCTGGATGTTCACCCATGGGGTGAATCGGCAAAATAAGCACCAATCCTGCATCTGCGCTTGCGACGCGGGATGAACTTTCGAGCACCCGTCCGAGCAAAGAGAGGGGGGCGAGAGAGCCTTGGGAATTCCTTCCATAAGGGGGGTCGAGAACAAACCCGACAATGGGAAGCATTGTGGAGGGAAGATGATGTTCAAGAGCGGTTGCATCTCCGTGCAAAACCATCCCTTTGTGCTCTTTTTGACCTGATTCCTTGAGAGCCCACTCGAGGTTCTGCACAGTCCCGCTTACCATTGCTTCATCCAAATCTAAGCCGATTGAAGATCGGCCGGAGAGCGCTGCTTCAATGAGGAACCCCCCCGTCCCAGTCATCACATCCAAAGTTGTTCCACGAGCAATAGGCCCTGAAGCTAGGTTCACGGCTAGCCGAGCAAGACGGGGATCAAGGCTAACAGGTTTGAAAAACGGACGTTCTGCAGCCTTCCGACCGGCTAGGCCATCTGACTCTTCGCCGAACCCAACCATCCACCCACATACGATTGTGTTCGAACTGGCATCAAGTACAACCCCAAAGCGGTTGTCAGGCTTTTCCAGATCAATACCATAACCGAGTTCATGAAACCGCCCACCAATTTTTTGCGCTATTTGACTTGGCCCGAGGCCTTCAATTCGTCCTTCATGGCGCCAAGCGCGTACGGCCACGCTGCCTTTTCGTTCATGCTGAGCGATGTGTTCAGACACCCTTGTGACCAAAGCATCGAGCGATTGGTGTTGCTCCCAAGACCAAATCACCGCATTGCACAATATGGCTTGGCAGCCGCTTGAGATTGCAACGGCCTCATCCAAGTGTTTGATGGATGCATCACCTTCCAATTCAAGCAGCCTTCTGCCGCTCAGTGGGTGTGTTTCCATCTGGGGAAGCAACGCTGCAATTTCGGCGCGAGCCATTGCGGGATGCCATCCTCGCAAACACGCCACATGCCTCGCCATGCCAAGCGCTTGCGCCCGGACTTCTTGACCGGTTCGGATGCGAACAACCACATACCCGATGCCAATGCTGATTTCATGGGCTGCAACCTCCGGGACATCACTTCACCAGAGACCATCGATTTGACCAGCCTTGCTGGTAAGCGAGTTGGTGTTGATGCGTTTTTGACAGCATTCCAATTTTTGACCACCATGCGCGACCGTTCACCGCAAGGAGACGGCGGCCCACTGCGTGCTGAAAATGGCAAAGTCGTTTCACACCTCATGGGGTTCCTTAATCGAACCACGACCATGCTTGCCGCTGGCATCAAACCAGTCTTCGTGTTTGACGGGCAGGCTCCCGAATTGAAGGCGGATGAAATCGCTCAGAGAAAAGCCAGACGCCTGGATGCCGAACGAATTCACAAAGAGGCGCTGGCAGCAGGCGATTTTCCATTGGCTCAGAAAATGGCCCAGCGCATTATGCATTTCTCGCCAGAGATGGTGGCTGAGACCAAGCAATTGCTTGATTTACTCGGCGTTCCTTGGGTTGATGCCAAGGCAGAAGGCGAAGGCCAAGCAGCCGTGATGGCGGCCAAAGGTCAACTCGATGTTGTTGCCACACAAGATTGGGATGCCTTGCTGTATGGAACGCCATTCCTTGTTCGAAACCTCATGAGCCACGGATCGAAGCGACACGGCAGGGTGGTACAAGCCCAGAAGATTATGCTCAAAGATGTGCTTGATGAAAACGAACTTACCCGTTCACAACTCATCGACCTTGCGATTATGATTGGTACAGATTTCCATCCTGGCATCAAAGGCATTGGCCCTAAAACCGGAATGAAACTCATCAAAACACACGGTACGATTGAAGCGATATGTGCGGCAAAAGAAAAAGAAGTTCCAGAACGACTCGCCGAAATTCGCTCAATCTTCCACGATCATCCAGCGCATGAGGTCGAGGCAACAACGTTGGAACCTGGCCAAGTGAACACTGAGGGCTTGATTCAGTTTTTGCAAGTCGAACGCCAATTCAGTCAGCGACGAATGGACAATGCTTTCGATAAACTCCGGGAAGCAGGCTTGATACGAGAAGGCGGTCAAACGTCCTTGTTCTCGTTTTGAGGCGTCATGAAGCGGAGCGGACTGGCTAAAACATCCACGCCCTGATGCTGGGTCAGAGCACCTCGAGCAACACTTTGTGCGTCATTTAACGCTTCCAGCACCGTATTGACAGGAGCGCACGGAACCCCTTGCAACTTCGATTCCAGTTCAGTTCGGCTCAATTGTGCAATCGCTTCACCAACGCACGCCTCAACTGATTCACGGTCCTCGACCCGACCTTTGTTCGCTTTCCATTTAGGGTGCTTCGATGCTGTTTCGAGTTGAAGTCGATCGACCACTGTGGCCCATTGGTCATCTGAACCGACGCCCAAGACAAACCATCCGTCCTTTGCTTCAAACGCACGATAGGGCACGAGGTTTGGATGGGCTGAACCCATTGGCACGGGGTTTTCACCGCTCGCCATGGCGTTGTGTGCCTGATTGACAAGAGCAGCAAGTGCGCAATCCCATAACGAGATGTCTATGTGCGTTGCTAAACCGGTTCGTTGCTTGTGAAAAAGAGCGGCAAGCATCGCGTTTGCTGCATTTAATCCCGTGATGACATCAATCCAAGCCACGCCTACTTTGACGGGTGCGCCACCTGCTTCTCCAGTGATGCTCATGATGCCTGAACGGGCTTGAAGTGCCACATCATACCCGGGCTCATCACGACGAGGACCAGTGGCGCCATAGGCGGAAATAGAACACACGATGACGTCTTCTGGAAGCGGGCCCAATAATCGCTCAAGGGTTCCTGGTTTGAAATTCTCAACCACCACATCCGCAGTTTCAATCATTGAACGAACAGAGGCAGCATCATGTTTGAGATCAAAGGTGACGATGGTCTTGTTGCGGTTGCACGCAAGAAAGTAGGCAGCCACTTCGTTGCCGTCGAAACCAGTTGTGAACGGTGGGCCCCATTTACGGGTGTCATCGCCCCACGGCGCCTCGACCTTGACAACTTCAGCGCCCAAATCCGCCAGCATCTGTGTCGCATAAGGGCCAGCAAGAATTCTCGAAAGGTCGACGACTTTGATGCCCTGTAAAATTCCGCCCATGATGGGGCGAAGTGTCCGAAAGGGTTGAACCTCACGCCCATATCCACCCTCTATGGTGCTGTTCAATCTCGATGACGACCGCACCTGGAAAGGTCTCCTCGTGTTGGGCCTTTTGCTCAACCTCATGGTCTGCTTCACAAGCGACTTAGGACTTGACACGCATGTGAAAATGGCAGTGGATGAAAATGGTGGTCTACCATGGGGCGACCTTCGCCCTGAATCTGCGGGGTTTAGCGATCCTACGGATGTGGGTGAGCGCTCAGTGCTTCCCATTTACCATGCATCTGAAGGCGTCATTAAGGCGACAGCATTGATGATTTTTGTCGGTTTGATTGCGTATGTCCATCGCACGGTAGGGCTTCGTTCCGCAGCTGTTTTCTCGCTTTCACCGTCGTTTATCTTTTCAATTGGGCGTGGCTATGAGGAAGCATACATGGCTCTCGCTTTTGGGCTTGCGTTTGGGCTCTTTACACAACTCTGGTCAAAGCAACAGCCGCTTGCTCAGAACTTTCTTGGTGGATTGCTCTTGATGTTCATTCCGTTTTCCAAAGGGATGGCAGAACCTTCGCATGTGCTTGGCGGAGCGGTGCTTTTGGGGGCTTTTGGTATGCTTTGGCACATGGCCCAAACATCAGACCTCGATCGTCTCCAATGGCTCAAGCACCCACTTTCCGCAGCAAC
>CALKDX010000087.1 GCA_938084455.1 Candidatus Poseidoniaceae archaeon
ATGGAGAAGAACCTCCAACCCCTGTTGCGAACCTCATGCGTCAACAGCAGGTCGTGATTGCGCCCACACGTTACTCCCTCACCCACACCCGTGCTGTGCGTCAAGCGCTCAAGGATGGCGCGAGGGTAGCCACCATGCCTGGGATGACCAATGAGATGTTTAGCCGAGGCGGTATGTCTGCAGATTTCACAGAGGTCAAACGAAGAATTGGAGATCTGCAGCCACATTTGCGCAGGCGCCGGATCCTCAATGTCAAATCCGAACAAGGCACGGACGTGACCTTTGAAGTCAATTGGCGTGAATGGAAACTTGATGACAATGGAATATGCAACCGGCCTCGAATGCTGACGAACCTCCCCGCAGGCAAGGCCTTCATCATGCCAAGAGAAGGCACGATGAACGGGAAGGTTGTCATCGATGGCTCTTGGGAATCGAACCTCGTCGATGAGCCGGTGACGTTAACGATTGAAGCAGGCATGGTTGTCGACGTGACAGGGGGCACCATCGCCGCATCGATTCGGCAAGAATTTGGCGAGGCTGCCGGGCGTTTAAGGGCTAAAGATCGAGAGAATGTTTGGACTGTTGCTGAATTCGGTTTCGGAATGAATCCACAAGCACGCTTGTTCGGCAATGTGCTTGAAGACGAGAAAAGGCTTGGCACATGCTATTTCGCAGTCGGTGACAACACTGCACTCGGTGGCACTTCCTCTGTCGGAATTCACATCCCAGGTGTGCTCAAGGAGCCAAGTTTGTGGTTTGATGACACCCATGTGCTTGACAAAGGGACGTTCCTATTGGAACTCTGATCATTGAACGTTGTTTTGAGTTCCACAGATTGGGCAGAAGCGCCAATATGGATCAAGACCAATGCCACAGCCTCGGCACATCACACCAGAGCGGATGGTTGGTTGGACTGAAGGCATTGTTGGATGCGGTTGATTCCATTGATGGGTTGGTTGTTGGTTCCAACCTTGCTGTTGCTGTTGATTCCAGCCTTGTTGCGCCTGTTGCTGTTGTTGCTGCTGTTGATTCCAAGCTTGTTGCTGCTGCTCTTGGCTCCAACCTTGTTGTTGAGGTTGCTGTTGCTGAGGTTGCTGTTGCTGGGGTTGCTGTTGTTGCTGAGGCTGGTTCAGCGGTTTTCGAATGGGAGCCACAGGGCGGGGAAGCGATGATGTTTTGTCGGCTGCTGGAGAAGACATGAATTCCGACAAAGACACGCTTCCATCGCCATCGGTGTCTGCTTCTGCGTGGAGTTGAGTTGCTTCTTCAAGCGTGGTGCCTGTGGCGACGGCTAATTCTTCAATGGAAAGTTGTTCACTTCCATCCGTGTCGGCGGCGATGAAATGTTCTGCTGCACTTGTGAATAATTCCTCTTCAGAAATTGGCATTTCAAGTGGTGAAAGGGGTTCTTCCACTGCCGCAACTGGTTCTGCTTCAGCCTCGACTGCAGGTTCCGGTTCTGGAACAGGAGTCAGTTCTGCAACTGGAGAGGGAGACTCAACAGGTACTGGCACGATCTCTGGTTCGGGCGACGGTATGGAAGGAGTTGGCGCAGGGGCGGCTTCCTTTTCCTCCTTCAAGCCAATATCAAACGCTCCTGCAAATGCATCTTGTGTGGCCTTTGCCACTTGCTTTTCATTGGTGGTATCCACCGCAGGTTCGACAGAGGGTTCAGCCATCACCGTTGGAAGTTCAACCTTTGGTGGCGCCGGCTCTGAGGCCCCTGGCAAAGGCACAGCGGTTTCTTTTGGCAGAGGGACCGGTGATGGTTCGGGAACGGTGTTGGATGCTTTCGGTGCGGGCGTTGGTGCCGCGGGCTTAGGGACTGTGGCAACACTAGCCGAGGAAGCCTCTCCACTAGCAAGCGTAGGAATTGGAAGAGCGTGCCCTGCCACATCGAGAGCGGCCTCGAGCTCGTCAGCAATGGAGAGTAAAGCCGTCTGGTTTCCTGCAGGGTCGGCTAAAGCTGATTCAATGCCATGCAAGTAGCGGGTCACTTCGCCCTTTCCACCAGTTGCAAAGGCAATAGCCAGCAGTTTGAGAATTTTCATCGGATCTGCCAAAACGGTAAGTTTTGCGAGGTCACCCTCTGAGAGACCCGGGTTGTTGGTTGACGCCTCACCAGAAGAGTTGGCTAGCCCGAGATATGAAAGCAAAGGATCTGGCATGGTCATGATGCCGAGATGCCCTGCCACAAGGTAGTAAATTTCACCACCTTCGCATTGGATACGTTCACTTGCTGCGGTAAAATCGAACTCACCGGGGAGCAGAACAATGTCTGAGAGAACTTCGAAGAATTTCTCCATCGCTTCAACGCGTTCCATTGCCATGAGCGTATGGACCATGTCGGATGATTCAGTGATGCCGAAGTAGGCAGCTGCATCGTCGACTTCAATGCCATCAGGCAAAGATTCTCCAGGCAATTCATCGACCATGATTCAACCGCCTATGACCTGTCCATTTGTGCCTCGTTCTTGAGGATGATGCTTTCAATCATTGACTCATCGACTCCTTCCTAAGTCAAAAATGGCTCGTGATTGTGGGGCTGTCCACCCAGTTTCTTGCAACTGCATCATAATCGTCCGTTCAGCATCACCATCATCCAACGCAGTTCTGACCCAATCCGCTGCTGCTTCTCGGTCGTCAGCCTGCCAGTCTTCGAAGATGCTTAGATCGATTTTGAGCCGTGCCTTGCGCACTTTTGCCGAACCATCTTCTGGTTCCTCAGACGTGTCCGTAGAATCAACTTGCGTAACCTTGGTCGGCACACTTCGACCACGGGACGGGCCGGATGGTGATTTAGATTGAGGGGGGCCGGCGTTTGGAGCTCGTCCAGGTGGCCCTTTCTTTGGACCACCACTGCTTTTTGGAGCACTTCCGGTCGGTCCAGTTCGTGTGGGCGTAGAGCGGGTTGGGCTGCGTTGAGGGGTGGGGCGAGTTGTGTTCAATGACGACATGAAATCGTCCTCTTCCTCATAGTCCTCATCGTCGTCTTCGTCATCGTAGTCGAATTCATCGCCCCGAACCAATCGTAAAACGACGATCACAAGCACGCTAAGGCCGATTAAGCCTCCGATTGCTGCAACTGCAAGCATGGCAGGTGACAAACCAAACAGGCCAGCGGATGATTCATCACCGCTTGCGACCGGAAGTGGGCACCCGTCGCCATAACCTCCGTCTGCACCGGCGTATTCCTCGGGGCAGTTATCGAAGTAATCTGCGACGCCATCGGCGTCACCATCGCTTTGAGTTGGATCGCAACCAGAGGCATCAACGAATGTCTTGTACGCTGGTTCTGTGTCTGGGCAAAGGTCTGGTTCTGTACCCGAAGCATTGTCACCATATCCATCTCTGTCGCGATCTTCCCATTGAGTTGGGTTTCCTGCAAGGCCGACCGGTTCAAACAGATCCCGGTAGCCGTCGCCATCGTCTAAGCACCCTAGGAAATCGATGTATGAAGTGCCGTTTTCAAGAGGGCAGTCGTCTGCGTTTGTGCCTGTGGGGTTGTCACCATAGCCGTCACCGTCTTGGTCAAACCATTGAGTTGCATCGCTTGGGAATGCATCACCCGTTTGGTTTTCCCTGAGGCCGCTTGTTGAGTTCAAATCATAGGCATAAGCACCCTTGTAGCCGTCACCATCGAGGTCTTGCTCCAAAGCAGTTTCATCGGTGCAACCCACAGCATCAACCGGGAAACCTTCCGGCGTTGCCGGACATTCATCCTCAGCGTCAACAACGCCATCACCATCAGTGTCGATTTGGTTGTCAGCGCAACCGTTTGCATCGACATCAGTTCCTACGGTGAACGGGCACAGATCAACTGGGTCAAAGACGCCGTCACCGTCAGTATCGGTTTCGCGTTGAGTTTCGCTGCAACCAACCTCGTCCACTGGATCTAGATATTCAGTTTGGGAACACTGGTCCATGTCGTTCATGATGCCGTCTTGGTCATCGTCAAGCTGGTTTTCGGCGCAGCCTGCTGTGTTCACTGCCAAACCCAAATCGGTGAAGGGACACGTGTCTTCTTCATTCGAGACAAAGTCGCCGTCGTCGTCGCTGTCATCGATGAATCGGCAACCAATTCCGGTCTCTCCATCGGCCGGTACGGTTCCGTTGAGCACACCAGACACGGTGGGGCATTCATCAGCCTGGTATCCGTCTGGGTCATCGCCAAAACCATCACCGTCGAAGTCAATTGATTG
>CALKDX010000088.1 GCA_938084455.1 Candidatus Poseidoniaceae archaeon
ATGGCTCCATGTCGTGCTTCCTGCTGTCAGTTTAGAATGCCACAATTCGTCGTCGCTCCAGATGACGTGAACGATATGAATCGTACCGTTTGCATCCACGACAACGCTGGGTGAGATACCTGCGCCCGTGACGTAATTGATCGTGTTCGTGGTCCATGTGTAGGCTTCGCCATCGCTGGTGACGTTCTTGTACGCCATGTCGAGGAAGTCTGTTCCGGTGATGGTGATTTCTTCACCACCGGTCGTCCATCCATTGACTGGACTCACGCTGTAGGTTGTGGTGCGTTCACCAACCGTGTGAACATCTTGAGAAAGCAAGAGATTTGCATCCGATTGTTGACTATCGTCGAACGAAATGGATGGGGTTAGAATCATACCCAGAAACAGTATTGTGACCAATAGAGTGCTGCGCATCATACCTTTTTGGTATTGAATCTTGTAAAAGAAGTCGTCGCCCTCCAATCATCTTTTTGTTGTAAAAAACAAAGTTTGATTTTGTGGGTCAAAAGAAATTAGCAATCATTTCCAAAAGTTCGATTGGTTTCCAAACACCCATAAAATAAGAAATTGCAAGGATTGCAAACACCGATATTACGCCATAAAACACATTCTCATTCCAATCCTTCACTTTAGCGCCATCCAAAGGACCCCATGGAATCATGTTAAACAGCCCAAGAACGAGGTTTGCTCCAATCCAAAAGACCCCTGCATCGATGAGCATTTGTTGCCAGATGAGTGTTCCTCCATACAGATATCCTGTTGCGTCGGCGGGTAGTGTGGCATCAAATGCTCCTGTGAGGCCAAGGATGACACCCCAAATTGGGATGCCAAGTAAGAACAGGCCAAAATTCACTAGAGGTCCGGCGACTGCAATGTGGCCGTTTTGCCGCCGAGTAACAACGCCAGCAACCATCACCGCACCTGGGGCCATAAAGAGGAATCCAAGGAAGAATGAAAGAAATAAACCGAATCTCAAACCACTCGGATCAGCCCGGAACTCTGCCCAACATCCATTTTTTTTGGCGATGATTTTGTGGCCGATTTCATGGAGTAAAAAGGCCGGACCTACAGCAAGCAGCATCACAGGCATCGCGAGAAGAAGTTGAATGATCCATGAGGAAAGGGAGGTTGAAAGAAGAGCCCCAAGACCTCCTACCCACATAAAACCGAGAGCGAGTGTAAACGCTGCGGTGGCAAGACGGAGGTGCTTTTTCTCTTCCTCACTGAAATGCCAAATGCCACCTGTGTGCATTGCTGCAGGTTTATTGGGTTGAAGTCCCATAAACTGGGTAAGAAGGGGATTCAAGCCTTGATTCCCGTTCAGTTCGAAATGGAGCGTTCCATCGTTGCTTTGGCGTGCATGAACGCGATGGACTTTCGGGCGCTGTTTAAACGGGTCGTCATCGAGGATGTCCGCTCTCGGGTCTCGACCTGCCATGGTGGGTGTTTCGCCCGGTACAATTTGAAGCCTCGCGTCCGAAGGTTGATGCGGTTAAGGCCACACCTCATGGTGAGCCCCCATGTCAATGCCTAGGCGAGCCATGAAAGAAATGGGGTTTCAAGCGTGTTGTTTATTGTGCGATGCACCTGATGAAAAGGGAGTTCTGCAATGCAAAACATGCATTAGCCACCATCGTACAGTACGTGACCAAATTGCAAAGGCACCTGCTGACGATTCCTTGATTCAATTTGCAAAAGAGATTTTGATGATGGCAGCAGCGCCACACCAGTATGATCATGATGAAGTTCACGGCCCTACACTTGTTCGCCAACAGCAACTTGCTGCAGCTCTTACCGAACGCAAACCTTTGCCAAAAAGCGAAGATGTCGTAGAAGTGTTTGACAAAATGCGCGCCAGTAAATCCTTTGTCGATGAATCAGAGAATGTTCTTGAGGGAAAGCAAGGTATGATTGAAGCGATGTATGTTGACCAAGAACAATTGGAGAATTATGGTGCACGAACGGTTCCCAGTCGCCCCATTGAACCTGTGGATCGGGGAGATCGCGTTGGGGAAGACACTGAATTAACAGACCGTCTTGAAGCGGCCACTCAGGCCCAATCGGCACCGGAAGAACTTGTTGAAGTGGTGGAAGAGCAAGTCTTTGAAGAGCGGCAGCAGAAGCGTGCTGCTTGGCAAAGCACGCTCTCTGATGTGAAGGATTTGCTTGACGAAGACCTCGATATATGATTTTCCTCGATTTGTCAATCCTTTGATAATTAATATTGTTTCTTTTCAGTTTTAAATAAGGGGTTGATGCCTTTCAAATCTCTGCTTAGAGTGTTGCCTGTTTTGGTGATATGTTGATGGCGGGTTGATGGAGATCATAGGAGAACCGTTGGGTTCCCTTTCCTTTCGATTTCTTCCCGAGAAAGTTGACTTCTCCAATTTCACCGAGTTGTTGAACATGGGTGCCAGCACACGGGCATAGGTCAAATCCATCATCGATTTTCACCACTCGAAGTTCTCGAACACTTGAAGGGAGAAGGTCCATGTTTGTTCGCTCTGGAGGCATGATTTCATTGACTTCTTCACGCGTCATGACCGTGTCTGTAACCGATAGGTTTTGAGCAATGATTTCGTTCGCACGTTCCACTAAGGAATTCAACATGGGTTCGTCAAAGGCGATTGGATTGAAATCAATTCGTGAGCGGTCGCTGTGAATTTGGTTGCCAACGGTTCGTGCTCCATCAAACATCTCGTACACAAGACCAGACATCAGATGTTGTGCCGTGTGCATGCGCATATGGGCGTGGCGTCGATCCCAATCGATGCTTCCTTTAATTTCGTCACCGACGCTGAATTGGTGACCTTCACCAACTGTGTGCATGACACCATCTCGTCCTCTGACCTCCGTTACTTGGACTGGACCATTTGGGCCAGATAGAGTGCCTGTATCCCAATTTTGCCCGCCACCAAGAGGGTAAAACAAGGTTCGATCAAGGACGACATGTTCCTGGTGAATTTCTGTTACAACTGCTGAAAAGTGTTGATAGTAACCTGCTTCGATGCTCTCGAGATAGAGCTTTGTTGTCATTTTGAGACCCCTGCAAGACGCATCCCCTCGAGAATTTGTGCATCGATGGTGCGATATTGGGCAGAAAAGGGTAGGTTGGAATGGATTTGTTCAATCCAACCATGTTTCGGTTGCCAGTCAGGTGTGCCTTCAAACCAAACTTCACTGAGTCCTTCGCTTCGGGAAAACATCCATGCTGTTTCAGGAAGGGATTGACAATCGCTGGTTAATGCGGTACCACCAAACCATGATGTGGTCACTGTGGGTTCAACATGCTCAATCATTGAATGTTCACCGATCGTGTGTTGCATTCCACCGGGTGCTAATGGGATGTAGTGAGCCGAATTAATCACCCGATCAACAATAATTGAGTCTTTAGAGGCGCGTCCACCGCCTTGAAATTCTACAATGAATTGATCATTTTCAACCTTAATTGAGGTGATCCTTGTTTTTGTGTGAATGGTTGTACCGTTGTGTGCCGCATTCATAGCCAGATGTTTTGTGAGCCATTCGCTGCGCAGGCCCCAACCAGGCTTGTTATCATCTGGTTTGAGGAACTTGATTTGTTCTTCGTTAAGGTACGAATTGAGAAGGGCGAGATCGTGTATGAACCCTGGTTGTCCACTTGGCATACCAACCTCCGCATGCAGTTCAATCAGTGATACTTTAGAATGATTAGAAAGGTGGGAGGCAGCGACTAATGAGGCGATTGAACCGCCGATGAACAGCACATGCTTCATGCTACAGCCTCACGTTCTGGTTTTATCTCCAAGGCGAAAACAGGACAAGAGGGGATGCATAATTCGCAATGTGTGCATCCAGCTTCATCAACAACAGCCAGGCGATCGATGAGGGTAAGAACATTCACTGGACAAAGGGCGATGCATGCTGCACAACCAAAACATCGATCATCGTCA
>CALKDX010000089.1 GCA_938084455.1 Candidatus Poseidoniaceae archaeon
TACCCCTCACCGCCCTCGAGCAGCGATCCTGGGATCAGTTGGACCTTGGCTTCATCGAGTGCTCGTTGGGCGAATTCGATGTCCGTCATTCCGGTTCCTGTGATGTCACAGAACGCATAGAATGCCCCTTCGGGCTTTGGAACAACAACGCCTGGCAATTCACTCAACAATCCGTGGATTAGTTCGCAGCGTGCTTTGAACGAAGAGGCCATAGCAGCAGTTTCATCCTCAAGGCCGAGCGCAACGGTGGCCGCCGGCATCATGAAGGTCGCCACGTGCGTTGCTGCACTGACATTGATTTTCTTGACGCCGTCCATGACAACTTTGGGCCCGGCAATCCAACCGAGTCGCCAACCAGTCATGGCCCAGCCTTTCGACCAGCCGCCGATTGTGATGGTGCGTTCAGCTCCACCAGGAATGGTGCATGGGGACGTGTATGGGTGGTCGGACCACACGAGCGTGGCGTAGATCATGTCATCAATAATCCACAAATCATGTTTGATGGCAAAAGCAACGATTTTAGCAACTTCCTCGGGGGTGTAGACGGCTCCTGTGGGATTGTTTGGTGAGTTGAGAATGATGGCCTTGGTTTTCGAAGTTACGGCGGCTTCTAAGTTGTTGAAATCTGGATGGTAATTTTCTCGCTTCACGGGTACGTGAACCGGCACAGCATCGAGCAACTTCACCATTCCATCGTAAGAGGGCCAAGCTGGCGAAAGAAGCAACACTTCGTCACCGGCATCAAGGGTGGCCATGAGGGAATAAAGGACAGCTTGCTTACATCCGGGAGAAACCAACACATCATTGTGGTCAACTTCAATGCCGTGAATGGTAAGGTGTGAAGCAACGGCCCGGCACAATTCCTCCGAGCCTTGAGTTCGAGTGTACGCTGTTTCCCCGCGGTCAAGGGCATCCTTTGCTGCGTTCACGACTTGAATCGGTGTGTCGAAATCCGGTTGTCCAACCGTGAATCGGATCACTTCTGGGCCAGGGGGGGAGAGGAATGCAGCAAAGCCGATGCCTACATTTGACAATGAACGGTTGATTTCAGGCATAACGGCTCCCACCCATTGGACATGCATCCAACGCCTTTACGAAGTCGCCATTGAATATCAAGACTGCGCGCGATGCTAAGGCAACATAGGCGTTTGATTAGAAAGAGCACAGGCTGGGATTTGAACCCAGGTAAGAGGATTTGCAATCCCCGACGTAGCCGCTCCGACACCCGTGCAGTGATTGACGGATTGAGGACTTGTATTTCAACGCAACCGATTCTTATTTGCTGCCTAAAGAGTGCTCATGTCTGCGTACATTGCCCTCCACCGCAGGATGTTTAATCACACAGCATCCATCGCGTCACACCATGGACGATGGGCAAAAAAGCGAATCCACTCCCGAGGCTCCTGCACCAGTGTTTCTAGGACAAACGTTTGGAGAGGCCCAAAAACCGGTCTTTCAGTCAACCCCCCAACCTCATTTAGAAGGGGCCAATTCGCCGATCTATGTCAAGAATGAACTGCAGTGGGGTGAATCCAACCCCCCGCCACCCTCGTTTCGCTGGGGCCAATTTTTCATCGGTTTTTTCGCCCCCATCGCTGTTGTCGTCTTCTTCGGATTCATCGCAGAGTTTGCCAACTCAGGCCAATACGATGACTTGTATGGCTATGAAGACGCGTCCGTAAGTCCCGATGAGAACGGCCATTATTCTGCGCAAATTTCTGTGAGACCTGGCCACGAGGTCGATTATTGTTCCATCTATTCGGACGAATGGTCCGATGAAGAGGTGTTTTGTGAGGTAAATTGGGATGACACTCTCAAGGTACGCCAATACCTCGAGCCAATCACGCAAATCCAACCGCTGGCATTTGCCATGGATGAAGAAAATGGAACCTTTTCTGTTTCATACAATGGGGCATCAAACAATGCGAACGATGTATCAGGCCGCCTCATCACCAGCAATGGTAATCTCTACCATCGCATATCTGCGGCTGACCATGGGACGGACAACACAACCTCAACCACTTACCTGAACAGCACGTTTCCTCCAACCAACCAAACGCTCTACATTTATTTTGACGCAGTCTTTTTTTCATACAATGAAATCCTCGAGGTTCACTCATGTGGGGATGTGGTCTACCACCAGTGCAACGACAGCCAAACGGAAACAGGTTACGCAATGAAAACGTCTTGGTTTGGTGAGCGAGAACATGTCCAAATCGGTGAACTGACCAGTTCAAATGAAACGCTGTGGTTTATTCCGAACGGCGATGAGTTGCCGTCCTATTCAGTAAACATTCAAACTTATGATCGTGAATTGGAGGAGTCTCTATCAAATCAAGATGAGATTGTCGAGGGTGTATTTTGTATGATGCCTTTGGTGTACATCGGTGCCATTATCTTCTCGTTTGTCAAAGGAAAAAACGCACTTGGCTGGGGCTTGCTTTCTTCATCGCTTTTCTCCATCCTCTTGTTCTTTGGATTTATCGTCCTTCTCATCCTGTCCTTCGGAGGCGGCTTTTGAGGGGTTTAATACACCGCTCTCTTACCAAACATCACAGGGTTAATGTTCGGCGCATGGCTGCTTGATGTGAGGCGATAGAGTGAAAATTGTACATCCGGCCGTATTGCTTCCCCCAAACATGCCCTCAGAATCGTATTTTGATTGTCGGTTCGCGGTGCTTAGGGCTCCGCTTGGATTCGAACGCGGAGCAGAACGCCTCGCCGATGACGGCCAAGCGATTCACGCATGGGTCCCTGACGGCGAACATATTGTTGCTGTCGGTAGGGCCCATCTGATCGCCAAAGACAGCGACGGTTCTGCACCAGACCATGCGGGCCCCAATGCAAGCACTTGCCCCCCATTCGGCCCTCTCTCCGACCCCGAAAACCGACCAGCCATCCAAATCAGGCAAATGGGAACCAGAGAAGAAGCACAACGTCGCGGATACGCCAGCGAAGTTCTTTCGATGCTTGAAAACGCTGCAGTAACTCATTTCGAAGCAAGGGTGGCGCTCTTACAAGCACGAGAAAAAGCGATACCGTTCTACCTCTCACAAGGTTGGCAATTGATCGACGAACCTTACGAGATACCCAATATTGGACCCCATCGTTCCATGATGAAAAGACTCTAGTGTCTCTTGTTGTTCAAATAGTGTAATCACTTTTTTCGACATAAGAGAGCCATACACTGCTTATGCGATTTTGTGAAACATGAAAATATGAACGATAAACACCGTATGTGATCTTTCAACGACATACGTCGTTTGGAGGGGATATGATGAGATTAAGACAGATCAACAAGAACAAACCATATTATGGTACCCCGCGTACCAAAGAACAGATGTCAGCAGATGCCGACCACCAACGGTCGAAGAATGAAAAGTACCTCAAAGCGTTGAAAACGCTTGCGGAAAAAGACCCAGAGGGGTTTTCCACACTCGCTCCAGAATTAATTAAAAGAAGCATTTGGAATCTAAATGGCCCTGATCCATATTTTTCTGAAAAACTTTCGAACTGGTTCGAAATTGCCTACAAATGGGAAGACTTTGGAGATATTTTACCAAAAGAAACTCAACTTCGAAAGCGAATCCAAGTCGATGCACCACGCATTGACCGACTACCAGAAAACCAAACTCGCTTTTTTGAGAAGCTCACACAAAAATTCTCAGGCGACCACCAACGCTGGGATGCCCCAACCCGCGACCAATTCATTATCCTGGGCATGCTTGCAATGGAAGGAACATCTGGTGTGAGGCAAGGGAAATTGGCCCACTTTATGGGGAATGGATTAGACGGCATCGGTGGCTTGCCGAGCTCCAATGCGATTCGCGCTGCGAAAATCGCATTGAGCCGATATGCGAAGCCGATCCAACTGTTCTCACCCGCCAAAGGAAACGGTGATGAACGATTGCATTCGTTCGCAGACGAAGGACTCGCAGACCTCGTCGCTCGATTCGTCCTCTCCCAAAAGGCATCAATCTTGTTGCCAGCGGCGATGATTCATGCCCGATAAGCAGTCACTCATCGCGTCGCGCCTTTCATATAGGGTTGGATTGTTCCAATTGTTAGAGGGAACGCTGGGTTCCCTATGACCGACCCGTGAAAAAACGATGCATTCGGAGGATCAATACAAGACATACAACAAGGGCACAAATCAAAGAACTGCGAGCCAGTTCATTGCACACAATGGCGCAGCCAAAGTGTCCATTTTTACCCTTGTTAAATGCTTGAAATACAATACGATTCAGTGCGCAGCATCGCCGCAATCCCAGAATGACCTTCCCACCAGCTGGGCCGGCAATCTGGAGAGAGAGAACAGCGGGTTCTCTGTGTAAAAACAACCAAAACAAAAAAAGGAAGTGAAAAACATGAATAAGAAAATAATGAGCGTGCTAATTGCA
>CALKDX010000090.1 GCA_938084455.1 Candidatus Poseidoniaceae archaeon
TCGAGCCTGTCTTCGACAAGGAGGGTTAAGTCGTAACAAGGTATCTGTAGGGGAACCTGCAGATGGATCACCTCCTAAGAAAACCGGAGGCTGGAGTTCTTTGTCGAACTCCAGTCTCCACCTCTTTTTTTGGCCTATGCCACTTTACTTTTTACACCAGTTAGGGTAGAGTTTCTCGATCACGACCAAACCACATTGGGCAACGCTTCGTGCGCTCAAGATGTTATTTTTTCAGCCATCGTTTGCCTGAACGTCAGCAAGCGTAGCCTTGGTGCTTCAGTGTTGACCGTGATTGTTGCACCACGATTGAAGTGAACCTCGTCCCAGCCATCTGGGACCACATAGCCCCGATGCATGTCTGATGTGATGGTTGTGGCAGCATCAGTCCAATCCATCCAAGCCCATGGCATGGCTGTCCGTTGATGGTGCGGCACGTCTCGAGCCACAACAAAATAGTGCGTCTTTTTCTGCTCTTGTTCAACCTTTGAGCGAAGTTTCTTGTGCTCTTCAGCCGAGATGGTATGGTTTAACCATGCTCCTTGGCCGAGCCAAGTTGAAAACAACAGCCCACTGCTCTGTTGTTCACACTTCATGTCTCCACGTCGCAAGTGATACTTGCTTGGAGCATACTGGTGAGTGTTGGCAATCAAGAGATCATTCATCGCAGGGTCGGTCGTGAAGCGGTTGCCAGATGTCGAATCGATGATTGCTTGCAAGCGAGGTAAATCGTTGACAATTGCCTTACCTGCCAAAGCCTGTCGGACATCTTCAGCAAAGGTTCCAACGTTGGAATCCATGTAAAAGCCAAAACTTCCTTCGGGGTCATCATCCCGTGGATGAGAATTGACACCCATCACGGGTGTTGCTGCATCGATGTTGTGTGAGATGCTGGTCAAGGTTCCGTCGCCTCCCAACACGATCACCAAGTCACGTCCGATGAAATCAGCTCGACGTACACGTTCGCGAGCACGGATATCGACCCTCAGCCCACCCATCTCATCGCTGCACCGTTGGAGTTCTGCCGTGATGATGTCGAGGCTTGCATCGTGCACGGCTTCGAAATTTTTCTTATAGACGACGAGCACATCTGACACACAAACCCCTCCTTGACCCTGCCACGGGGTGCTCCCTCTTCAACACAACCTTCACCGGAATACCAGCATTGATGTACTTCCTGCTGTATTTGTCAACCATGGAACCCTCACCTTGGGATGATGAAAAAGAACAGACGCCCGGTCAAGAGGCGCCTCCATCAACGAATCTTTGGAATCCTGCGGAAGCCCACCCGGCTCAACAACCAATGATCATGGGTGCTCCAGTGCAACAACAATTTGGCCATCAACCAATCATGATTACCCAAGCGCCGTCGTCTTCCCCAAAGGTCATTGGAGTCCTTGTCATTGTTTTTGCAGTTCTGAACATCCTGGGAGAACTTCTTGGTTTCCTCGGCCCAGGGGCGTTTAAACGCCCTGCAATGTTGATTGCAGCAAGTGTTCTCGGCCTTGGCTTGAGCGGTGCAAGCATCGCTGGTGGAGTGATGATGATCAACTACCAACGCCGTGGTTTGATTCTTGTTTGTCTCGTTATCCTTGTGTCAACAATCGTACAAATTGGAGCGTTGCAAATTGCTGTTGATTATGATCAACTGTATGAAGACGGTGACTTGACCGAAGAGGAATACAATGCATTAACGGAAATCGATGATGGTGGTTTGATCACAGCCATTGGTACAGTCTTCGTTGTCATCTGTAATGGGGTTTGCCTGGGCATCGTTGCCATCCCTCTCATGGTATCGAACAACGGTTTGGACAATTCTAAATTGTTTGGTTAACGACCTCAAGCATCAACAACCGGTTGCTCCGTGAATGGAGCATGGGCACACTTGTCACTGGCACATCGGCGACCTACGTCGAAGAACTCTGGATCAACACCAATGAACGCTATGAAATTCGCTGCATCACTCGAGATGTACAACGTATTGTGGCTGAAAGTGGAATCATTGACGGATTGGTTTTGGTGAACCCAATGCACATCACAGCCTCATGCTATGTGAACGATCTCGAGTATGGGTTGCATCATGACATCACCCAATGGCTCGAACATCTTGCACCATTTTACGGCATCCACGGTAAAGGCGGAGAGGAATATCAACATCACAAGACAGGTGAAGACAATGGGGATGCTCACCTGAAGCGTCAGCTCTTAGGTCAACAAGTGACCATGGCTGTTTCCAATGGACAGTTGCACTTGGGGACATGGGAACAGATTCACTATGCCGAATTTGATGGTCAACGCGACAAACGGATTTTGGTGAAGGTCATCGGTCTTCTTGCAGACTGATGCTTGAGCAACCTTGCAAGGGCAGACTTCTATAACTGCGCCACAGCATGGCGGTGCATGGAAAAACCGAAGCCCGATTTCAATCAGGGCTTCATCAAGGTCACCTATCCCTACACTTGGCATATGTGGCTCGTCTGGGGATTGATCTTCATTGTGATGCTTATTGGTCTGTACAAAGCGCCTTTAGGGCTTGTTCTGTCATTGGCTATGCTTCCTTTTCTGGCGATATTCTCACCCACCGGTCTCGAGCAACAATTGCACAAAATGCGTAAGGATGCTCCTCAGCCGGATGATCTGGAGGCTCAAGCACTCACTTCGGGCTACAGCCTCACAGATTGGTTCTACGGCCACACAGAGTATGTGCCTACGGCAGATGCTAGCGATTGGGTTCTGCCAGCACCAGGGCCAAAATCATGGTTTATGCAACGACCTTATCACCCCGATCCAAGCAATGAATTGATTCCAGAGCATCCACGGAAAATAGGCACGCCAAAACCTGCCAATTTGTCCAGTTATGGGTTGTTTATGATTGCCTTTCTGTTGGGCATGTCTGTATTTGCAGTCATCGGCATCACTGAAGCAAAAGCAAGCGCCTCCATCGAGGATGACACCATGCTTTTGCTTCCCTACATCACGATGGGGGTTGGTGCAGTCTGGTTGATTGGTGGTTACTTCAAACAACGTCAACAAACCGTGATGATCGACACCTCGACCGAAACGGTACGAGCAGCATCGGCTGGGCCAACGGAATTGGTGGGCCAAGTTCGACCGACGTTCTCTGGTGGCATGGACATCAAAGTAGACGGTCATCCCCATCGCTTGGTTCCAGGTTGTGTGTCCTATGAATGGGTCTATGAAGCGCTGGTTCGAGAAACCCACACAGTCGTTCGAAATGGAAGACCAAGAAGGCGCACAAAAGATGTCTGGCGTCGTGTGCGGGGTCGGAAAGGGGATGTTCCTTTTTTGCTTCACGACGGGACTGGAGCCATCTATGTGCGTCCTTCAACCTTTGAGCGAAAAGAATGGGGGCAATACGCCAAGCGATGGGAGACGAGCGACAGGGACGCTCGCCGAGATCCTTACTGGCGTTTTTACCGAGAGAAACTCTTCTACAAAGGGCATGTTCTTCGCCATCGCTGGACCATTCACGCCCTTAGAATTGGAAACCCAGTCTATGTGCTCGGTTTTCTCAACCAACGGCCGCTTGAAGAGTTGGATTGGCCGGGCGTGTCCGATGTTTCGGAATGTGAATCGCCTCTTTGTTCCCCAACGGATCTAAGTTCTATTTGGGAAAATAAAGAAGACAACCATGTGGATTACAAAGAGCCCGTTCCAAACGCCCGTCTTGATTGCAGAGGAAGGGACACCCCTGGCATGCCGGCAATGATTAAACGGGGCACTGAATTGACCAATATCGCTCGTCTACGTTCGAGGAGTGAAATCCTTTTCCTTCCCTTCTTGACGGCTGTTGCAGGCGTCTTCATGCTCTTGTTGTTGTGACAGTGAGGTTCATGACCTCGGCCCCAGTGGCACACTCATGGCAGAAGATGTTGTGATTGTGGGCGGGGCGAGAACACCGTTTTGCGAATGGGTTGGCGGTAAGCGAGGCGATGGCAAAACGGGCGGCTTATTGAAATCAGTCAGCGCTCAACAACTTGGCGGTATTGCGATCAAAGGCGCTCTTGAAATGACCGGAACTGATCCATCATCAGTGGACCATGTGGTCATGGGTTACGCATTGCAAACTTGTGCACAATCCATCTATGGTTCACGTCATGCAGGACTTCAAGCGGGTATCCCTCAAGAAGTTCCAATGCTGACCCTCTCCCGTATTTGTGGTTCAGGCGTCCAATCCATCGTGACCGGTGCACAAATGATCATGCTCGATGAAGCGGCCACAGTTGTCGCAGGCGGGATGGAAAATTCAAGCCAAGCCCCGCATGTGTTGCGAGGAGCACGTGAAGGATGGAAACTCGGTCGTTCCCCAAAGGTTGAGGATTACTTCATGACCAACCTTCAGGACGAAACATGTGGGTTGTTCATGGCACAAACTTCTGATGAATTGTGCAAGCGGAAAGGCGTTACACGAGAAGAAATTGATGCCTTCGCAGCCCTCTCGCATTCAAGGACGGCAGCCTCCGTTGAGGCTGGTCTGTTCGAGCAAGAAATCACCCCAGTGGTCATCAAGAGCCGCCGTGGTGAAAAAATCATCACGCATCAGGACGAAGATCACTTTGTCAAGAATTGCACACCTGAAAGCCTTGCAGCGCTCCCTACCGCCTTCGGCCCAGAATCCTTTGTCACCGCAGGTAATGCTTCAGGCATCGTCGATGGAGCGGCTGCAGTCGTGATTAAATCAGAATCCAAGGCAAAAGCAGACGGCGATGAACCGTTGGCACGCATCGTTTCTTGGGGCATTGTAGGGCTTGAACCTGCAATCATGTCCTACGGGCCTGTGCCGTCTTCACGTAAAGCGTTGGAAAAGGCTGGCTTAACCGTGGAAGACATCGACCGATGGGAGATCAACGAGGCGTTTGCAGGTCAAGCACTTGCTTGCGTTCAAGATTTAGGAATTGATATCGAAAAGGTCAACGTCAACGGCGGTGCTGTTGGCATCGGTCACCCATTGGCAGCCACAGGTACTCGCCTCGTCCTCACCCTCGCTCATGAATTGAAGCGTTGTGGTGGACGGTACGGTGTCGCGACCGCTTGCATCGGCGGCGGTCAAGGCATTGCCATGATCATTGAATCCCTTTGAGAATGGACTGTCTTTTTGGCGTATCTCAATGAACATTTGAGAGCGACTGCTGCTTCCTATGATGAAGTGTCATCCGCCTAACAGTCACCGTTTTCCAGCCTAGTTCAGACACATCAATATAAAAACCAAACAGAGAAGCGGTAAGTATGAAAAATCCGTTCGAGGCAATGAGCAATGCGAGTGTCAACCGCCCGAAAACCGTTTTCGCATTTGTGATGCTCGTTGTGCTGTTGCTCTCCTCGGGTGCTATGCACCTGCAATTTGACAACAGTGAAGATGGCTTTTTCCCAGACGACGAGAATGTACGTTTACTCGAAGAAATCGAGAGTGAATACCAAGCGTCAATCGATTTTGTCCGCATCATTGACGAAATCGAAGGCGGCGATCTCCTGGTTAATTCCACATGGGAGCGCCTTGCTATGATCGAGTCGGCCATGATTGATGATGTCAATTTCGCTCCACATCATTACCCTCTTTTCGGAACACAAGCCAACAGTGGACTAGCTGGCTATGCGTATCAGTGGCAGATGTACCAAGATCCTGCTTCAGCCGATTGGATTGAAGGCGTTCAATCTGCACTTGGCGAGGTGATGCAAGCCGAAGACGCAAACCTTAGCGCAGCGCTCTCCAACCTCAGCGAGGCCTCTGCTGCAATCCCATCGCCAACCCAACTCACAGGTCAACAATTGCTTGGCTGGGATGCAGGTGTGCCTCAAGAATGGCTCGAGCGTCTTGATAACGGCTTGAACCTCACCGGGTCTATTGGCGGTATGCTTGGTATGTTGGAGGTGGTCGATGCCAACCGTTCGGCTCAGCAACAGGGTCAAATTGCCGCCGTGACCGGACCTATGAACGGCCAATTAGGCATTCTCATGGGGCTTCAGTCCATTGATTACCGCAGCGCAATGCTCGGATCCATACCGGTCGCTGACCGAGGTGAAGATTCATGGAACACATCAGGACCAATCCTAACCACGCTTGTTGTGAGCACAGAACCAGAGGACTACGGCGTTGACATTCTTGGTGATGTTCAGGAACAGATTACCAATTGGTCCACATTGATGTTGGTTGATCTTCAACAGCAATCAGGTGATGACAATCTTCGAACATTTTCCTTTTCTGAGTTCAGCGAGGGGGCCAATTCCAACCTGGGGAAGGAAATTGGCATGCTGACCAGTGCAGCGTTGCTGTTGCTCGCCGTCATTCTTTGGTTCAATTTCCGTTCATTGCGTGACACGGCATATGTGACCACGCTTACCGTTCTAGCGATTGCTGCTACCTATGGCCTCTCTGGATGGTTGCAATTCTTTGGCGTCAACATGGTGTTTAACGCTGCGATGAACTCAATCCCTGTCTTGCTGCTTGCGATCGGGGTCGATTATGGGCTTCACGTCGTGATTCGAATCCGTGAGGAAATGAGCCTTCTTGATTCAAAAGATTCTATAGAAAGAAAAACTCTTCGTGATTTTTCCTATGAAGCGCGTCAAATTGCAGTTCGACGTGGAACCGTACTGACTTCCATCGCCCTTGTCATCGCAATTTTCACTGACATGGTTGGTTTCCTTTCATTCCGATTCTCTTCTCTCTCATTCCTGCAAGTCTTTGGAACAGTGATCGCCATTGGTTTGTTCTTGGTATACCTCCTCAGCATCACTGCATTGCCAGCATTGATGATGATGTTCCCACCAAAGAAATTGAAGCTCGAAAAGGCCAGCAGCATCACCATCGGTCCGATTGCAAACGGGTTGGCCCGTCTTTCAGCGAAGCCAGTCTATGTTGGTGTCATTGCAGTTCTTCTCTTAACGCCGATGTACTTTGGTTTCCAAGAATTGGAAGTCGGGTTTGATCAGCGGGATCAATTTGATGACAGCGTGCCTGTCGTCGCCGACTTCTTGCTTCTTTCAGATGAATTCCAAAACAGTCGCTCACCGCTCTATGTGGTGGTCGATGCGGATGTCATCACCCCCGACGGTTATGCTGCGTGGCTTGCTGCTGAGCAGGTTTTGCAGGATAGCCCGGATGTCAGCGGAGCACCCAGTGGCTTGTGGAATGTGCTAGATGAAGCGCAAGTAAGAAACCCTAGTTTGGGCGCACTCATGTCGAATCTACAGGATGACAATCAAACATCCTGGGAGGATCTTGAGGCTTACTTGTTGACAACGGAACAAGGTCGAGAATTGACTGCGTCTGTGCTGGCCTCGGATGGTCAACAGACGGTGATTTCTTTCCAGGCTGAAACCCTTGATTGGCAAGCGACCATTGATTTGAACGAACGAATGATCGATGCGCTGACTGCTGCGGAAGACGAATTGGAATCAGATGCCACATTGAGGGTTGGAGGCCGTAGCCTTATCCTTGCTCAAACGACTTCAGATGTTGCTGATTCGGCAATCCTGTCGACAGGCATCGTTGCAGGTGTGATTTTGTTGATGCTTGTTGGAATCCACTCTGTTCGTCAACGGGACCTTGCTCAGGGTGCTGCGCGTGGATTTGTTTCTTGGATTCCATTGATGATGGTTGTCGGGTGGGTGTATGGTTTGATGGGCTTCACGGGCTACCAAATCAATTCACAGACGGTGACGATTGGGGCTCTTTCGTTGGGATTGGGCGTTGACTATGCCGTCCACTTTTCCATTCGCTTAGAAGAAGAGGTTGAGCACGCACCTGCCGCAGATCCACACTTCTGGGTTGCCAACGCATCTGCGACAACCGGTAGGGCGATGTGGATGGCAGCGTTAACAACTGCCGGAGGGTTTGCTGTGCTCAACTTGTCCTCATTGCTCCCGCTTCGTTTGTTTGGCCAAGCGTTTGTGGTTGCAATCGCCTTAGCGTTGCTCTCGAGTCTAGTGATTTTGCCTGCTTTCTATTCTCTTTTCTTGAAGAAGGATGCAGAACGCTATCTTGCTGCACGCATTGAGGAGGAATGAAGATGGAACTCTCAGTCGTTATGTTTTGGTTTGCCTCAATTTGGATCCTACCGTTTTGGTCGCTGATGTGGTTTGTACCTAAACACGCACTTACTCGACGTTTTGTCGGGGATTTACGCTGGTGTTTCATGCCTTTGCTAGTGCCCTACATTGTCCTTGCAGCACCTCAAGTAGGCACCATTTTACTTACATTTGCCAGTGAGATGCCAACACCTCAAATCGTCTTCGAATTGTTTGAGGACACCGATGTGATTATGCTTGGATGGTTGCATTTCCTTGCATTTGACTTGTTCATTGGGAGATTCATCTGGTTGCGCATGCTTCAAGCCGAACGCCCACTGTATGTTTCCACACCAGTTCTCATCATGTGTATGATGATGGGCCCCCTAGGCTGTGCACTCGGGCTCGCTGCCACATGGGAAAAAGGCCAGCCAATTGACACGCAATCGTTGGCTTCCCAAGTTGCTGCTGAAAAGTGAGGGATGGTTCAAGACCTGCGCCCCAATGGCATAGCATGGGCACACGAAAGGATGGTCTCGAGGTTGACCACATTCCCTTTCCAATGCCAGAAACAAGGTGGATCCTCAGGCAAAATTGGAAGAAGTTAACCTTTCTCCATTGGAAGGTTGACCCAGCATTGTTGCGCGCCCACCTCCCTGATGATCTTGAATTGGACCTGTTTGAGGGCGACGCCTATGTGGGCTGTATTCCATTTGTGATGGAGGATGTTCGACCGTCAGGGGTGCCTGCAGTGCCTGGCATTTCCACGTTTGGTGAATTCAACATCCGTACCTATGTTGTAAAAAATGGTGTTCCGGGCGTTTTCTTTCTCACCCTGGATGCCAAAAGCCGGGTCACCTGCCTCTATGCGAATTGGCGCTATGGCTTGACCTACCGCTATGCAAAGTGCAGTGTGAAAGGTGAATTTTCTGAAGGCTACCGCTGGTCATCGGTCCGCAAAAAGGACGGAGTGGGCTTGAATGGATCATCAAAGCCAACCTCTGAAGTGAGGCAAGCAAACCCGGGCACGCTCGAATATTTCCTGTTTGAACGGTACAGCTTGTACACGGTGCGCAAAGGAAAACTCCACCATGGCTACACGCATCATCTGAAGTGGTGGTATTGTGATGCTGAGGCTTCAATTTCTGAGAACTCCCTTGTGGAGAGTTACAACCTTGGTATCAGCGACGCAACAACACCTGAATTCATTCACATGTCCAAAGGTGTCAACGTCGTGACCTGGCACATGCTTCCTTTGGAGGGTGCCTCATGAGTGAACCTGCTGTGCTGTTAATGGATGGCGATTGTGGATTATGCACAAGGTCCGCAGTGTTCCTTCATCCTCGCTTGACGGATTCCAACAGCATGAGGTTTGTTGCGATTGAAAGCGAGGAAGGTCAAGCCTTGATTTCGACCTTTCCAGAGAAGTATCAACAAGCAGACTCAGTGTACCTGATCCGAAACGGTCGTCCCTACATGCGCTCTGCCGCAGCAATACGATGCCTCCTGTATCTCAAATGGCATTACAAATTCTTGTTCCCTTTTGCATGGGTCATTCCTCTGCCAATCCGAGATGTTGCCTACCGAATCGTGGCAAAGTACCGCATGAAGTTCTTCGCTCCCCCAGAGGTCTGTATTTTCCCCTCGCTAACAGCATAGTATTGGCCCAATGCTCAAGTCATTGTTAGCCCCCCATCTGAGACATGAGCCAAACTTGGGTGATCGATTCCAATTGCTTTATCCATCTTGGGTCAATGGCGCCAGACCGTTTTCTCAATGATTTTACAGCCTTGAAGAACTCAGGTCATCACAAATTCTATGTCACTCCGGGAGTGCATGGTGAAATTCGTACTGTGCGTTTCCAACGGTGGAAAAAGAAACCTGAATTGCTCAAAGCAATGGATGGACTTCTCACCACAGTGGCAGTTGATGATGCACAAATCCGAGGGCTTGCGAACCTGATTGGCGAGCGAGCCTCACCACAGGATGTTGATCTGTCGCTGATGGTTCTGGCCTCCCAAATGGCACGTGAGGACCCAAATGTGGTTCTGGTAACGGATGATTTCAAAATGACAACCACGGGCGAAAAGGCAAATCTAGGCTACACAACCTGTCCTCCATCGACCTTCATGCAAAGGCTTGGTACTCATGCATCTCAGAAAGCAGCCTCCTCGTTCAACAGCCTTTCCCGGCGAATCCGAGCTGCTGAGATGAGGTACGCCATCAGCCGAGTGAATGAATATGATATTCAAGCCAAACTGACATGGATGGTCGATTCATTGATCACAGCACCCCCTCCTGCAACAAAACCTGCCCAGAATACCGGCTCTGGTGCCTCTGAAGAAGCGCTTTCCTCATCGCTTAAGCGTGCATTACGTGGGGAGCAAATCAAAGCGAAATACAAGAAGAAAATTGGCCCCTTACTCGATATTTGTGCTCCAATGGTCTCGCTCGATGCACACCTTTCTGGTCTCTCCACAAAGGCGTATTCAAAAGATGTCGAAGGCGCCTATCGCATGACATTACTTGCTTTGAGCGAGGGCCTCGAAGCGGTCGGACTCGGCCTAGCACCTCTTGGGGGAGAAGCCGCAGAACTTGCCAACACCGCAATAGCAGGCTACATTCAACGGGCAGAAACTGCGCTTGGTTTAATGGCCAAAATGAGCGGAGAGCAGGCCGCAGCCCGCCTCCACCTTTCTCGAGCCTTACAAGCGGCCACGCTGATCGATGATCAACATGCAGAAATGCACAGCATGCATCAGTTGGGTCTTTTAGCAACAGGCTCCGATGATTGGGAGCGAGCTTCAAGACTCTTTGAAACAGCAGACCGCCAAGCACAATCGATTGCCAGCAGCCGCCTTCCATATCTTGTCCTGTCGGGGATCACTCGGCATCTGAATCACGACAAAGAACTTGCAGAGCAGCATATCAAAACGGCTCAAGGCATTGTGATGGAACAGAAAGCAGAAGCAAGCCGTGTGTTGACTAAAATTGGCACTTCTTTGCTTTCGATTGACCAACCCGGCCTAGCCCTGGAACTTCTTGATGAGGCGATGGAATGCGCACTTGAGTCCGATCAGTCAGATGAAATGGAGCGTCTCGCCGACTTATTGCTGATGGCAAACGCAGCAATGACCAAAATCGACACTCTTCATCACGAAGGATTACGTCAATTGCTGGATCAACTCAACACCATTGACGAAGGTTCGCAAAAAGCATTTGAAGAAAGGATGGGTGAGATTGAGGACCAAGTGGTTCAACACATGAAACCACTTGCTGAGACTTGGAACGATTGGCAGCCAAGTCAACGCCTGATTGGTGATGGGGGCCCACTTACGGTCGTTCGATCAGAAGTTGATGAGCATGGCCACACCCTGATTGTCGTCCATCATGCCACTCTGGGCTCACTGGGTGTGTGGCTTCCAGAAGGGCGCCTTCCAGTCAGTCCCGGTTACTTGCTTTCTTTGGGTACCACTCGCGTCAAGGTAGCCCCTCCAACGGTGGACTTGCAAGAGCAACACAGCATTCGAGGCATCGTTGCCATCGAAGATTCATCGGCACTGGATTTTGTTGTACCAACCGAGGAAATGACCGGAGAAGACTGAATCACAATCCAGTTAAATCAACGATGTACCTTAGGGCAACAACGATGATCAGCACCAAAAACACCAGCATAATTCGTTCCTCTGAGACATGCTTTATGCCAAAATGGGCACCACTTCTCGCACCGATGAATGTCAGAAGTCCCAAACTGAGAATGAAGGGTGAATCATCCAACAGTTGCTTCAGGGCATCGGCCGGCTGGATGATCAAATGAGTTAGAATTGAAACTGGGATGACTGCCATCATAAGGTGAAGGCTGCTTCCTATGGCCATTCTCGGCCTTAGGTGGGCAAATGTGCGTATAATTGGGACATAAATTACCCCGGCGCCGATGGCTAGAACGCTTGACAGCGCACCACCTATGCCTGCTCCAATTTGGAGGGGGAGCGTCTGGATTTTGCCATCCATCTCTTGTTCCTCAGGTGCTGTCGATTTCTTTTTTACCGCAGTTTTCCAGATGGCCCAGAGGATCATGCCTAAACTGAGGAGTTTGAACACAGTGTCCATGTGTGAGCCAATTATAGTGACAATAAACACGCCAACTAAGGCCCCCGGTATGGCACCAATCAGTCCGGTTTTAACCACGGAATTATCAACATACCCCTTCCGCCTGTGCGCCAGACCACTGCCAAAACTTACAATGCAGGTGAGGGTAAGGGAGACCGCGATGGTTCTTCCATCAATGGCCCATCCTGCTCCATAGTGCAAAAGCGGCACAAAGAGCATGCCCCCTCCCATCCCTACAGGAGCGAAGGTGAAAGCGACGAAGAAGACCCCTAGGGCAATCATAAGCATCGCTTCAATCGACATCGGCGCCCACTTCGATTTGACGATGGTGCTTTGGTTGAAGATGTTGTCTAATCGAGAGTACCACATCATTCATAGGTTGAGGCGCTTTCCTTGGTGCATGGTTGTCGTGTTGTTCATCGGCTTTTTCTCCCTCCTGCTTGCAGGGGTTGGGATGTTGTGGTTTTACACTTCATGGAACCGATTGGTCAGTTTAGAACTCAATGTGGATAACGCATGGGCTTCTTATGAAAGCGATGTGATGATGAAATTTCAGACCCTGCCAGATTTGCACGAGATCGTTAAGGGGTTTGCAAAACACGAAATTGCATTTTTTGAACAGTTATTTATTGCACGTCAAGCAGCTTCCGGTGCGTTGGTCGCAAAGAATGTGGGCGATTTCAATAAGGCACAAAGCGCCTTGGCTCAACTCACCCCCAGATTCAACGCCCTGTCTGAGGCCTATCCCGAGGTGAAAGCAGATTCGCATTTCTTGGATTTGAGCCGACGTTTGGTTCGAATTGAAGAACGACTTGCAGACCGAAGAGAGTTCTACAACTCAGAAGTCACCATCTGGAACAAGGCCATTCAAATGATTCCAACATTCATTATTGCCGCAGTCAAGGGTTCCCAGCAAAGAGAATTGATCGATGTGCCAGATTATTACCATCAGGACTACAAAATCCAGTTCTGAACAGAATCTCCAAATGAATCAGGTGTGCCAATGTTTCTGGTGTTCGGCTCCACTCCACTTGCTGTACGCCTGAGCAGTTGGTGCGCTCGACGTCAAAAATGCATCCTTGTCGGCCTTGCCGCAACTCTTCCTGAAACAGAACCCATTGAGGATTGCGACATCATTGCACTGCCTGAACCATTGCCTTTGGCTTCCTTACCCCTAGGTGCCCGTGAACCAACAGCAATCTTGCTTATTGATCCAAACGCCCTTTCAGGTGCATCTCCTATTGAATCGCTTAGAAATCACTGGCGGGATGTACCAATCCTGACAACATTGCCTTTGGAAGGGGACGGTGTGGATTTGATCAGCGTCGATGATGTGTCCTTCACTGCCATGCAAGACCGAATTCGTTCTTGGGAACGCAAAGACGGGGCATCTGTGCTCCATCACTACCTTTCTTCGGTCCCCGCTGAATCAAAGGTTTCGATATTTTGCCATGACAACCCTGACCCAGATGCGCTTGGTGCTGGCCTTGCCATGTATGAGTTGGTTGAGTCCATGGGGCTCAAACCAAGCCTCCTCTACGGGGGGATGATCGAGCATCAACAAAACCAGGCCATGGTGAAGGCCCTAGAAATCCCAGCCAGAAGGCTGATTCTAGATTGGGAAGTGAATGATGTTCTGAAGGAATCAGACGTTGTGATTACGGTTGACTTCCACAGACCGGGTGCAAACAACATCCTTCCTGATGATTGCGTGCCACACATCGTCATTGATCACCACGCCTCTGAAGGTGTCGCAGCAGATTTGTCAATGGTCCACCCTGAGTTCTCAGCCACCTCTTCTTTGGTCGCGAGTATGCTGATGGGGCTCGACTTTGAAATGACACCCAGAGTTGCAACAGCACTTGCATTTGGCATCCGGACCGATACCCTTGGCTTTACCCGTCACTTCAATCCCGTTGACATCCGGGCTCTCTCTTGGCTCAATGCGTGGGTGGACTCTTCAATGATGCGCTCTATAGAGGAGCCTCCGCGTTCAAGGGAGACGCTGGAAGCCTTTGCGGAAGCCCTTCGAGAACGGCAACAGGTCGGCACTACCCTCATCGCACCCTTGTCCTCTCTCCCAAACCGTGACGCTCTTGCGCAGATTGCAGACTTCCTTCTCCCAACCGAAGGCATTGAATCCGTCTTTGTGTTTGGAGTTCGTCGAGGGAAAGTCATTCTCTCTGCACGAACGACAAACGACTCGATCCATATTGGCCGAATGCTTTCTGAGCGATGGCCAGGGGGTCAAGCAGGCGGTCACAAGGCCTTGGCTGGAGGACAGATTTTGTTTGAATCGCTCCTTGGTTCAGTTCCTGCAGATGCCGATGAAGCAGCATCTTCCGCAATCGTCGCCATGTCCAAGGCGTTAGCCGATTTATTTTCCAGTGAGGCGGCTATAGATGACTGAGGCGCCAATTTTCAACCATTCGGATCGGGTGCGAGTGTTGGGCACTGCCCACGTATCTACAGCAAGTGTTGAAGCCGTCAGGGCGCAAATTGAACTCTTCAAACCGGACATTGTAGCCGTAGAGCTGTGCGATTCACGTTATACAGCGCTGACATCGAACCGACGCTTGGACAAAGAAGGATTGCTCAAGGTCGTGAAGGAAGGTAAGGCGCCGCTCGTGATGCTGCAATCCCTCCTTGCGGCTGAGCAGAGGAAAATGGGCCTCGATGAAGGCCAACAACCAGGTGCTGAATTACTAGCCGCGGTCGAAGCAGCAGAGGAAGCAGAACTCGAGGTTGCCCTTATCGATCGGGACATTCAAACCACGCTACGTCGAGCTTGGAAGAAAATGAAATTCTTTGAAAAAGGCAAAATCCTTTGGTCACTTCTTGGAGAAGATGACGATGAAGATGCACCTGAAGTGGCTCAATTGTTGGAGGACCAAGACCTCCTTACTTCACTTATGGAGGAACTGAGAACCTTTTCACCGGGGGCAGGTTCCGTGCTCATCGATGAAAGGGATGCCTACCTTGCGGGGAAAATTGCTTCTTTGGAGGCAAAAGGTGAACAGCGGATTCTTGCAGTGGTGGGTGCCGGTCATCTTCGTGGTATTGAAGCACATTTACAAGCAGCATCTCAACCTAAAGCATCGGAATTAGCGGCATTGGAAACGCTTCCAACGCGCAGTCGGTTTTCCAAGGCATTGCCGTGGCTCATCCCACTTTTCATGATGGGTCTTGTCGCCTATTTCATCTCACAAGGCGATGCGGTCGACCTTGTCGAGTTGTTCACAGTTTGGACTGCAGCAAATGCTGTGTTCGCTGCCTTGGGCTGTTTGCTGGCTCGTGGCCACCCCCTCGCGGTGCTGACGGCGGCTTGCGCCTCCCCAATCACTTCATTGAATCCAACGCTTGCTGCAGGGTGGTTTGCTGGTTATGTACAGCTCAAATTACGAGAGCCGACGGCGGAGGACTTGCAGAACTTCCTCAAGTTGGATGACCTTGGAATGTTCTGGTCCAACCGAGCAGGGCGAGTGCTCATGGTCACTGCCTTGTCGAATTTAGGAAGCATGGCCGGAGCTTGGGTTGCAGCGGCAGGTCTTCTTGGCGGCCTTGGTAGTTAGGCAATGGTGTCCAAGACCGAGAGCAAATCTTGGTGTTCCTCGATATCGTGCACCCGCAGAAGATCCACTCCTTCGTAATGCGCCACTGCTGCAACGCCCAATGTTCCTGCAAGCCTGTCCTTTGGATCTTGCTTCCCCGTTATTGAGCCGATCATTGATTTTCTTGATACGCCCCACAACAACGCAAACCCTTCAACCCCTCGGAACGCTTCAGGATGGAGCAACAACTCGATGTTGTGATTGAGGTTCTTGCCGAACCCAATGCCCGGGTCAAGGGCAATCAAGTTCCTTGGATGGCCTGCTGCTACAAGCGCCCGTGCAGTTTCAAGCAGTTGAGTGCTAACTTCCAATGTGCAATCTGAATACACAGGTTGAGTTTGCATCGAACCTGGAGTGCCTTGCATATGCATAATGCAAACCCCGCACTTCGCCTCAAGAACGACTTCAATCATGGCGGGATCTCTTAGCCCAGAGACATCATTGACCAAATCTGCCCCTGCTTGAAGTGCAGCCCTTGCCACAGCAGATCGACGTGTATCAACGGAAATCAAACCGATTGGTCGTGCCTGGCGTAAGGCTTTGATGATTGGAACAACGCGTGTGATCTCTTCTCTAACGGGGACCGGTTCGGCACCAGGGCGGGTGGATTCCCCACCAATGTCGAGCCACGTTGCTCCAGCATCCCACATTGCGAGACCGATTTTGACAGCCTCTTCAACCGTAGATGTTCTGCTGCTTGAGTGGAATGAATCTGGTGTGGCGTTGATGACACCCATCAGTCGACAGGTTCCACCTTCGGGGCGTCTTAATCTGTCTGCAATCAGCATTCGGCGTTCAGAATTAGGTCCGAAGGTCCCCTCCATGTTTGCTGCGATGGTGGCAGAATTGATAAGTTGTGACCGTGAAGCCTTTCTATGTCGCAAGGGCTTGCCGGTGGTAATGATGAGTCCACCACCGAAATGAGGCAAGTGCTTCCTAGCGCTGGAGATGAGCAACGGGCGCATTTGGCAGAACGAATCATGAACCGATTCGATCTTCAAAAGGGCGAACAAGAAATCTTCGATCTGATCAATCAAAAAGCCTACCTTGGCGGAATACTCATCGCAGGACTGGGGCTCTTTTGGTGGGTTCTGATCACCGAAGGAAATGACGATATAACGGTCGCCACCTCGTTTTTATTCGGCATGAATTTCTCACAAGTAGCGGTGACGGTAGGCCTCTTTGGATTGATTTCTTCGGGCGCTAAATCCATCAACAGGGAACAAGGACAACTCCTTCCATCCCTCGTTTCAGGAGCAATGCTCATTGTTTGCGGCTTCTTTATTCTCGAACCGTTCATTTACGGCTTGATGGGCGACATTACGATTCAAACGGGGCTGTGGAGGACGGGTCGACTTGTGGTTTTGTTCACAGGCGTGACCTTTTGTGCGAGTTACCTCGTCGAAGCATACCTGCTGTTTTGGCTCAAGACTTTCTTTGAATCCGAAGGCATTGTCCTTGCACCGCTAGAAGAGCCAGAACCAGCCGTCGCTTCCCCACCTGCACTTCTCGAGTGAACACGGGTCGCTTTCTTGAACAATGAACTGGAGGATGCACCATGTCCGGTGAGCGTTTGGATGTGCTTCGGCTCGGCTACAGGCTTGGTCGAGACCCGCGCATCACCACCCATTTGGCCCTTGTCAGCAGGGCTTTAGGTGCAGATCGCTTCCTCCTAGCAGGCGATGAAGATCCTAAGATGTTTGATAATTTAGAATCTGTTTCGGACCGGTTTGGGTCAGGCATGGTTTGTGACCACATCAAGGGTCCAATGGGCTGGCTTCGTCGTTTTGTCGAGGAAGATGCGGGCGACGGTGAACCAGGCGTCGCAGTTCACTTGACGATGTACGGTGAACCATTCCGTCAGGCGATTCCACGCATAAGGCGGGACCGTCCACTTGTCGTGATTGTCGGGGGCGCTAAGGTTCCTGGCGACGTGTACAAGTACAGTCAATACAATCTGGCGGTTGGCAACCAACCCCACTCAGAAGTTGCGGCGCTCGCTCTTTTCTTGGACGCATGGCATGGTGAATCTGGCAGTGAAAGGGCGTTTGATGACGCTCGTCTCATCATCGAACCTACCCCCAGTGGCAAGCGAGTTCGGGATTTGGACAGGGAAGAGGAGTAAGTACCTCATTACTCGCCCTCAGCCGACCTTTTATCGCGGTTTTTTGAGTCTTTTTTTCGTCAATCTATCCTTCAGTTTCCAACCCAATTATTATGGGTGTTCGTTTTCGACCAAAACTGATGTCGGAAGTCAATCTTGGTTCCGGCTCATTTTGCCCAGGTGCCAACAGACGTGGTGTGGACACCCCTCCATCGTTTTTTGATGCGGCAGACCATCTTGCTCAAGGGACCTCCCTTCCTTCAGGTGCGAGTGGTCCTGGCGTCCTTTTGACGGCCGACGGGGGACGCTACACAGGCACCTTGTTTGGAGCTCAACAGCACGGAGAAGGTGAATTGGTGTTCACAACGGGTATGATGGGGTATCAAGAATCCCTGACTGATCCATCCTTTGCCGGTCAAGTTCTCACATTCACATATCCACTCATTGGCAATTATGGTGTTCATGAAGGTGCTTCAGAATCTGGGGCAGTTTGGCCTCGTGGTGTTGTGGTTCGTCATGCCATGAAGCAACCAGACCATCGATTCTCCATCGGCACTGTCGATGAACTGCTTCGCTCCCATGGCGTTCCTGGGATCGAAAACATCGACACCCGTTCCATTACTCGCAGGGTGCGTGAACTTGGAACTGTTCTCTGCGTATTTGGCCCAGAAGACGATGAGGCGTTGCTTAAAGCACGATTACAAAGCCTCACTTCACCTGAATTGGAAGACCTGGTGGAAGAAGTTTCCATTGACGCCCCCGTCGTATTGAACCCCGGTGCCTTGGATGATCTCAACCGTCCACTGCCCCGTCTTGGCGCTTTAGATTGCGGAATCAAATACAATATCTTGAGGAATTTATGCGAACACTTCGAGGTTGTTTGGTGTCCTCCGAGCACTTCCTTTGAGACCTTGACAGAGTCCTATAACATCGATGCCCTCTTCTGCTCAAACGGACCTGGAGACCCGGCTCACCCCGGTAAAGCCACGATGGCAAGACACACTCTTGCCGCCGCTGTTCGGGCAAAAATGCCCGTGATGGGTATTTGCCTTGGGCACCAACTTATGGGGCTTGCATCGGGCCTACAAACCTACAAAATGCGCTATGGTCATCGAGGGGCGAACCAACCAGTCGTCGATTTAGTGCATGGGACAGTCGCCATCACAAGCCAAAACCATGGGTTTGCTGTGGCAGACCCCGATGCCGGTATGCTTGCTGCCCATCCGAGTGGCGCATGTTCGCCTCCGGGTGAAAATACACTTGGCGCTGAAGTCAAAGTGCGCTATGTGAACGCTAACGATCGAACCGTAGAAGGGTTGGATATTGTTGGTCATCCGTCATTTACAGTCCAATTCCATCCAGAGGCGTGTCCAGGGCCTCATGATGCTGCGCCTTTGTTTAAACGCTTCAAAGATATTGTTGATGAACATCTTGGAGGGGGTCGCTGATGCCGCGCCGAGACGATCTCAAAACCATCATGGTGCTTGGCAGTGGCCCGATTAAAATCGGTCAAGCAGCAGAATTCGACTTCTCAGGCAGTCAAGCCGTGCAGGCTTTGAGAGAGGATGGATACGAGGTAATTCTGGTCAATTCAAACCCTGCAACGATTCAAAATGATCCAGAAATGGCTGATAAAATCTACATCGAACCGCTGATTCCTGATACGGTCCGAAGGATTCTAGACATTGAACGCCCATGTGCACTATTGGCTGGTATGGGTGGGCAAACAGCCCTCAATATTGCCAGTGAACTGGCCCACGATGGTTCGCTTGAGCGATTGGGCGTCGAACTGATTGGGTCGGACCTTGACGCCATCGACAAAGCAGAAGACCGAGAACTGTTCAATCAGGTGTGCGAGTCTATTGGCCTTCCAATCTCAGAAGCCATTGCTTGCAATTCTATGGAGGAAGTCATCGCTGCAGCAGATGAAATAGGCAGTTGGCCGATTCTCATCCGGCCTGCATTCACCCTTGGTGGACTTGGTGGAGGTACCGCTTGGGACCTTGGTCAACTTGTTGAAATCGCAACCCTTGGATTGAGGAACTCTCGAATTAGCCAAGTGCTGATTGAAGAATCAATCCTTGGTTGGCAAGAATTGGAATACGAAGTGATGCGGGATGGTGCTGACAACGCGACCATCGTCTGCACCATGGAGAACATCGATCCAATGGGAGTTCACACAGGAGAATCAACGGTTGTCGCGCCACTTCAGTCCTTCTCTGATGCAGACCACCAAGTGCTTCGAGACCAGGCGTTGAGTTTGATTCGAGAATTGAACATCAAGGGTGGATGCAATGTCCAGTTTGCTTTCAATCAATTCACAGGAGAAATCCGTGTGATTGAGGTCAACCCAAGGGTGTCCCGCTCATCAGCACTCGCAAGCAAGGCCACTGGCTATCCGATTGCTCGTATGGCTGCTAAGATTGCTGTTGGCTACACACTTGATGAATTGCCGAACCCGATTACCGGCGAAGGAACCACAGCGGCATTTGAGCCGACATTGGATTACTGCGTCGTGAAAATCCCGAGGTGGCCCTTTGACAAGTTCAGAACAGCTGACCGAACTCTTGGCACGTCAATGAAATCAACCGGTGAAGTCATGGCCATAGGACGCAATTTCGAGGAAGCCTTCCTCAAAGCATGGGCTTCATTGGAACAAGGATGCGCTCACCCCCGCCCATTGACCAGGGCAGATGAATCCGAGGGCGATGGTATGGCGGAACGTGCGCTCGCTGAATTGCCTGATTCGACGCTTGTTGAATGGTGCAGGGTTGCAACCGATCGAAGGATGGGCGCATTGATCGAAGCCTTCAGGCGTGGTTGGTCTGTGGAAAGGGTCCATGAAATCACAAGAATCACTCGATGGTTCCTCTATAGATTCGAGAACATTGCCCAAACGGAGCGTTTCATCACCGATACACACGCCACGCCAACTGAACTCACTCGTGAACAACTGAAGCATTGGAAAAGCCTCGGATTTAGCGACGCTCATATTGCGGATGCTTTGTCTGGTTTCCCTGCAACCGGACCAAAGTCCCTCCAACCAGGTTTTGACGAAGACGCCGTGATGAAGCGAAGGCACAACCTAGGCCTCCATCCGAGGTTCAGGATGGTTGATTCGTGTGCGGCTGAGTTTGCTGCAAAGACACCTTACTACTATTCCACTTACGAGATTGACGATGAGGTCGGCATTGATGCTTTGCCGAACCTCGAAGAACGCACCAAGGAGCGTCTTGTGACGGTTGGCAGTGGGCCTATTCGAATTGGTCAAGGCATTGAATTTGATTATGGATGTGTCCACGCTGTCAAGGCCATCCGTGCTGCAGGAAAAGATGCTGTTCTCATCAATAACAACCCTGAAACCGTTTCGACGGATTTTGACACATCAGATCGGTTGTACTTCGAGCCCCTGACCCTTGAGTATGTCACGGAAGTGTTGCTTAGAGAGCAGGCCCATGGTATTCTGCTGCAGTTTGGTGGGCAAACAGCAATCAATCTTGCACTCCCACTTGATGAACGCCTCCCGATGCTTGAGCACTTAGGACTCAATATGTCAATCATGGGGACTTCATGCGATGCTGTGGACGAGGCAAGCGACCGAGAACGGTTCGAAGCCTTTGCCAAACGGATTGGCCTTCAAATGCCCAGAGGTGCGACCGGAACCAGTTCTGATGATGTGAGAGCTGCGGTTGAACAGATTGGTTTCCCCGTGCTCATTCGACCTTCCTACGTTCTGGGTGGTCGAGGCATGGAAATTCTGACAAATCAACAGCAAGTTGATGCTTACTTGAAAGAGGCCTACCTGGCACCGGACAAACCTCTCTTGGTGGATGAATACCTCGGCCATGCAACAGAGATTGACGTTGACGCAGCAGCAGATGGTTCTGAAGTCTTGGTTGGTGCTATCATGGAACATTTGGAGGAGGCAGGAATTCACTCCGGTGATTCAACATGCTTCATCCCTGCACAAAACATTCCTGAATCCATGCTCCAACGAATTGCAGAACAGACCAAAGCCATTGGTTTGGGCCTCAACATCAAGGGTTGCTACAACATTCAATTTGCCATTCAAGGCGATCAACTTTACACTCTGGAAGTCAATCCGCGTTCATCGAGAACCGTTCCATTTGTGGCTAAGGCAACTGGTTTGCCAATGGCTAGGATTGCGGCAAACATCACCATTGGCATCCCTCTAGCGGACCAAACAATACCACAGCGGACTTCAGGCCAAGTCTGCGTCAAAGCCCCTGTGTTCCCTTTCATCAAACTCCGTGGTCTCGACCCCGCTCCCGGGCCTGAGATGAAATCGACGGGTGAAGTCTACGGTTCAGATGTATCAGCTGATGTGGCCTACCTGAAAGCGCGCATTGCGACAGAGGTGCCAGTAGCAACAGAAGGTGGGGCCTACCTTACCGTTCGCAACGATGACAAAACCAAACTTGTTCCAATTGCTAAGGACCTGGTCGAACTTGGCTTCACCGTTTACGCAACACCGGGCACATGCGATGTGCTTCGTGCGAATGATGTGCCTGCTACGGTAGCCTACAGGATTGCAGACAAGAACCACCCTGACGCTCTTGACCTGATGCGTGAAGGCAAGGTTTCGTTCATCGTCAATGTTCCAACCATCTCCGGTGGGGCGGTCCGTGATGGCAACATGATGCGACGATTGGCTGTTGAACTTAACATTCCGTTTGTCACGACATTACGAGGTGCCGCAATGGAAGTTGCCGCTATGAAAGCAGCAAAGAGAGGTCCTCTCGAACCACGGCGCTTGACGGTGCACTACTGATCAACACGCATCGTATGCATCGATGATGTACTTGGTGAGTGGACTTGTCCAGGCCAATTCACTAATTCCAGCCTCACCCTCGAGATCGTAAATTCTTACAACGTCGCGAACCCGGACATTTCCATCGCTGGAACGTGCAAGAATTGTAGCTGGTTTCACTGACTTTCCAGTTCCATGAGGGTCATAGACCGTGTCCAATGCTTCTGAGAGGAACCAATCTGCCTTTCCTCCAGGCTCGCCATCATATGTTTTCTTGACTTTTTTAGCCCCGAACATACCGCCAGATTTTTTCTTGGTGGTGCCTGATGCAGCCTTAGTAGCAGCGGCTTTCGTGCTCTTTTGGGCCGGTTTCTTTGTGTCTTTCTTTGCCTTGGAAGCAGGTGCATCGGCACTTGCTACAGTGCGGCCTTTGAATTCCTCTTCCATTTCTGAACGAATTTCCTTTTCAAGATCCTTTCGAATGCTCTTCTCAAGTTCTTCTCTCAATTTCGCTTCAATGACGCCTGGGTCGCCTTTTGCAGCCCGAGCGATTGCATCATCCCTTTCGTCCTTCATAGCCTGCATCACGTTGAGGTAATGTGCTGCGACCTGAATCAATGATGTTTCCATGGATGCTTCGAGTTGCATGGAGACCACAGCCCCCGAGGAGTCGCGCCACTTGCGCCACTGCAACATGGTGTTGGCATGAATATCAGAACCACACTTCGGGCAGAAACTTCGCTTTGGAGGCTTGAGAACAGGGATTGCCCTCATTGCATCGGGATCGATACCTTCGTGCTCACCGCTTGCAACATCGTGAATGTGAGTTGATGCTTCCATTCCATTGTCCATCGCATCCCGGAAGAGTCCTTCGCTCAAGTCCAGTTTTCCTGCTTGGATAAGGTCCCACCCATTGGTTCCACGAACGACGGCACGAACTGCGGCATTGGCTGCTGGAGACTGACCCCATTCGTGATTGGCATATGCGCTAGCGGTCGTTTCATCGAGTTCGGTTCCAAATGCACTGGCAAGATCGACGTCTTCCCCTTCAGCGGGTGCGGCGATGCCAAGGAGAATCGGATTTGCTCCTTCTTCGACCTTGGCAATCATGTCGAATTTTTCGGCCATTGACAGGTCATCACGGTGTCGAATGACTTCCTTCAATTGATTGAGATCGTGACCCGTGGCAGTGATTGGTCCCTGTCCGGTCAAGTCATGGCCACAGGACAAGCAAAACTTTGCTGCCGCCTCAACGCCTGCTTCACAGGTTGGACAATAGACGCCCGCCATGTTCCGATATGGATGCTTACCTCTTTTGAAGGGTGATGGTCAAAACGGACTGAATCTGCTTGAACCTCGACCCTGAACAATCGACGGGTGCTTACAGCGATTGGCCTTTGTCGAGTGTCACTCCAATGCTGCTACACACTCATGGAGCAGTTGAACGATTGTTTCTTGGTTCATTTCGGCTAGAATAGGTGCTAGGCGAGGGCCACGCTCCTTGCCTAAGAGTGCTGAATATGCCGCTCTATAGCCAAACTTTGGACTGAGTTGAAGATCCTTGGCAGCTTGGGGAATAGCACCACCAATGCTCTGTTCATCCCAAGCACAAGCCGCAAGAGCAGCAGGTAGTGCACGGAGAACTTGACGTTGCTCATCGTTTAATTCCATGAGTGCCGTTTGGTTCGGCTCTTCGAGGATGCTGATTTTCATCTCAAGAGGGAAATGCTTGGAGGCAATCCAAGAACGCATTCGCTTTAGCCGATCGACAAGTGATTGTGTAGGTTCTTCGATTGCACCTGCTGTGCGAAGACTTGCCCAGACTTCTTCATCGGATTGCTTTGTTTGGGCCAATAAAGCAAGGTGACGGAAGGTGACTGCAGTCGCTTCTGCGGTCTTTCCCTCTTCAACCACAGCCATGCGCATGGCACCTGCTGCGTCTTCGATTTGCACCCGTTGTCGTCTGCTCAATGATTCATCGCTCAGTTCAACCTCATAATTTCGTGCTGCCATGCGCTCGAATTCATCCGCTAAGTTCACCAGACTCATTCCAGTGTCGAATTCAATGGCTTTATTTGGCTTGGATTTAGCAACCAAAAGACGAAGGATCTCTGGTGGTACAAGTTCTAAAGCCTCAATTGGGCCAATTGTGTTTCCTGCAGAGGAGGACATTGCACCTTGACCCTTTAGGCTGATCCATTCGTACGTAAGTGGGTGAGGTGGTTCATGGCCCAAGAGTTTGACAATTTCTCGTCCTGTGGCGTAAGAACCACCGGCAGCCCCGTGGTCCTTGCCAAAGGGTTCGCAGGTGACACCAATCCAGCCCCACTTAGCCGGCCAATCGATTCGCCATGGAAGTTTACCTTCGCCTTTTCTTAGGTCCGAAGAGCCCGACACACCGTGTGAATCCAACCAGTGGACGTGCGGGTATTCGTATCCGGTGACTTGCACGCCATCCAGAGAACCTTTTGAGTCCAATGGACTCCAAGGAAACCAATCTTCTGACAGTTCTCGGCCAGAAATACGCTCGATGGCTTCTCGAATCTCATCGGCCCGATCGCACGCAATCTTAGCGAGTTGGTCGAAGCGTCCAGAAGTGTAAGATTCGAGGTTGTCAATGATTCGAGGACGTACGCCAATTTGTTCCAGTGCCTCCAAAAATGGCTTCAAGAAATGGTCACCATATGTCCAGCCTTCCTCTTCAAACCGTTGCCAATCAGGATTCCCCTCATGATCGGGAGCAGGAATTGAGCCAAGTTGGTGGCCGATGAATTGCTCATATTCTGGGCCAAGGAAATCGTACACCTTTCGAAGAGGGTCAGCGGTATCGACAATGAACACAAACTCGACATCCAGGCCAGCATTGCGTGCTGCGCGAGCGATCATATCGCCTGTTAGAATTTCTCGAAGGTGGCCAATGTGGAATTCACCGCTCGGGGTAATGCCTGTGGAAACAATGTGCTTTGTCCCCTTGTGGCTCAGTGCCTTCGCTGCGACATCTGCCCAATGCATGTGTTCACCTCAAACTGGAACTGCTCGGATGATGCCACGCAGTGGTACGCCTTCGATTTCATTTCGAGTTGTCTTATTGACAAGGACTACGGCTAGCCCGACTTCTCCACCCACCGCTCGAATTGCTTGGATGGTCTTTCCCATCGTTACTCCAGAGGAAAGCACATCGTCAATGATGACCACTTTCTTTCCAGCAACCTTGCCGTATTTGTTTGACAAAACGCCTTGGCCGTCTGAACCTTCGACGTTTCGGAAGATTGTGAATTCAGCGCCCAAGTGGCGTGCGACTTCGTGGGCAAAGGGAATGCCATTAATCGAAATTCCAACAACAGTCTCGATGTCTTCCACTCCAAGTTCCTCATCAGCAACATCGGCCATAATTGTGCCAATTGCTGCGATTCGTTCTGGTCGCACCCCGATGCTTCTCCAACCGATTCGAACATCGTTCGGTCGGTCTGCGACGCTTCCTTCTGCGAGCAGCCAAGCGATGGTGTCTTGAGACAACGACAATTCGTCCGCAATTTGTTGGGAGTTAAGCCCCTCTTTTCGCATGCCAAGGGCTTGCGCTCTCAGTTCTTCGATGCTCAAAACCATACTTCTCATGTTGGGGTGAAGACTCAACCTCATCAATCCTTTGCCCGAAAGGTTCCGATGGCTTCAAGAAAGAGCGGCACAGGCCTTGACGCATGAGCGACTTCGATTACGAGTCCCTGCTCGACCGAGCACGAGAGAACATCCCTGAGGAAATCTCTTCACGTTCGAGGTGGCGACTCCCTCCACCACAGATCCTCATCGAAGGTCAAAACACCATCTTCCGAAACTTCAATGAAGTCGTTTCAATGATGGATAGAGACGATAATCACGTGTACCAATACATCCTCAATGAACTCGGAACATCGGGTTCACGAGACGGGCCAAGGGCTCGATTCAAGGGAAGAATTCCACCTAAGCGAATCAAGAAGACCATCGCAAACTATGTGAACAGCTACATCAAATGCAGCCAATGCGGCGCTCCAGATACCCATTTCGTGAAGCAAGATCGAACAACCTTGCTCAAGTGTCAAGCCTGTGGTGCGACACGACCAGTCAAGCTCTGAGGGCAACTTTCGAGATTCTGTTCTGCAGTGGCTGGCGAACAGCATCACGCTGAATCAATCGGTGCAATCGTCGCAGCAGTCCCAATGCCATCGACAACGACTCGATCACTTACATGCGTCCGTAATGATTTAAGCAAACTCCAACTCTTTGCAATACCACATTGATGTGCAAATTCTTTAGCGGAAATTTCACTCGAACATACGACGGATGCGTGTGCGCCTAAGCGGAGTGCAAAGGTTGCAGGTGACATCGGCTCGTTGATCACAGCAATGCATGCTGCCTGGAACGATTGTAGATTCAATTCAATGAGAGGTTCTTTTGGCTGATCCTGAAGTGTTGCTTCTTGAACGATTTCCTCTTGAACGGTTTCTTCCTGAACAGATTCTTCTTCTCTCATTTTCAATGATATTGTTTGCCTGGGCGCAACGCCTTCGATCATGACTTCATTTTCCATCTTGCTCAAGATTGCTTTCTTCAATCCATATTTCTTGTGGAATCCATGCATCACAAGGAAGGCTTCCGTCCCCGTATACCTCCATTGGTTCATCTCTTGATATATCTTCAACTCATGACCAAAAACTGCCAGTTTCATCGGTTCACGTCCTTCGAGAATATTGCGAATTGTGTCTTCAAAGTCTTCAGGAATCGCCATTAACTGTTCCGTTTTAATCTCAGAAGAAGGCGTCTTTTTCTTCAAAGTTTTCTTCACCGTTTTTTTGGTTTTTTCAGGACGTTTAGGCGTGCTGAATGTTGCGGGATTCTTATCTTTCTTCTTTCCGAACATCCCTTTGAACCAAGAGCGCAATCGTTGCTTTTTGGGCCGAACCATCAGTTCAAGAATTGCCTTTTGAGTGTCCCTTATTTCCTGCAATACCTCGAGCAGTTGCTTCATGTCGCTCCTGTTGGGCATTGGCTCGGACGAACTGCTGAGTACAGGATTTTTCATGCCGTCATAAGTTTGTTTTTTGCC
>CALKDX010000091.1 GCA_938084455.1 Candidatus Poseidoniaceae archaeon
TGCTTGATTTTCCGTCCAATTTCTGCCATGGACATCTTGCGCTTCATTTGAGCGTAAGCCTGTTCCATTTGCTTCTGTTCTTGCGGCGATGCCTCAGCGGGTACCTCGCCGCTGTTGACGCCGTGCTGGGTTACCGGAGAATCGGACATACCCATTGGATTGAAAGGGGCTACTTCAACCCACCTTCGGTTCAATGAAGACTGAACGACCGCGCAATGCGAGCCAATGGGTCAAAACGGTGGCGGTTAGAAACCCGATTGAGTATGCTGCATCAAAGGTCTGATCAGCATAGGCATAAGCCAAACCAACACTCAAGGGGACGCTTGACCAGAAGCCAATTTGGTAGGCAAGGTTGTTCGAATCTTCTCCACGTCGGGCAAGAAACCAAACAATCGGTCCCATCAAGAAGGTCATGAGCGTTATGCTGGCGGCGATTGCACCGAAGAGAAGCGTCAATCCATTCGCTGCTGCAACGATATGGCCAACAAATAAGCTGGCGTAGATGATGGCAGCGATACCAACCCCGCGGATGAGCCTTGACCTCTGCTCCATGGCAAGGGGATACCTTGCAGGTTTGAGAACACTCTCACGTAAATCAATAGAGATGGCTTAATACCCTCGCCATTATGCAGATTCCATGCGTCTTCTGTTTGTCTGCGTTGGAAACTCCTGCCGCTCTCAAATGGCAGAAGGGCTTGCTAAAGCAATGGGTCATGAGGCTGATTCAGCAGGAACCTATCCTGCATCTTCGATTGCGACACACGCAGTGACTGTGCTCGAAAGTCGTGGAATTTCAACAGAAGGCATGCGTCCGAAAAGCGTAGATCAATTTTCAGCACAAGACTATGATTATGTCATCTCGATGGGTTGTGGTGTCCACTGCCCAGCCATGAAAATCGATGAGGATTGGGGACTCGAAGACCCCGTGGGAGGACCCCTTTCCCTTTATTACGACACGGCTGAGGAAATTCAACGCCGGCTGAATGTATTGACTCAAAACAATTGAGCAGTGCGGCGTTTTGATGGTGTTTTGGTGCGAGCGCCGGGATTTGAACCCGGGTTCAAGCGTTGGCAACGCTCGGTGATAACCGCTACACTACGCTCGCAGGGGTATTCATTCCACCGAGAGGGGGTATAAACGCTTATCGGCCGTTAGTGATGCTTACTGTGAACCGAACATATCTTCGCCATCCCCACGCTTGGGACCGTTGCGAACCGAGACGATGACGATCGCTGCAGCCACCAGTCCAAACAACGCCAAGATTCCGATTAAAACGCCTGTTGACAGGAAATCGCCATCCGTGGTAATCAATGGAGAATCCCCTTCTGCGAGGCTGATGGCAATCGAAGTAAAACCAGTCGTTTCACCATAGCTGTCCGAGGCCTGTACGAGGACCTCGTGGGTGCCGAGAGGGATGCTCGGACGGACACTCATCTCTGCGGTGAAGATTCCATCGCCTGCAATGCGGTCACCGTTCAAGCCTTCATCGTTCATTGCAACCCATGTGGTTCGAGTGCCCAACGGAGTGAACACCCCGAGGTTTGCCTGAGCCACAGCAACACCGTCAGCGTCATAGATTTCAATCTCAAGAAGCGCGGTCGTAGACTCATCCGATTTGCTCAGAGCGATGGTGTTTGGGGCCACGATGGATGGCGGCGTGTTGAACACGAGCATCGTAACGGGATTCATCACTTCATCTGGGATGTAATGTTCCCCGTAAAGATTGACATGCGTGCTGTTTGCGCTCAAGGCATGCCACGCTGTAGCCGTGGTTTTCCTTCCAAGAGCGTCGGTCATGATGAATTGCAGTTCATGTTCACCTGGAGCAATGGATTGAGGAATAGAGAAGTTACCAGCCCAAATTCCGTTCTCTTCAGCTAATTCCACCAAGTCCCCGCCTTGGTCTCGCATGTCGATTTGAACGGTTTCTACACCGTGCCCGTCGTAAGCTTGTGCGTTGATGATCACGGTTGTACCTCGTGGACCTCTGTCCGGAAGCATGTCAACCGACGTCAGCCTTGGGCCTTGATTGACAACTTCAACGACCCCTTGCCCAGTGGTGATGGTGCCGAACCAATCCACTGCGGTGAGGTTTAGCGTTACATTGCCGACTTGGAGCCCCTTTACAATGTGCTGAGCAGTGTATCTGTCATCACCAATTGTGGAGTCGCCATCGAGACCACGATCATTGAGCGTGGTCACGCTACCGCCGAGTGGAGTGAGGTCAACTGTGACCGATTCGATGTTGAATTCAGCGTCGGTGACATGGGCGACCAGCGTGCCGGTGCTCCCCCCCTCGCCGACAATCAGTCCTTCGACAAAGCCAAGTTGAACCAAGACCGGTGCAGAATTGTTCTCTGCGGTGATGATTGAAGGGGACAGAATTCGTTGCACAACTTGAGACTCGGTGAAGAGTGCAGTGTCATTGCCTTCTCCGAACGGGAGGTCCATGCTTCGTGTGACGCTTGAGACCAAGCCCATCAAGGGACCCTCGTCGACAATTGAGCCGTTCGCAAAGCCGCCAGAATCTCCGTATGCTCCACTCCAGTGGACCACTGAGAGGTTGAAACCATCTCTTGGATCGAGTCCAGTCGCAAAGGCTTCCACGGTCAATTCGAGTCCATCTTGGCCCGAAAGGTGAACGATGTCGTGTGCAACCATTGGAATCGGCATCAACCCGGTCTCTCGAACAATGGTAATGTTTCCAAGAATTTCTTGTGCTTCAGGTTGCGTCGCGTTTTGTTCAATCGGGCTGCGCTCTGGTTTTTCATCACCGCTTGAAGCGTCAGCACCCGTCTCTTCCCAGACGATTCGCACCGTACGGTTTGCCCAATCTGAGTTCACGACTTGGTAATCCCATGTTTCGTTGTGAGATGCCCCGATGCCTTCATCTTGGAAGAAATTCCCTCCATTGATGCCAGTGAGGTTGAACCATGATTCTTCATGAATGACGTTCACAAGGAACACCTGGCCGGTCGCGTTTGCTTGATTACCAGTCTCTTCGATTGTCCGAACAATTCCGAAACTTCCCTGAGCATCCCCCGTGATGACGCCATCGACATGTATGTCATCGGTGAGGGTAATGCCGTCTTCGATGAGCGTATGGAAATCGAGTATGGTGCCGTTGACTTGGATGCTTGAATTTTCATCAGATTCTCCGAAACCAAAGGTACCGCTTCCGACGAGTTCTTCTTTGTGCTCAACCCTCACGCCGTCAACCCATCGCTCGATGGTGGTTAAGCCGTCTAAGTCAATGTCGATTGTGGTGTCATCGTCTTCAAGAAGCATGGTCGCCAACGCTTCAAATTGTGTATGGTCGAGCCTCCGTTCACCGTTTTCATCCCATGTTTCAAGGTAGAGAACACCGATTTCACCTTCGATTGTGAGCGCTCCATCCCCATCATCACCGCTGATGTTTAAACTTCCAGTTGCTTCTAGATTCACGCGTTCAGAAACGGTTCCATCGATCATGGTGCGGTTGAAATGACCGTTTGATACGTTCGCCATAATGACGGTTGTCAGGCCGTCGTCTTCGGTCATGATCAACAATGTCCCAGAACCTCGAGCATCAAACACTTGGGAGGTCAATGAACCGCTAAGGACTGTTTCATTTTTCCAAATTGATTCTAAAACCAAGTTGAGCATTGTTTCGCTTTCATTGCTCACTTCGGATGAGATGAGACTTCCGTTGCCCAATTCCCACGAATTGAGTGCGAGCCCAACCCGCTCTTGCCAGCCTTGGCCCTCAAAGGAAAGAACAAATGCTTGGGTTCCATTTTCGTCGATGTATGTTTGATTCAGGTCCCAAGTCGTCGATGTCATCACTTCGTGATCGGCCATTGGTTGGTTCCATGTGCCAACAGTTAAACTTCGTGAGGCACTGACTGCTTCATCTAAAGAATCGCCATTCCATCCAATGACATCGATGTTCAAATCGATTTCATCGCCCCACGCTAAGGAGGTGTTGAATTGAATGTCTGCGATTCGAGTTTCATCTTCAACTGACCACGAGGTAAACACCTCGTAAGGCAAAAGTGTGCCATTTCGCAGGTGGTTCAAGTCCACAGAAATTTCGTACGCACCGTCATCGGCAAACGTCACACTGTAAGCATGGAGTACGCCTCCTTGTCCATCGTCACTCCAAGCAGTTGTGATCGAAGGTGGAATGGGTTGGCCGTCTGCTTGGGCAGAAGCAATCACCGGTAGAAGCAACATCAAGCAAAGCGACAAGGCAAGGGTCCGTCGCTTGAGATTCATGAAAAAAGTACGAGTGCACTCCTTTTCAACACTTGTGGTGTTTCGACCTTTCGTTTACAGGTCCAAGACATAATTGAACAGCAACGGAGCCACAATGCTTGCATCGCTTTCAATCACGAATTTAGGAGTTTTTTGGTCGATTTTACCCCAAGTAATTTTTTCATTTGGGGGTGCGCCGGAGTAGCCACCATAGGAGGGAGACGACTCACTGATTTGACAAAACCACGACCAGAGTGGTGCATTGCGTTCAAGGTCTTGATTCAGCATAGGGACGACACAAATTGGGAAATCACCGGCAATTCCACCGCCAATTTGGAGGAAAGCCAGTTGGGTGGTTGAGGCTTCGTACCACTTGGCCAGTTCAACCATGTAATCGATGCCACCCTTGAGGCATTCTTGTTTGATTGTGCCTTCAAGGCAACGTGCTGCGAAGATGTTCCCCATCGTCGAGTCTTCCCATCCAGGGACAAAAAGAGGGAGTTCAGTTTTAGCAGCCTCTAGAAGCCAAGATGATTCGGGGTCTGCCTCGAATTCAGATTCCAATGCACCTGATTGAAGCATGCTGTAGAAGTACTGGTGCGGGGCATGAGATTCTCCCGCTTCAGACGCTGTTTGCCAAGCCTTGAGCAGGTGTCCTTCAATTCGACGAAACGCTTGCTCCTCGGGAATGCATGTGTCGGTGACCCTGTTCAAGCCCCGTTCCAGCAATGCTGCATCATCCGCAGCGGATAGGCTTCGCCAATCCTCGATTCGCTCATAAGAGTCGTGAGCGACAAGATTGAACACATCTTCCTCGAGGTTGGCTCCGGTGCAGGAAATACCTGCCACGTGACCAGCTCGAATCATTGGGGCTAAACTGCGACCCAATTCTGCAGTACTCATCGCTCCTGCAAGCGTGATGAAGACTCGCCCCCCCTGTTGGAGGAAGGCTGTCAATGAACGCGCTGTGGAGGCTAACGCTCCCGCATTGAAGTGGCGATAATGCTCGTCCACAAAGGCTCTGATGGACATTTAGACCTCTCCATGTAAGAAGCGATCTTGGACTCTGCGTTGTTTCAGGTTCAGCCGAGGCATGGATTGTTCAAGTTCAGTTTGAATAAAATCTGCAATCGCGCTTGGGTCGCTTTCCCCGCAAGTAAAGCAATCAATCGCCAACCAGCCTTTTTCGGAATAGCAGTGGGCGGTGACGTGGCTTTCATCCAACAAAACCACGGCCGCAAAACCAATTGGAGACACTGAACCATCGAACTGTGCAACATGGGAGTGAACGTTTCGGGCCTCGCTTTGTTCGACGGCTCGTTTGAGCAAATCAAGCATCCATGCACCATCTGCACTTGACTGTGGCTCATAGCCTACGAAATCGAGGAAGACATGCTTACCGTGTGATTGACTTTCTGCCATTGAATCACTCCTTTGTTAATGCTCCCGCCGGTCTAGGGATTTATTTAACCGTTTTTGTTTGGTTGAGGATGGTGGAGAAGTACGTGCATTGTTCTCCAGTGCGTTCAGTTCCTTGATTTTCCCTCATGGCCTTCCAACGTCCTTCTTTACGGGCTTTGAAATGACTTGCTACAGTTTTCGTCGCCAGCATCGCCGCTGTGAATTCTGTGAGTGGAGAATGTACATTGGTTGCTATTTCGTTGACATCAGCACTGATGACGACCGCTTTTGGTGCGTCAAACACTGCTTCGATGGTTTGGATTGCTTGCCAGAACGACAATCCTCCCGGCACCGGCGTACCTGTGGCAGGGACTAGGCTCGCATCTAAGCCATCGATGTCAATGGTCAAATGGACCGGCCCAGTTAATCCTGAAAGCAGGTCAATCCACTGCTCCCAAGTCGCAACCCCTGTGGTCGGATGTTGTGTGTCTTTTGCGAAAAATGTCGTGATGCGCTCGTCAGTACGAATCCACTCAGCTTCTTCCTTGGCGTACGCCCGAACACCCACTTGGAGCAACCGTCCTAGGCCCATATCAAGCGATCGAGCAGCAGCGCAGGCGTGTGAAAACGCCTCACCGTCCAATTCAGCACGAAGGTCAGCGTGGGCATCGATTTGGACAACGGTCAGGTTGCCAAGATCGCCGTCGAGAGCAGGGTGGTGGCGCATGGCCCACATGAACGGGGGCAGAATACCGTGTTCGCCGCCGAGGGCGAGGGGAAAGACATCTCCTGTGCACCATGGAGAGAGGTAACTTCCAAGTTCGTCAAGTTGCGAGGCAAGCGTCGGGCCGTTTCCTTCCCATGCAGGGGCAGTGTAAATCGAATGGCCTGCTGGCAAATCCTCGTTGAGAGCCGCGTCGAACACCTCGACCTGCGCACTTGCAGCAATGCATGCAGCGGGGCCATCTGCGGTTCCTTGACCGTATGAGGTCGTCAATTCGTACGGGAGTGGAAGCACTACGAGGTCAACAGGGCCAGCAGATTCGGGCAAGCCCAGAAAATTCCCTTCGACGTAGGTCTCGCTCACACCATGGGGTCACGCACTGTCTTCTTGAGGCTGTTGTTGAGGCTCGTTTATACCAACTCGCCCTGTGTAACATCTGTCGAGGGGGAATTTATCCCCATTTTCGGGCACGCGATTGAACTGAAAATCATCCACTCAAGCGAAGAAAATAACCCGCTCAGTCGGGTTTTCATCGTTTTTGGCCGATGGGTCTATATGGGTCGGATGACAATACAATAGAGTGTCTACGGGAGAATGTGCGCGCCGCCGCACCGACTCCCTCGACGGGGTGATGACATGACAATGACACTTGCAGAACTAACAAAAGCAATTCAACAACACATCGATTTAGAGATGGATGCAGAAGTCGCACAGGGCATGGCAGAACACGCACTGGGCTTCTTTGGCTTCTACAACAGAATCATCGACAACGCCCTCGAACCTACGGATCGAAACTTGTTTTACATGTTCCAAGACTACGATCTGCTGACCACTGAGTCAGAAGAGACAACCCTGTGGGACGGTCGAGAGTGGCGCATCCACTATTGGAAGTTTAAACCAGACCTGCGTGAGCGAGTCGAAGCCTACATGCAACGCAATCTTGAACCAGAAGACATCGATCCATACGCTGACATCTATGGTGGCAGCAATGCACTGAGCCCAGTTGGCACGATTTGGACCCGAGAATCTGAGAAGGTTGTCAATCCAAATGCCTTCACTTCTGATTGGTAATTGAATCAAAGCGTTTTTGATTCTCCGCTGTGAGGAAGCACCATGCGAGTAGCCATCGGTCTTGTTCTTTCGATGCTTCTCGCATCGGTTCCAGCGTCGTACGCACAATCAACTGCGATTGAAGAACCGATGTGGCCAGGAGAGCCCATTGACAACCACATTCACTTGACATGGGCCACATTGACCATGGAAGTGAACGAATGGGCCGATGACCATCCCGACATTGTCGACCTCACCAGCATCGGTGAATCCGAGTTGGGTAAGACTCTGTGGGTCGTCAGGCTTTCGGACTGGTCCATGGAAACAAAAGAAGACGGGACTGCCAAGGAAATCATCTACATCGATGGTGGGCATCACGGCAACGAATACCTCGGAACGGCTTTGGCGTGGTTATCGGCAAAATGGTACATCAACGGATGGGCCAATGGTGATGAAGAAGCCATCAATGTCCTGCAAAACTCAGAGGTCCATGTGTTCATCATGCTCAATCCTGACGGGAACGACATTGACACTCGCTGGAACATCAACCAAGTCGACTTGAATCGGAATTACGACCATTACTGGAACACCTGTCCAACAACACAGCCTGGAAGCGCTGCATTCAGCGAAGCAGAAACGGCTGCAAATTCAGTCTACATGAACACGGTCGTACCAGACGCTGATCTCTATGTGACCATGCACACAGGTGTTTGGATCATGCTCTATCCTTGGGGCAAGTGGTCTGAGCAGCCCCCTGACTGGGAACTGTTCCATGGCATCCGCGAGGAGGTTCAATCCAATATTTCCGAGATCCCAATCCAGAACGCAAACCAAGGGTTGTACCCAAACTGCGGCACAAGCAGAGATTATGGTTACGGAAAGATGGGATTCCCGACCTTCACATTCGAAACAGATGATGAGCAATTTGTGCCGGGGACATTCGAATCCTTGCACGACCGTCTTGAAGAGGAAATGGACGTGATGAGGTACCTCATCAACAACGTCTGGTATTGGCGTGCTCGCCTTGACGTACAATCGATTCAAATCGCTGATAACATGTTGACGACGGAAGTCCTCAATCACGGCATGGCATCGACGACCAACGCCAGTCTGGAATACATCAGCGATGCAGGCGAAGTCATGTGGGCCTCACCTCTGTTTGGGGTCAACGCTACAAACGGAACGACGGTTTCCTTTGCAGTGGATCAAAAAGTGCTTTCAGGCGTTGGTGGATGGAACCTGAATTATCAAAAGCGAGTGATTGACGCTTCTGTTTGGGTCAACGAATCGGTCAATGTCTCTGCCACCTTCGAAGACGCCGATGATGGGCGCTTCCTGAGCGGCTTTGGCTTGTTTAATCCGGTCTCTGTGCTCATCGCATTCATCGGCGTAGCAGCCTTTGCAAACGAACGGGAAGTTCGTCGTACAACCTCTGAGGACGAAGAGGATGCACGAACTGCTGCGCGCAAGTATTGAAGTGCTTTGAGCGACACGCCGGGGTAGGTGAACCCATGAAGGTCAGCGTTAGCCCAGGACACAACATCAACGGAACTCTAATCATGCCAATTTTTGAAGGAACAGAATCGGTTCCCGAGTCCCATGCAGAAGGCATGCATACCGCTCTGAAAAGTCAAGTCAACATGGTTCTTGGAGAAGGCGATTTCAAAGGGAAGGCAAAATCAACAATGTCCCTCGTTGGTACGGAAGGCGGCAAAGCAATGCTTGTAGGTCTTGGAAAGAAAGAGGATGCAGATGTTCACGCCTACCGAAAGGCTGGTGCAGCTGTTGTTGCCGCTCGAAAGAAGTCACTTGGTACCGAACTCACCGTTCGGTTTTCAGGTGCACCTGTCGATTGCATGGGTTCCTTCGCTGAAGGCATGATGCTCCGCGATTACTCCTTTGACAACTACAAGGCTGAAGATGAAGACAAGGAAGACGAACTCGAAGTCCGAGTCACATGCGATGCAGGTCAAGAAAAGGAACTCTCATCGCTGATTCACACCCTTGCTGGCGTCACGTCAGGTGTCCATCTCTCCCGTGATCTTGGCAACATGCCTCCAAACGACATGTACCCCGAAGCCTTTGCTGATCAAGCATGGGAATGGGCCAAGGAATTCGACAATGTCCAAGTCACCATCATCAATTACGATCAAGCACAAAAAGCAGGCATGGGCGGTCTTGTTGCTGTCGGTATGGGCTCCTCTAGGAAACCATGCATGGTCATCTTCGAAATGAATTCCGACAAGAAGGGCCGTGGACCAATGTTGGTCGGTAAGGGCATTACTTTCGACACGGGCGGTATCTCGCTCAAGCCAGGCGCAAACATGGATGAAATGAAGTACGACATGGGCGGTTCTGCAACCGTCTTTGGGACCATGCAAGCTTTGGCTGCAACCGGTTTTGAGGGGAAAGTCACCGCAATCACCTGCATGGCAGAAAACATGCCAGCAGCAAATGCACAACGCCCCGGCGATGTCATCACAACCCTTTCTGGAAAGACCATTGAAGTCTTGAACACCGATGCAGAAGGCCGCTTGGTTCTTTCAGACGGTCTTTGGAAGGCTGGCGAGTTTGATCCTGAATACATCATTGACTTCGCAACCCTCACGGGTGCATGTGTGGTTGCTCTAGGTCACGAAGCAACCGGTCTGTGGTCCAACGATGATGATTTCCGAACACGAATTCACGAGGCAGGAAACGCTGTTGGCGAACTTGCATGGCCTATGCCATTGCTCCCTGCGTTCGAGAAGGAAATGACCGACTCTAAGATTGCAGACACTCGCAACCTCGGAGCAGGGCGATGGGGCGGTGCAAACACCGCAGCAGCCTTCCTCAAGCAATTCGTACCAAACAGAAATTACGAGAAAGACGGTGAACAAATCCCGTGGGCTCACATGGACATCGCTGGAACCTACTGGGGTGCCAAGACAAACACCATGGTCGGAAACGGAGCAACTGGTGTTCATGTCCGAACCATGTATCACCTCATCACCAACGGATGAACTGAACCTTTCAACGATGAAACGTGATGGGTATGCGTCGCTCTGCGTCCATCCCAGCTCGAATCAACATCATTGGTGAGCACACGGATTACCTCGATGGCCTTGCACTGCCATTCGCTTGTGAGGCACGCCTTGTCCTTCGAGCAAGTGCGGCTGAATCAACGTCTGGAGATCCCACCATCGTAGCGTTGTGGGAAGAAGCGAATGGATGGCCAGCAACGCTCGAAGTCGAATCCACCATTCCAATTGGTGCAGGCATGTCGTCATCTGCCGCTCTATGTTTGGCAGTCGTGCTGTGCGCCCAAGGTGAAATGAAGCCAATGGAGGCGTGCCTTGAAGCGCAACGGATTGAACATAAAATCCTCAACACCCCGTGTGGATTGCTTGACCAAATGGCAATGATGTTTTCCAAAAAAGACTGTGCATGCCTGATCGATTTTTCTTCTCCCAGCGTAAAAACAGTCGAATTACCAAAGGATTGGTTGTTCAAACTGATTGATTCCGGCGTACGGAGAGAACTGAGCGAAACTTCCTTTGGCTCCTCACGCAGTGATGCTGAGTTGCAAAAGCATGCCCACGATGAGAATCAGCGGGTGCTCGAAGCCCTTCATTCAAAGCCGCCCCAACTTGGGCGTTTGCTCAACGCCTCCCATCAGGGCTTGGTGGCTTTGGGCGTGAGCCATCCGAAAGTCGATGCGCATGTGGAGCGCCTACAGTCAACACCGGGTGTGCTTGGTGCTCGGATGATGGGAGGCGGTTTTGGAGGCATGATCCTTGTTCTGGTCGAAGGAGCTCATGTCCTTCCTGAAACAGCACTCGTGAGGTCATCAGAGGGTGGTTTCCTTGAGGAACTGCTCGAGTAACTCGAGTCGTTCAGGCGTGCCCATGTCCCAGAACGGTGTGTTGTCGAGATGAACAGCCGCTTTCCCGCTCAACGCCGAGTACACCGTTTCTTCCCACGACCAGACGCCGTCTGAACCATGTTCGAGGACAACTGATTTCTCGACGATGCTTGTCCCTGCTTCATAGCCATTGAACTCAGCCTTTGTTGAGGTCTTGTCATATTCACGGAGCATTCCATCTTCATGGTGAAGGTTCATTTCCTCGTGGTTTTTGGTCACGCACATTGTCAGTGGCGCTCCCATTTTGTGATGCGTTTTCAATAATTCCGAGTATTGGATTGGATGCAAATCATCGCCCCAAAGCAGAATGAAACGCTCCTCCAAATGGTCCCGCGCATTCCAGAGTGCACCACCGGTTCCAAGCGGTGAATCTTCGCGGATGCATCGAACCGACATTCCCGGATGCGTGAAGCCTTCGAATTGTTCCCCCATGTGCCCAGTAAGCACCAATGCATTCAGGCAGCCTTGCTTATGTGCCCAATCGAGAATGTGCGTTAGGATTGGTTTGCCGTTCACCTGTATGAGGGATTTTGGAGTCTGTTCCGTCATTGTTCCTAAGCGAGTTCCAAGGCCACCGGCCATGATCACAACTTGAGGCGTGCGATGAGCTTTGACGATGGTTTTGTATTCGCTCCC
>CALKDX010000092.1 GCA_938084455.1 Candidatus Poseidoniaceae archaeon
GGCTTTACGCTGATTGCAATGGTTGGAATCTGGTTTCTGCTGTTCCAAGCAATGGTCAATTTCGTCTTCATTGAAGGTTCACGCTAAACGGGAATTCACTGGGGCGAGCGAGGGCCTGTCATCTCTTCAGGACGGACCCACGCATCAAATTCCTCGTTGGTCAAATAGCCGAGTTCGAGCGCTGACTCCCGCAATGTTGTGCCTTTCTCATGAGCGTTCTTTGCAATTTTGGCAGCTTTATCGTACCCAATATGGTTGTTGAGGGCGGTCACCAACATCAGTGAGTTCTCAAGGTGATTAGCGATCGCTGATTCGACGGGTTCCATGCCCTCCACGCATTTGGTCCGGAAGGCACGGCACGAGTCGGTCAGCAGCCGAATGGAATGAAGGAGGTTGTGAATCATCATCGGTTTGTACACGTTCAATTCAAAATTACCTTGGCTGCCACCAACGGTGATGGCTGTGTGATTGCCCATCACTTGAGCGCAAACCATGGTCATGGCTTCAGCCTGAGTTGGATTGACCTTTCCAGGCATGATCGAAGAACCCGGCTCATTCGCTGGAAGCGATAATTCGCCAAATCCACACCGTGGACCTGAACCAAGCCAGCGTACGTCGTTTGCAATCTTCATCAAGGACACCGCAAGCGTGTTGAGGGCCCCTGAAGTGGCGACAATTGCGTCGTGTGAGGCGAGTTGTGCGAACTTATTCTCAGCCGTGCAGAAGGTCAGACCGGTGATGTTAGCGATTTCATCGGCCACCATTTGAGCAAATAGAGGGTGGGTGTTGAGTCCTGTCCCAACTGCCGTTCCACCAAGGGCGAGTTCGAACAAGTCGTCAAGAGCAAAATCAATTCGTCGAAGGTCTGCATCAAGTTGAGCGACCCAACCTGAGACTTCCTGCCCTAGCGTGAGAGGGACTGCGTCCATCAAATGCGTTCGGCCAATCTTAACGATGTCATTCCAAGCCTCTGCTTTTTCCGACAATGCGTTTCGAAGCGAGCGAACGCTTGGTAGAAGTTCGTGGGTGATGGCTTCCGCTGCTGCGATGTGCATTGCGGTTGGGAAGGTGTCGTTTGAGGATTGAGCCCTGTTCACGTGATCGTTTGGGTGAACCGGAGATTTTGAGCCGAGGGTCCCCCCCGCCATCTCAATAGCGCGGTTTGCAATGACTTCATTTGCGTTCATGTTGGATTGTGTGCCGCTTCCAGTTTGCCAAACCCGTAGAGGGAAGTGGTCGTTAAGCTGGCCATCGAGGACCTCTTGTGCTGCAGCGATGATCAAATCGCCAACGGCTGGGTCAAGTTGCTCCAGCGCTACGTTGGTTTTGGCTGCAGCCTGTTTCAAAATCCCAAAGGCTCGAATGACGCCTATGGGCATGGTGTCTTTTCCTATGTCGAAGTTGATCAGGGAACGGGCTGTTTGACAACCGTAGTATTTGTCTGCTGGAACTTCGAGTTCGCCCATGGTGTCCGCCTCTATGCGTACATTGGCCATGGTGAAGCGTGGAGGTGGTACTTCTTCACCGTTCGTACGGATGTCCGCCGCTGAAGCCATTTGCAACTGGTGCCTCTTGTTGGCTGTTATGCATTGGCCAGTGGTGGGCATCTCGCGCCTATCTCATGATGAATAGTTATTGATGCAAAATGCATAATTTCCTGTTTCCCGTTTACCGGGAGAATTTACAAGGCTTGCAGCACGCTGTTTATTCGGAATAAATTTCTTCGCCGATGCCTGTAGTAAGTGCTCCATTGTGCCAGAGCCCTCTGTACATGAGCATCGTTTGGAAGGGCATGACCACTTGGCCATCAGCCGAAACGGCGATCAATCCACCCCTACCACCCATCGGGTTGACCATTTCCAGGACCCGATGGCTAGCCTCGAGCAGTGATGTGTCAGGTTGACGGAACTGAACGGCGAGTTCGTGTGCCGCACATGTACGGATGAACGCCTCGCCAACACCGGTACAGGACACTGCAACGGTCTGATCACACCATGTGCCCGCACCAATGATCGGTGTGTCGCCAATTCTACCAACTGGTTTCCCAGTCATCCCTCCGGTTGAAGTCGCCGCGGCGAGGTGGCCATGAGCATCGAGTGCTACCGCACCAACCGTGCCCATACCTTCCTGTTCTTCGGAATCAAGGTCATGGTCGAGAACAGCGGAATCATCCTCGTCGGTTGAACCTGGGCGAGAATTCTGACTCTTCCATTTATTCCACTGGGCGGTTCTCAAATCAGTTTTAAGCCATGTCTGATCGACATGTTCGAGTTGGTTGGTGTGCGCGAACTGATCTGCTGCACCAGCGTTTAGCATCACAGGCCAGCCTTTCTTCAACAACAAATTCGCTGCACGGATTGGATGGCGCATGCGTTCGACATTGACTACGGATCCTGCGGCTTGGTCTTCCCCCCGCATGATGCTTGCATCCATGTAAATTCGCTCATCCTCAGCAAGCACAGAGCCACGCCCTGCATTGTAAAGCGGTTCGTCTTCGAGGGCCTCTACGGCGAGGGTCACAGCCTCAAGTGCGGTCAAGTCGCCCGATTCGAGCCGTGGTCCGAGATCATTCAGTATAGTTTGCATGCAGACCAAGCGATCTGGATCGAGGTCTGACATCCCCCTCCATTCACCATCGCCGCCTGCGCCGCCATGAAGGGCCAGAATGGCCATTTCTTCACCTCACTCAACGATTGAGACCTTGATGATTTTTTGTGGCTCTGCCGGGCGATCGCCAGGGAGTTTTTTACAGCCTTCAATGGCTTTGACAACGTCCATGCCTTCTGAAACCTCGCCGAAGACAGCGTGGTTCCCGTTCAGCCAAGGGGTTGCAACTGTGGTCAGGAAAAACTGGGAGCCGCCGGTGTTTTTTCCAGCGTTCGCCATGGAGAAAATTCCCGGCTTATCGTGCTTTAATCTGAGAGCTGATGGTTCGCAAGGGATGTTCCAACCGGGTCCGCCTGTTCCTGCACGGCGAGACATTGGGTCCTTGGAGTGTGGGCAGCCGCCTTGAATCATGAAATCTTCAATCACACGGTGGAAGTGGAGGCCGTCATAGTGGCCCATTTCAACAAGGCGGACGAAATTTGCAACCGTATCGGGTGCATTTCCGTGGTAAAGTTCGATGGTGATGTTTCCTGCGCTGGTCTCCATAATGGCGTGCATGGCTCAACCAGGGCCCGGGGGGTCATGAGCATTCGCCTGTGTGCAGGTTGGCGGTTACTCAGTTTTTCAACCACGGGCGGAAGTGCTGATCAGCATAGGCACGGGCATAATCCGCTGGGTAGCCCGAGGCAAGCAATTGCTGCTCATAGGCCAATTGCTCTGCAGTAATCGTTGGATCTGACGTGGCAAGTGTGGCTGCATCATACGCCTTTTCTTGTGCTGCAAACGCGCTTGTTGGCCCCTTCGAACGCCCTCTCAAGAGGAGCATGGAAAGCAGAGACACAATCACAAGACCTGCGATGCCGTACACGACCATTGGTGACATCCCAAAGAGTTCAGAATCGGATTGAACGTCAGCAGGGCCCGATGTTTCGTCGGAATCGTCGACGGTGTCATCGTCGGTGGTGCCATCGTCGCCCGGTAGCGTTGTGTTGTTTTCTCCATCAGTGGATTGGTTGTCTGTGCCGTTGTCAACAGGAGTGGTACCGTCGTCTTGGACTTCACACCCATCTGCTCCGACCGCGGTTCCGGCTGGGGTTCCTGGGCAAGAGTCCTGTGCGTCAATCACACCGTCGCCATCTTCGTCCACAACAGCTGCTGGGCAACCGTCGCCGCCTTCTCCATTCGCAACTCCGGGCACGTCTGGGCATTGGTCGCCATCGGTCCCAAGCGGGTTATCGCCGAAGGAATCGAGATCGCTGTCGAGTGCTTGTGAATCATCAAGAGGCCAGAAATCGTTGAGGTTGGAAACACCGTCTTCATCGATGTCTGCGCAACCATAGCGGTCGATGTTGGACTCACCAAAGGTGGTCGGACAATCATCCACAATACCATCGCCAGTGTCCGTTGTGTTGAAGCCGTCACGGTCGACATCATTGGCCCACAGTTCTTCCTCGTTTTGAATCATGAACGAATCACCAATCATGACGTTGTTGTCCTCATTTCCTTCAGCAAGATCGTCGTTGACGTCAATGGTGATCCTGCATGAGTACATTCCAGTTGAGGCTTCATCCGGGGTGGTGTAAAATTCTGAATCGGCACCGAAGGTAAGGTTGCCTTGGGTTGAAACGGTTGCTGATGTGGTCACCATACGGGCAATTTCAGCGCCGTTTGCATCGAGGAGATCGACATGTATGACGATGGTTGCATCGTTCCCTGGGCCTCGCAGGCTAATCAATTCCCAAGAAACCTGTACTTCTTCTCCCGAAGTGTGGTTCCCCGGGCAAACAAGGAGGTCAATTCCGACATCCGCTGGCGCAGAGCCAACCATGTTGAGGGACATGTTGTACAGCCCGCTAGCGCCACCAGCGTCGACAATGATTGTGTAATCTTTGGTTTGGCCTTCGTATGGTGTGTCGAGCGATTGGAACACCATGCCGTAGCTCGTGTTGTCCGCATAGGCAACGAGGTTTCCTGCCGCGTCTTGGAGTGTAGCGGTGAAAGGCAGCGATGTGTCTGCATCAAAGGTAAAGTCAAAGTTTTCATTATTGTTGATTGCAAAAGAAAAGATATCGGATTCATCCGATCCTGAGAAGCACCCTTCTCCGCCCATTGACGGATTGGTGCCGATGTTGATGCCGTTTCCAGAAGGTGCGTCTTGGCCGAGGCCTAGATCGTTCTGTTGTCCACAATTGAATGAGTTCGGATCAACACCTTCTGTCTCGATGACCAACGTGTAGACGCCAAGAGAGAGCCATGCTTCGACGCTGATGTAGAAGGTCCCACCTGCTCCCGCGTAGGTTGTCGAAGATTCTGTTGTTACCGTTTCATCGTTTGAGCCGCTAAGGAACCCTCGGTCAAACCACTCTCCAGCGCTGTCACGCAAGTACACATCAGCGTCTTGATCTGGTGAATTGACGAGGGTCACTGTGAGATTGAGGCCGGGTGAAACGGTCACTTCGAACCAATCTGCATCATCGACATCCTTGTGAACGCACCCCGTGATGGTCATCGAAACGTCTTGGCCTAAGAGGGCCGCTCCAGTTTCATCCTCGCCTGCGTCTGAACCAGACATTCCGTCGTTTTGGGTCGGGCAAGCCGTGGCTTTTTGATCGACAAGTATGCTTTCATTCGCAGACGCTTCATTATCGGCTTCAGACTTTTCATCAATCAATTCGTCTGAATCTGCCATGACAATGAAGGTGTAATTTCCTCCCTGTGCGCTTGCTGGCACAGAGCCGGAAAATTGCACCATTTGAGATTCGTTGATGTCCAGCGAGGGGATGCTGATGTTGCCAAGTTCCAAATCTAAATCAGACAAAGCACCGTCGACTGAAAGCCATGCTGTGAGGGTGCTTGCAGGGGCAAGGAGGGTGCCGGTGTTGTTGATTTCAATGTCTGCGAGGATCGTTGAACCAGCGCTGCTGGTCAGGGATTGGGGCTCAACACTGTTGATGATGAGGTTTGCTTTTGGAGTGGAGTAGTTCGTCCAGATGTCCATGGTCCAGTTCACGCCGGTTCCCGAACGAGTGATGTTGACAAAGTACACGCCGCCAATCCCATCATAGTCGGTTCCGAGAGTGGTTACGAACCCTTGGGAGCCTACGTAATCAATGCTGGTCGATGACGCATCCGTCAATCGTACCGTAAAGAAAACCGATTGGTCGAGTGTGATTTGTGCCTCAATGGTGTGATTGGCTGGAACATCGAAGGAAAACACATCGTTGCCTTCAATGCCATCGATGCAACCGGTGTAGGAGTCCGTCACGTTCTGGCCCATCGAGGTTGATGCTGCTGACTCGTTGTTGGGCGCATCTGCACCAAGACCCGCATCGTCAACGCCGTTCGGGTGAAGGTCATCGCACGATTCACCGACAAGCATAACGCCATCAGACGCCAAGAAATTGTTTGATTCATTGTGTTCAGTCACGTTGTCATAGCCATCAACGAAAAGGAGCCAATAATAGGTTCCATTCGCTAAATTAGATGGCAGTTGAACGTTGGTTGTTGTGGTCCGACTGGTGTTTTCAGCTAAAGCCGCTTCACCTTCTGAGGCATCAATCAATTCATCCAAAAAATCGTAAGTCTGATCTGTCGAAAGAATGAATTGAACTTCAAAGGGGTCGGATGTGGTGTTGTAAATGTTTTCAACAACATAGGTGACGCTGACTGCTGCACCTGCCTGCCCACTGACGGGTTCCGTGATGGATGTGATCGTAAGGTCGGGTTTTGGAGGGGTGTTGTTGGTCCATGTCCTTAGCGTGTATTGGCCGTCGCCAGAATAGGCTCGAACGTTGATGTAAAATGTACTTGCAACGCCGGAAAAACTTGTTCCTGACGTGCTGACCTTTTCCAGAGGATCGCTGTATTCTGACCAATCATAATCGTATTCATAGCCGCTTGAGTCCACAATGTAGAGGTCGAAATCTGCGCTGGCGGGTACGACAAGTTCGACATCCACATCTTTTCCTGCAGTCGTCGTGACGGTGTACCAGTCATCGGTATCGGTTGCGTCAACACAACCCTGAGTGCCTGTTGCTCCGGAATTAGGATTCGTGCCAAGGCTTCGGGAAGTGTTTGCATCTGCGCCTGCATCCCCATTTGAACCTCCGTCGGATTGGAGGTTTGAGGGGCTCGGGCACGCTGCGCGTCCGCTTGATGAACTGGTTTTTGGCGTTGCATCTTCAAACGCTTTTTGGCCGATTAAATTCTTGATGGCCGATGGTTGTTGGGTCTCGTGGTTCTCTAGATCATCGATTTTCAAAGTGGGTTCTTCGAACGTGGCCAGGGCTGCTGCAAATGGCATCATGGATGCAATCAGGAACAGCGAGGTGAGGCAAAGGGCTGCGCTACGGGCGTTCTGCATAGAAAAACGGCAGTCATGCTCCATTATGAAACCTCGGATAGAGGGTTTCTGCGGCTGTTGACTTTGAACTCAAGCAAAGGCTCGCTCAATGTCTTCAGTGAGGTTCTCGAAGCGAGCACTGAGTTCACTCATTGCACCGTTGAATGCTTGCTCAGGAGTGAGGCTTCCATCGGTTTCGAAGGAGAACACGTAAGCGTTCTCAACTTCTTCGAGGGTGATGGCGTCATCAAAGTCGCCGTCGCGGTTTGTTCCCGGTCCAACTTGGTGGAGGGCGGATTCGAGATCAATGACATGGTTCACATCGGTGATGGTTTTGTCTTTGCCGAATAATTTGGCGTCGATTGCCTTTCCATCTGTTGTCTTCAAACCAAGATCGAAAAGAACTCCTGCTTTCTTGGGTTTGTTGAGTTTAGCGGTTCGCTGTGGGCGGAAACCAATGGCTGCAGCAGAAGCCCACTTTGCGTGGTCTCGGCCTCGGCCAAGCGTTGCAAAGGCGTAGAATTCGAGGAATTGGCCCTTGGATAGGATGGTCAGTGGGATTCGCTTGTGTTCGTCACGGATGTCGAACATTTGGTCGGAGATCGTGGTGAGGTCTCCGGCGTAAACGGTCTTGTAATCTTCCTCAGCGTCTGCTGTTGGCCCACGTGCTGAAAGCGAATAGAGCACTTGGCAGGAAGGGCAACCCTTGGATTCTTCAGCTAGGTCGATGCAGTTTGGACATGCGTCGGAGAAGTGGATGCCTTCTTCAGGGAAGGTTGGGATTGGGATCATTGCCAGTCGGTGAGCAAGAATTTCATCCGGGAGCACGTTGACCGATTCGAGGACTTCGCCCTTGTTATCCTGGTTCACGCCTTGTGAAAAGTCAACTCGGTTGATGGCCAATTTTGGGACATCTGCGATCAGCGCACGGCGAATTGCATTCACTTGTGCAGCGTCAGTATTGGTAAGAAGAATGCGGATTGCATTCCCTTGTGGCCAGCCATCAACAATCTTTGCGTCCATCTTTTCCACCTTTACTATCAGACACGGCGGCCACGGCGGCCGCCCTTCTTCTTGGTACCGTCGTGAGCGATTGGCGTCACGTCTTCGATTCGTGTGATGGTCATACCGGCACGGGTGAGTGCACGGATAGCGGCTTGGGCGCCTGGACCTGTGTTGTTGGACAAGTTGCCTCCCGGTGCTCGGTACTTGATGATCAATTGTGTGAATTCCTTTTCCTTGAGGGCGTCAGCCATTTTTTCTGCAGCGCGTGTTGCTGCGAATTGGCCACCGCTGTCCTTAGAGGACTTGACCACTTGACCGCCGGAGCAGGTCGTGATGGTTTCAGCACCGGTCAAATCGGTTGCTGTCATGAGGATGTTGTTGTAAGAACTGAAGATGTTGATAATTGCACGTCGTGTCATCACTCGTCACCTCCAACGTCTTCAGCGGAAGGTGCTTCTGCTGCTGCTTCCTTCACTTCGGTAGCGAACTCAGCTGTTGCCTCTGGGTCGACTTCTTCGTCTTCGACTGCATATTCTGCAGAGGATGCTCGTCCGTCGATGGTCTTTCGAATTTGGTGCTCAGGATCGTTCAAATCGGAGGACACGTGGTACTTGATGAGTTCTTCTTCATCTCGGCTCACAGTGTATGATGGGATGGTGACCTTTTGGTCCCCAACGCAGATATGGCCGTGGGTCACGAGTTGGCGCGCTTGCTTCATGGTTGATGCAAGACCCTTGTAGTAGACTTGAGCCTGGAGTCGGCGGTTGAGGATGTCCTCGGTGCCGAGGGAAAGAATGTCGTCAAGTGACGCATCTGAAGCAATCAATCCTTTGTTGTGAAGGGAGCGAATCAAGTCGTCTTTCTCGCGCTGGGAGTGGGCGATTCCGTCGTCTGCCATTCCGATCAAGCGCATTGCTTGGCGTCGATGTCGGCGAAGTTGGGACTTGGACTTCCAAATCTCACGCATGTTCTTGAGGCCGTGATTCTTCTGAATCGCGTGTTCTTCTTCGATGCGTTCTGCCTTCCACGGGTGAGAAGGTGTGTCGAACTTAGGACGTGCAAACTTTGGTTCTCCCATTCATCATCCCTCCAAATCACTTACTTCGCTGTACACCAAGCGTTAGGCCGCCACGACCGTTGGACCGGCCACGCTGTCCACGAACCTTGTTGCCGCTTGCGTGGCGAACACCACGGTAGCACTTCATGGTTCGAAGACGGTCGATGTCGTCTTTGAGCGTCAGAGTCACTTGCTGACCGGTGAGATGGAGTTCGTCTCCAGTCTCAAGATCTCGCTGGCGGTTGAGCATCCACAATGGGACGGTCTCAGCATAGCCTTCAATAGCCAATCGGAGTGTTTCTTGTTCTTCGGTGGAAAGGTGACCGGCAAGGGAGGATGGTGAGAATCCGGTGTTCTTGCAAATCTGAACTGCTGTGCGTGCACCGACGCCTTTGACCGAGGTCAAGGCTGTTGAGAGGGTCTTTAGACCATCCATATCGGTATCTGCCATTCGCAGAATGTACGAGAAATCTTCTCCCAAATCCTCTTCTTTTGGTCGTGCCATGTTGGTTCACCTTTATGCTCAACACATAGTGTCAAGCAGGTTTCGGACCAACCTCCCCTATATCAAGACCGCGACGCGTTCATCGCGACGCTGAGAGCGAGATTTCCACTTTTCACGAGTGGAAAATAGCCTCTAGCGGGAATGGGTTCATTCTGACACACAAATGAGTAACATTTCATCGCCCGGTTGCTGGATCAAAAATGCATCGCGCCGGCCATGCCTCCGGCCAAGTTGGCGATCGATGGCGCCTTGGAGCTTTGGTTGTATTTCTGGGGCGACTGGAGCCCTCACGGTGAGACGAGCGATGTCGTGTTCGAGGAGAACCTCGACCAGTTGGTCCACATGGCCCAATTCAAGTGGCATTCTTGCCAATGCCACAACCCGGCCCGTGGCTTGCACCAGCAAACGATCCTGTGGTGCATCAAGTCTCAGTGGATGAGTGTGATGAATTTGTGGCCGGCGCCCTTCTACAACGCCCCAGGTGATTGACTCTTCCTTTGAAACCGTCTTGAGCCAATCATCAGCCAATCCACTCTCGACCAAGGCAGCATCGAGGATGCTGATTCGTTCACCCCGCCGCGGTGGACGATTGACTGCGATTGGGTGGCCGGCGCCGTGCAAAAGACGGCGCCCCCCGTTGACCAGCGTTGGTTGGTCGCCGAGGGTTGGTGGGACCCGGACAAACCGACGAGCGATGCCTTCGGATGCTGCGCTCCCGAGCCACAACGCCAGGCGGTCAACCCTCCCCCTTCCACGTGAAGTCCAGACCCAAGTGCGCTGAAGGCCGGGCCATGTCAAGTCGACAAGTGCCTCCACTTCGAGGCGCTGGTCGTGGGTAAGGCGAGGTGAAAGGTCAAGCAACAAGGACGGGCCATTCCGTCCTTCTTGGAGGAACGGTTTCCAACCCGCAAACACTTCATCGAGACGTGGTTGCATCTCATCGAGGCCGTGTGTTCTGCTGTTTCTCGGGCGGGCTGGATCAAGATGCAGGAGCGCGATTTTTGCCGAGGTTGAACTTCCCAATTCACCTTGCAATTCAGACATGAGTTCGGCGCCTGCACGGCCGTCACCAATCATGATTCGGCTTTTTGTGAGCCAGGGGGCCGACATCTCGTTGCGCTGTTCCGCAATCGTTCGCAGATTGACTGCACTTGCTTGGGCTCGATTAGGATCAAGTTCGACCCCTAAAGCAGGGCGCTGAAGCACCGAGGCGTGCGCGGCCAATTGGATTCCGCTCCCACATGCGCAATCGAGGAGGATCCCTTCCGGAAGTGCCGCTTGAGCAAGCAATTGTGAACGAATCAAGGCAACCTGCCACGGCGTGGCTAGAGGTTTGCCTTCGCTGGCATGGTAGAAGACAAGACCTTCGGGGGCTGTGGAATCCGGGGCCGATTCGGTGAGGCCGTTGCTGACGGCGGTGATCGGATTGAGCGTTTTGAGCATGTTGAGCCCTCATTGGCCAGCGACATCGGATCGCGTCATGATGCTCTCAAAATGGATGCCGGCTGATGCAAAGGCTTCTGCCGCGCCTTCCTCTCTGTCGACGATGCTGATGACGCCAACCACTTTGCATTCGGTGTCGGCGTGGATCCGTTGAACGGCTTTAATTGCTGAGCCGCCGGTCGTTGTGACATCTTCGACAATGACGATGTCTCCGCCAGATGCAAGAGGCCACCCTTCAATCCCCGGAGGATTGTTTGTTTTTCGGCCACCGCGTCCTTTCGGCTCCTTACGAACCATGAACCCTCGACGGGGGTGATCTGCAGATGAGGCTGTAACAGCGATTGCTGTCAGGGGGACGGCCCCTAGTTCAAGCCCTCCGACATAATCAGCGCCCATGGCATCCATCCGGAGGTTCAACATTTCTCCCAAGAGGTGGGTGGATTCTGGGTGCATCATCACTGGTTTTGTATCGAAAAACCAGCGGGATGTTCGGCCGCTTGCAAGAGTAAAGGCTTCGTCATTGCCTCCATCGATGAAAGCAAGGTCGCGAACCAATTCTACCAACCGAGGCCATCGGCCGTGTGTTCGAAGGGAAGGGTGGACGGTCATGGCTCAAGGGTCGGGACCAATGGAAATGAACTTTCCTTCCCCAATTGCTGTTGTTTTCCCATCATGATGAGAGCGCGCCTCTCATAAACGGTCGCCGCCAAGCATCACAGGAGTGCTATGTCTTCAGAAGGTGCACCACGGCAAATCAGGGGTCATGACCCCTTGATTGGCGTTGATGTTTCTCGTTTGGAGGCTGAAATGGTTCGGTACCATCACTGGCTCGATGAACGAGCAGATGAAGCCTACATCATCGCTGAAAAGGCCCGCAAAAAGGGATATGATCACAAAGAATTCGTTGAAATCCCAAGGGCTGCTGACCTCGCCGGACGGACTGAGAAATTACTCATCGAGTACCTCGACGGGTATGAGGTGGCTGACGATATTCGCGAGTTACTGGCTGAGCACGACCGTGAAACTACATCGATCATGATGGCGCAATCGGTCGCACGTGGCTTTCGAGAGAAAGGCTATGATTTGGTCACGGCAATCGATGTCGGCCTTCGTGTCGGCCTGGCAGTCCTCACTGAAGCTGTTCTGGTGGCACCTCTCGAAGGCATCAGTGAAGTTCGTTTGCTCAACAACATCGATGGGTCACAGTTCGTATCCGTGCACTTTGCTGGACCGATTCGGGCTGCTGGCGGTACGGCTCAAGCGCTTGCCGTTTTGATCGCCGACATGATCCGTCGAGAACTCAACATTGGTCACTATCAACCAACGGATCCCGAGGTGGAGCGGGTCAAGGAAGAATTCGGGCTCTATCGCGGCAACCTCCAATACCGGCCCTCGCCGGCCGAAATCGATGAGATCGTACGAGCTTGTCCAATCATGATTAACGGCGAGTCGACCGAGCGCATTGAATGCGCCGGATATGGCCGTGTTCGCAACATCGACGAGCCGAGAATTCGTGGCGGTGTCTTGCTGGTCATTGGTGAAGGAATGTGCTTGAAGGCACCCAAAATCCAGAAGCACACCGAACGGTTGAACGTGCCTGGATGGGATTTTATTTCGAAATTTGCAGCCCGTGGTAAGGAAAAGGATGATGACGGTGATGGGCCGAAATTCAAGTCCCGAAAGGTCCCAACCATTACCAAATTCATGAAGGACATCATCGCTGGCCGTCCAGTCTTTGGCGCCCCACTCGAAGCCGGTGGTTTCCGCTTAAGGTACGGGCGGGCCCGTCCGTCTGGGCTTGCTGCGGCATCAACCAATACCGCATCGATGTTAGCCATGGATGACTTCATCACAATTGGAACTCAAATGAAAATCGAGCGGCCCGGCAAGGCCTGCGCCATCACGCCTTCAGACCACACAGAGGGGCCTTGGGTGGTGCTGAGGGACGGGCGATTCATGCGCTTGGATGATGCCGCCAGTTTTTCTTTAATCCGTTCGAAAGTTGGCTCAATTTGGGATAATGGCGAACTTGTTTTGGGCTATGGAGAATTCATGGAGAACAACAAAAACCTCGTTCCCGCGGGTTACTGTGACGACTGGTGGGCAAGCGATCTGCTCGAAGAATTGGCCACAGAAGAGGAAGTGATGAACGCCCTTGGGATAATGAATCTTGAACGCAAGGATGCGCCTCAAGGCGTGCCCGGGGTGCATCCCGAGGATACGCAAGACCCTGATGCTCAATTCCACAACAGAAGGAGATGGCATGGCTATCTTCGCCAACTGCGCCCAACATGGGAACAAGCCAAGGCGATTGCCCAGAAGTACAGGACATCGCTCCCACCCCCTCACAATCCCTGGTTCAAAGATCTGCCATTGGAATGGGTACCTGGTGCCTTATCGATGATTGAGGGCAGCAGCATCGAGCCACACGGAACCACTCGCGGTCAGAAAGCGATCACTGAGACTGGTTTAGACGCCCTTCCGCGCCCTGAATCCCGGCAACTAAGGATCGTCGATGGCGTCAAAGGATGGAGGGCTGAAGCCATGGATGTGTTGCGACCTGAAGTCATTTCAGGCTTCGAAGGTTACGACATTTGTGGACCCGATTTGCGCCCCATTGAGCCTCTTTTCGGTGGAGAAATCCCTGAGGTGTGGCCCTTGATCCAGCACGGCTTTGCCAAGGGCACAGCAATGATCCTCGGCCTTGGCCACCACCATGATGGTGATGATTTGATTATCACATCCGGTTGGCCTGCTGTTCTGGAAGGTTTTGGGTACAGCTTCGAAGGGGACAAGCCGCTGCGAATTGTCGATGCTGCGGCAAGGTTTACCTCGAGGATAGAAGAATTGCGCAGCGCTCACATCACCCTGACGGCTGAACGACAACGGTTGAGTGAACTCAAAGAGGCGAGAGCCACCGTTCGAATCGCTGCTGAAACCGATGCGCGCCAACGCGGCCTTGGAATCACTGAGACGGACCAAGTTGGTAGAGAAGCGGCAGAGCAGGTACCCGACCCCGGTCCTGAAGACCCGCAGCAATACCTTGCTGCTCAGATCAATGAAGACGATCACGCTGTCGATGGCATTCTTATCCAGGTGCGGAAAATTTCTGATCTGCGATGGGAGCACTCGGCCCCTGTTCGAGTCGGTTGCCGCATGGGTCGGCCTGAGAAAGCGGCACCCCGAATCATGAATCCAATGACTCACGCCCTCTTTCCAATCGATTTGACCGGTGGGAATCAGCGATTGTTGGCCATCGCTGCTGAAAAGCAAACCATCCGCGTCCAAATGGGCCGACGCGTGTGTTCCAAGTGCGGTAAGGAGTCGCCTTTTGTCGTGTGCCACCACAGGCTTTTGGACGAGCGAGGAGAAGAGCGCGTTGGCGAAAATTGCAGAGGAAGAACTGCAATGCGTTCTTCAGAAAACAACAATCGAAGGCGAAGGGGAGAAATCCAATCCGTGCGCCTTGATACGATTTTAGAAGACGCCCGGATTCGCCTCGGAATCGACCGAATCCCTCGCTCTGTGAAGTGCATGAAGAAAATCGCTTCGAGGGATCAGACGCCCGAGGCGATTGAAAAAGGATTGTTGAGGGCTAAATTTGAATTGCCTGTCTTCCGGGATGGTACGGTTCGTTTCGACATGAGTGACGTCCCTGTCACCCATTTCACGCCGCGGGAAATTGGCGTTTCATGGCAAACCATAGAATCGCTCGGTTACACCCACGATGTCGATGGAGCGCCCCTTCAAAACGACGAGCAAATGCTAGAAATTTTTCCTCAGGACTTCATTGTCGCAAAGAATGCTGGTGAATTCTTCGTCCGCACGGCTAAATTCATCGATGACCTTCTAGTTCGCTTTTACGGCATGGAGCCATATTACAACGTCAACACACCCGACGACCTCGTCGGGCACCTCATTTGCGCTCTTGCACCGCACACATCTGGCGGGGTGTTGAGTCGAATCATTGGTTGGGCTGACTGCTCAGGAGGCTACGCCCACCCCTTATTCCATGCTGCAAAGCGGCGAAACTGCGACGGGGACGAGGATGCGATCATGTTGCTCATGGATGGCCTTTTGAATTTCAGCAGAGAAATCCTGCCTGCTAACCGGGGCGGTTTGATGGACGCACCGTTGGTCCTTACCACGAGATTGAACCCCACTGAAGTCGACAAGGAAGCGCTCAACGTGGACTCTGGTTGGTTCTACGAACGTGATTTCTACGAGACGACCTTGGGCCAACCTCACCCAAAAACAATCGCAGAACGGATGGATTTCGTTGAGCGCCGGCTTGGGAGTGTTGCCGCAGTACGCGGGTATGGCTACACTCACGATTGTGATGCCATCGATGCGGGTCCTGCACTTTCAGCCTACAAAACGCTCGATACCATGATCGACAAAATGAACGGTCAGTTGGATCTTGGCCACCGCCTCCGCGGAGTGGATGTACGCACCGTTGCCTCCAGCGTCGTACGCTCCCACTTCCTTCCAGATTTGCGAGGGAACATGAACGCGTACGCACGGCAGAAGGTTCGGTGCCTAAAGTGCGCCCATTCGTATCGAAGAATGCCGATTGCTGGCAGTTGCATCCAACCGAAGAAAGCCTCCGGTCAAGGATTGGCAAGGGTCGGCGTGGCAAAATCTGAGGGCGGTTTGTGTGGAGGAAACCTAGCATTGACGGTGTCCGAAGGTGCTGTTCGAAAATACATCAAGGTGACAAAGCACGTCATGGCGACCTATGGTGTGGACAATTACACCAAGCAAAATGTGGAATGGCTCGCTGATAGCGTTGATTCGTTGTTCAACAACGATCGAGCAAAGCAGCTCTCGCTGAGTGACTTTTTGTGATCACACATTTGGTGTAGGCGCTGAACTGTTGACCGCTTCTGATACGCCTTGAGCGTAGCGAGCGAAGTTGTCGTTGAACATGCTGGCCAATTTGTCTGCTGTTGAATCGTATTCCGATTTGTCAGCCCATGTGCTTCGCGGCTGGAGAACCTCGGAAGGGACATTCGGGCATTCCACAGGAATTTCAAATCCAAACCGGTCATCCTTGACAAATTCGACTCCGTCGAGATCGCCGTCAAGAGCGGCGTTGAGCATGGCTCGGGTGTGGCGGATTTTCATGCGACTTCCGACACCGTAAACGCCACCTGACCATCCCGTGTTGATGAGCCAAGCAGTAGCGCCGTGTTCTGCCATTTTTGCGGAAAGCAAGTCTGCGTAAACGCCGGGGTGCATTGGCATAAATGGTTCACCAAAGCACGCCGAGAAGGTTGCTTGTGGCTCTTTCACGCCGATTTCTGTTCCTGCGACCTTTGCAGTGTAGCCGGAAATGAAGTGGTAGGCTGCTTGGTCTGGAGTGAGGCGAGAAATTGGCGGAAGAACTCCAAACGCATCACAGGTGAGGAAAATCACATTTTGTGGGTGACCGCCTTTGGAATCCGGTGTGCGGTTATCGATGAATTCGATTGGGTAGGAACCTCGTGTGTTCTGAGTCTTGCTGGTGTCGGTAAAGTCGGGAACTCCATGTTCGTCCATGACGATGTTTTCAAGCACGGTACCAAACTTACGGGTGGTGCCAAAGATGGCTGGTTCGTCTTCTTCCGATAGATCGATGAGTTTGGCGTAACACCCGCCTTCGAAGTTGAAGACACCATTCGAACCCCATCCATGCTCATCATCGCCAATGAGGGCGCGCTTTGGATCTGCGGAGAGGGTGGTTTTTCCAGTGCCCGACAGGCCGAAGAAAATCGCTGTGTTTTCCCCGTTGGTGTTGGCAGAGCAGTGCATTGGGAGGATGCCTTTCTTTGGCAAAATGAGGTTCATCACCGAGAAAATGGACTTCTTGATTTCTCCAGCGTACCGTGTGCCACCGATGATGACTTCCTTCGCTGCGTAATTGACGATGACGAAGCAGTGGGAATTGAGTCCGTCTTCGGGACTTGCCTCGAAGTGAGGTGCGTGAAGAACGGTGAACTCGGGGGTGTGGTGCTCAAGTTGTTCTGCGCTTGGGCGGATGAACATGTTTCGAGCAAAGGCGTTGTGCCATGCGTTTTGATTGACGACTCGAATTGGCAGGGCTTCGCTGAAGTCTGCGCCGCAGTAGAGGTCTTGGACGAAGAGGGTTGGTTGGGCTGAGAGGTGCTCGACCACCTTGGCTCGCATGCGGACAAAAGTATCAAGGTCTGTTGAAACGTTGACATCGCCCCAATTGATGTCTTCAGATGTGGACGGTTCATCGACGATGAATTTGTCGTTCGGTGAGCGGCCAGTGCGTTCTCCAGTCTCAGTCACAAGGGCCTTGTGAGCGCTGTAGGTTCCTTCGCCTCGAGCGACAGAAAGTTCGATCAATGTTGGTGCATCTTGATTCCAGTAGACATCACCAGAGGGGGTGATTCCATACGAAGAGAGGTCCCCTGTAGGAGTCCCGTGGGCTTCGGCCATGGCGCTGGGTTAAACAGGCCCTCTTTCTCCCTTTTGGCTAAGAGTTCTGTGAAGGCCCTGCAATCAGGGGTGATGAAGTGTGGCGGCGCACTTCGATTTGGCTCTTGAGCACGAGAATTTCTATTGAAATTGGCGGCCGGCCTCGCCGGTGGCGAGAAAGCATTCAAGGGGGCGCAGAGAAGCACGGGGCATGGCTGATGCCCCTGAGGACGGGGAACCCCCGGTTCCCCCGCGCAACGATGTGTTGCGCAAACGGGAGTTTCAGAAGGCAAAGGGCATTGATTTGTCTTCCTTTATGGTCGAACAAGAGGATGAAGTTGCTCCCCCTGCGCCTGAGATCAGGCGAGAGGAAGTTGATGAAGCGGTTGGTGAAATCGCTTCAATGTTCAGTTCCGGTCAAGAAGGCGAACGTGGTCCAGGTGCAGTTCTGCGCGATGGGACGGTCGCCAATGCTCCAGAATTGGACAGTGTTGAAGACCTCGCCGTCCATGGAGAGCGCAGGCTAAGTCTCGGTCTTTTGGTCGCCATGGTGACAGTATGGTCTGCCATTGGCGCAGTGGTTGGAACAGTGCTCCCTCCAGTTCCAAGCGGACTTGGACTGATGTCAATGGGCTTGCTTGGCCTGTATTTGGGAGAGCGTTGGATCCCTCGCCCCAGCATGCGGTTGTTAGGGGTAACTTGGGTCATCATTTCGATGAAATTATTTTACGGACTTGCGCTGGATGCATGGCATTGGGGTTGGTTTGATGCCTCACCCCTTGGAGCCAGCGAAACGCTCGGCGTAGCCCTCTTAGCAGTCATTTCAGGAAACATCTTGATCGCTCAAAGGCATAATGAAGATGCCATTGCTGCTCAAGCAACTCTGGTTCTTTTGGTCGTTGGAAGCGCCGCTGGCGCACTCTACGGGCAATGGGGCGTTGCGGTCATGATTGGCCTTGGCACCCTCTTGATGCATGGGCTTGCCTTCATGCGAACCTCGGGCAACCTTGCGAGCCTAGGGATTGCTTCTTCCTATCTGTGGGTCGGCGTCCATGCATTATCGGACAATTGGAATTTCTTCGGAGTCAACCTCGTTCCGTTCGAAGACGATTTGCTCCTCTTCCTTTTGATGGCTGGTGTAACGGCCACCAACGCCGTTGTTGCCGCTTCATTCGTTCGGGCTGAAAATTGGTTCTCAAGTGCGCTTGAAGCCCTCGGACTTGGGAAGCCCGCTTTGTGGAGCGTTTCGGTCGGCCTTGGCATGATTGGAGCCCTATTCGCCATTGCCGCACATCGCTTGGAGACAGGTTACGCCTTGGCGCAGTTGCTGCTGTTGGTTTCGGCGTTCAGTGCCTCGTACCTTGTTGTGCGAGGCGTACACATCAAACAGTTAGCGCCGTTTGTTCTCTACCCCGCCCCAGTGATGCTGGTCGGTCTTTCCCTGCTTGAATCTGGAGCTTTTGATACCGCCTTTTTGGGAAGTCTAAGCCCGTATAGCCTCTATGCTGCCATCACCGCAGCATGCACCGCAGCAGCTTTGTTACAGAATCAAACTTCAGTTTCTGACCACGTGCTCTGGATGGGCGGTGGCGTGATTGTGATCCTGCTTACCCTACTGATTCCTGCAGGGGAAGTGGATGGCAATGGAAGGTTGTTGCTCGTCTCGCAAGCGGTTGTTTGGATTGGCCTCTCATGGCTTGCAGTGCAACGGAAATCGCCGTCAATTGCCGGTACTGCCGTGCTGGCCCCATGGATTTGGTTGATGTTATTTGCAACCGATGCTGAATCCCGAATTGTCTCAATGGACCTCATCCCCATCGTCCTCAATGAAGTGGACCTTGCGCTGTGGATGAGCGTGCTGGTTGTCCAACAAATAAGCGTGAATGTCCATCAAGGAGAGACGGGTTTGAACCTCGCGGCTCGGCTCGCAGGTGCCTCAGAAATTGGAGCTCGGTTCAGAGACTCTGGATTTGCCAAATTATGGAATTTGAGTTTCGTTCTTTCTGTTTTCGTGGTGTGGGCCGTCGCGCGCCCGGGTAGTTTGCCAATGCCTGGCCTGTTGGGCGTGATGGGCATACTGCTCTTTGGCCACGCACTCATGGTTTGGCGCGGACGGCACATGGGTAAGCCACGAAGTTTGATGACGGTGTGGGGTGTTTTCGCGCTGATTCTGGTTTGGCAGTACGGTCAGTCTGCATTCTGGGCCATGATCCTCGTTGCTTCATGTGGATTGATGCTTCTGGCAACCGACCGACGAAAGAAGGAAGGAGCGAGTTTGGCCGACCTCGAAATCGCTGAAGCATTACCTGGCCGCCTGCTCACCCTGATGCTTGGTTTCTTGAGTGCTTTTTACATCGTCATCAGTCTTGAGCCTGTGACCAATATTGAATTGACCGGGGCTGAATCCATGCTCTCACCTGAAGCAAATTTAGTCGTGTTGAGTTGTGTTGGGCTCGTTGCATTGGTGCTGTACTTGAACCGGGCTGCAACCCTCGAAAAATTGCTACCTCCTGCCTTTGCAGCACTCGGCCTGATCGTGACAATGGGGCTGGCGGGGACCGTGCTCAACCTTTCCTTGGTCATTCTAGCTGCAATCCTCGCCTTTGTCGGATCTGGTGTCTACTTGGCGATTCAAGGAGAATTCCGAGCCGGTTTGCGCGCCCTTGCGAAGCGTGACAATCGACTGGCTCGAATCCAAGAAAAAAGGGAGCGAATGGAAGCGTTCATCGCAACCTCGTCCACCGTGGAACAAGGCGAAGTTGTTGAACTGGCCGCAGAATCGATTCCAGACTTGGAAGATTCCGACCAAGAAGACACGCGGACGACGCTGCGCCTGATTGACACCGAATTGCTTGACCTCGCAGAAAAGCAACGAAAGCGTTCCAAAAACTGGAGCACATCTGGGCGTCACGATTTGGAAGTCGGCGACATTCACCATCAGCCAGTCATCACGCTGATGTTCTTAATCACGACAATCTTGGCAACCACCGTCATCTCGTTCATGACCGGCGCTACGTTGCTTGCGCTCGGATTCGGAGTCATGTTATCGTTGATGTTTGTCGGAGCTGCCCGATTGAGAGCAAATGAAATCGGATTACGGCTCCCTGACATCATGGGCATCGAAGCCCCGATCGCTGTGGGAATGGCTGGACTCGTGTTGATCCATGTCGCTGGAAGGGCTTCAAATTCTGTGGTTGAATTGGACAGCACGGCCCATCTGCTCGTCCTTCTCATCGGTTTGCTCATGCTTTCTGGTTTGGGCCTTATCGGCCGCAATGACTTGGGCCTACGACTCCCCAACGCATTGGAAGGAGTTGTCTTCTTGGCCCTCTTGGATCGAGTGGTGTGCCTCTTGATTGGAGGCGAAGTCCCGATTCCTTTCGCCACAGACCCATTCGCCACGCTCGGCGCAGGGTGGACCGTGCCTCTTGTTGGAGTCGAGACCATTTTGATTGGGGCCGTGCTCGGTTTCGATTGGGTTGAAGGGAAGCGGATCAAGAAAAACATGGCGGATCACCGGGGGGCCTCTGGACGGGCTGCTTGGGTGCTTGCTGTGAGCGTGCTTTCGTTTGGCCTGGCTGGTTTGCTGGCCTTGGCATGCACCGCGCGACGAAGTGTGTGGTGGCAGCAACCTGCACCAGCACTTGTGGCATGGGTTGGTTTACCGGTTGTCGGCCAGGGAATCATGGCATGGTTGCCCTCCCTGATTGGCGTTGACCCGTTGCCAATGTATCTGGTGACGTCTGTAATGGCGTTCATCACCATTGGTTTCATCGCTTGGGCCGTCATCAATCGAGTCGGGTTATGGTTGCCCTCCGGGCTATGGGCTCTGCACCTCTTGCTGTTCGTGGCTTGCTTTGGATTCCCGAGCTTGGTCTACGCCGTTGTGCTCATCCTTATCGCATCGACCGTTTCGTGGGTGAGCGGCATTCTGACCCTCAGAAAGGGTTGGCGCGTTGTGGGGGCGCTTGATTTGGTGCTGGGATGGATTGTCGCAGCCATCGTGCTGATTGGCGGCTCATCAGTTGGTGGTCTACTGGCCATCCTGCTCGCCTCCGCTGCATTGTTGGGCGTCGTTACCTGGCTCACTCAAACCTTTGAAGGCGAAATGGCAAACGAGTGAACCGATCACGTTCGCATTGACGACGAAAGGTGATCTGTGAGGGACTTCATCAGGCGACTCATCTTGGATGAATCAATGGATGGTGAAAGCCTTAGTGACACGCTAATCTTAGCCTGCGTACCGCTGTTGCGAACGCCTAAGGACGCTGGAAAACCGTCGAGATTGAACGACATCAACATCAGATTAGCCTCGCCGTCCAATCCATGCCGGTCCCAGTCACTCACCTCGCCTTGTTGGGCGAAGAACGTTTTCGCCATCGTTTCGATTTCATCAGCGAGACCGTTTGAACCCGTCCAAAGGCCTCTGTCCACGTCCTTCACAGATTGGCGGTTTTTCCAACCGCGAACCATGTGCTTGGTGGGGTCCTGTACTGAAAATGCCAACAAGTAAGCTACGAGTGTGGCGGCGCCATCGCCAACGAGGGCCCAAGCTTGCTCATGCACAGGGTGAGCTGTTGCCAAGACAATGTGGCCTGAATCCTCGACACCGATGCAGCGAGGCAGATGTGGCGATTGGACGAGGGTGGGAGAAAGGGCCTTGGAAAGCCAACGATCGCCAACTGCTGTTTCGTGTGTTCGCACATCGGTTGGGTGACGTTGTGCTGTGGACAGAAGAGAAAGGTCGGATTCGATGCTGGCGGCAAGGTCCCACGAATCGGGCGATGCGTGTGTCCCCGCGCTCAAAATTGCGTCACCAATCGCATCTCCATCAACGACCATGTATCCGGTTTCTGTTGCTCTGATGATGAGGCAGCGGTCTCCATCACCATCGAGAGCCGCTCCGACAAGTGTGCCTGCAGGCGCCGGTGCGAGGTTTCGCAACAGGTGGTGTGGTGATGTTGTAGCCTCCTCGAATGTCCACGTTTGTGTGGGTGAAAAATCCCCGGCTCCGCAGTTCAAGTTCAGCGCCTCTGCCTCTCCACTGACTTCGATGGTCGAAATGCCGCGTGCGGTGAACCACTGTGAAAGCCATGTGTGGGCGAAGCCGCGTGAACTGTCCAGAACAAACGGGTTGGCGAGGCCCGAGGCATCAAAACCAGCCGACCCTGTGAGTGATTGAAACTGTTCATAGCGCTGAGCAAGCCACGTTGAATGAGCATCTTTACTGTTTGAATCAAGGGCGTTGGGTTGTCGTAGTTCAGCGGCTTCGATATCGTCGATTTCTCTCTCTTCTGAGGCAAGGGCATCAGCAACCGATGAAATGTGGTCTTCGTATTTTGGAGATGTTTTGAATCCGTTTGAATCAAAAACTTTCAACCCCGAATCAGACACTGGATTGTGGCTCGCCGTGATCATGCAGCCAAGTCTCGCCCTGTGCGAGAGCAAAGCGCGGTGAAGACCTGGCGTAGCGCATAAGCCATGATGAACGACGGTGCATCCCGTCAATCGCAATCCTAGGGTGAGGGCGGCAGCAAGTTCGATGTTGTTGGGCCGATCGTCCCATCCCACAACCACGGTAACACCTGTTCCAGATTGAGTGTCCATTGTTCGCCCTAAGGACTCGCCAACCACTCGCATGAGGGATGGACAAATCACACGGTTTGTATGCAGCGCAGCGATGGCTTCGGATTCATCCGACTTCGCTTCAACAACGCGCCCGCGGATTCCATCCGTCCCAAACAAGCGGCGAGCCATTTTGTTTCACCTGTGCGTCGATTGTTCTGGATGAAGTCCGGTGACTGTTGCATTTGGATATACCACGGACTTCTGCCCGAGCACGGTGCCCGGGTTTGTGACGCTGTTGCAACCCAACTGGCAGCCCTCGCCAAGCACTGCGCCAAATTTCCGTAGGCTGCTTGCAATTCGTGCGCCTTCGTATCGAATATGGACTTCGCCACCGTCGTTACGGAGGTTGCTTAATTTGGTTCCAGCGCCAAGATTGACGTCTTTTCCTAAGATTGAGTCGCCGACATAGTTGAAGTGTGGGGCTTTGGCCCCGGGAAGAAGCACTGAGTGTTTGATTTCCGTGTTGTGGCCAACCACCGCTCCTGAACAGATCCAGGAAAATGGGCGCACGTACGCTCCGTGACGAACTTCTGCAAAAGGGCCAACATAGCACGGACCGATCAAATGGCTCGACGGTTCGATGGTTGCTGACGCATCCACCACGACCGGGCCGTGAGAGGCATCCACAGTTGCCCCGCTCTCGGTTGGGTCTTGTGTGGAACCGGAATATGCTTCAAGCGCTGCATTGAGTTGTTGCTTGAGACCGGTTTTGGAAGTTGGGTCCAAGAGGCTCCACGCTGGCGCACCATGAACAAAAACAGGGATTAGGCCCTCTGCCATACTTCCTTCAAGCGAAGGAAACAGAGCTGTTGCTTGCACCCATTCAGGCCATTCCATGAACAGGGCATGGGTGTCGCTCGCATGAAGGTAGCGCTAAAGTCACGCAGCAATGTGGTACAATCGCTTCCCTGTTGAATGGTCGAGGGTGAATGAGATCAGGTCTGAAAGATATCTGGGGATGAAAAAGCCCACCTTCCGTGCGGTAAGGCCGTGGTTCCTCATTCGCCTCTCATTGGAAAGATGGTGGACAATGTCTGCTGCTGAGCAGCTTTGTTGGGTGGCCACATACTCAACGATTTCATTCTTCAAGCGTGCAAGACGCGCTTCTTTTTGTGTTCCGTTCCCTTTCATGTTGCTCATGTTATACATCGTCGCCAGCGTATATCAACCGTTGATGGGAAGTCCATGGGCCCCCAGAATCAAAGGGTGTTGAGGACGTCGTTCCATTTCATGGATGAGCCTCGACGGAACATGCCTTCGTGGAATTGCCGTTGCGGTAGGTGGGTGGCGCGTGCCAACCGACCACGATTGTCATAGCAACCATACCTGGTGTGGACGGGAACCATCACCGAGGATCGATCGATTTCGGGAGCAGTAAAAGGTGGAGCATCGCGTTCAACCAGTTCACTTTCGCCGTCCCAGACAATGTCTTCATGCGCCGGAGCCTCAAGCCTTCCAAATTCAAAATGAAGGGACCCTTCTGCCGGCTTTACCGGCTTCCACATACCAGATTTACCGTTGTCCAGCCAAGCAATCATCGCTTTCATCTGCTCTACTGTGGCCATGGCCATGTGCGTCAATTCCCACCATCCTGGCGTTCGTGCCAGTGTGATGTGGTGAACTCCGGGGTATGTGTCGCGTGGATCAAGTCCATCCGCATAGGTGCGACAAAGACCAGTGAGACGAACGGTAAAGATTGGAAGCGGTCCAATTTGAATGTCTTGGAGGCGGTAAGGATTTGCGAGTTCTCCAAGCAACAAAAAGGGGCGGCGTTGGTTCATTGGCGCCCCGTTTTTGGCAACGAGGATATCGTCTACCGTTCCTTCGGAACTCGAAAAAGAGGAGCAATAGGATTGGAGGGACGCCCCTGTAAGTGGCGCGTCATGCGAAGAAGTTGGTGGGGACAACTCAACCAGACCCGAAGAGGCAAAGAACAAATTCGTGTCCGGAAGGGCCACCGGGGAATTTGCTGGCGCATAGGGCCAAAGACGGGGCGAAGCGCTTCGCATGAATCGGCGTGAAGCCGTGAAGGTATCAACTCAGCGCTCAAGATTGAAAGGTGTTTTCGGCCAAGCACTGCGGGCAAGTGACCCGAATTGGGCGAACGGCAGGAATCCCAAGGGCGACTCCGCAAGCAGGGCACAAAATAGCCTGCTCAACGTTCTGTCTTCGTTGTGAGGCTTCTATTGAAGGATCGTAATGAAACCGGAAATTCTGCTTCTGCATTATGTTGGGCGATGATGGAAGAGCAGGTGCCTCTTTTGATCCGGGGGTGAATGGGGCTGAATCTCCCTGTTCAGGCGGGGCTGCACCGCCAAGTTGCTGTTCAATCCATTCACTCGTAACGCCATACTGCGCTGCTATGCGATCCGTCTCAAGTATTCGATCATAGCCGGTCATGCTGG
>CALKDX010000093.1 GCA_938084455.1 Candidatus Poseidoniaceae archaeon
CACTTGTCTCGTTGCTTACGTGCTGCTGCACGTGCCTTTGCACTTACTTTCTTTGCCATGGGATCAACTCTGGGTGTGTGTATTGCGGGGGCTACCCCACTTGCAAGCCTGCGACAAACCTCCCCTATTTCAAGAACCCCCTCCAGCATGGCCGTTGTTCTGTTGCGAAAGCGCCGACAAATAACTTATATCATGTTGGCCTTTTGAAAAAAATAAGACCCTGTCTAGGCATCTGCCGGAATTTAATTTAAGGAACCACCAACATGTCATTGGAAATTTATCTCATCAAAAATCAACCCGGCACGGCCCCAACCACCCGCGCAAGCCGACAGACCCGCGTTTCGCGTCGACCCTCGAGGTCCGCTATACATCGTCAAAGAACACTAAGTGAGGTGTTCAATCCATTTGCAAAACCACAGAAGAAAATTGCAAGAGAACCACAGAACACTGAAATGTTGCATCACAAATGTGCCATGAAGGCAAGAATGTGTTGGTCGCTTTGGAACCGCGGGTTCCCGTTTGCCTTCATAGAGGACCACTATCCGAAAGGGACCAATTACATACTTACCCTCGATCTTGATGAGTCAGACCTTCTCGAAGTTCAGGATGGAAGGTACGCCACCGCACAACACCGTACTACGCCCACCGAACTCGCAACATTCTTGGTTGATTTGATTCGCCTTCAGCAGACGGGAGTGCACGGTGAGTTCCGCTTGGCTTTGGTGAAGACAAATTTTAGTTTTGATCGGATGAAATACATTGGCCATCGTTTCGTTCTCGTTCCATGCCTTGACGATCTTATTATCGATCATGACGGGCCCACAGACCTATTGCTATTAGCGAAAAGGGCTGCATATTTAGTCCTCCCTTCCAAAACACGATCAATCGCATCATGCACCTCAATCGAAGCCATCCTGAAGCGAATTGATGGACTCAGCATACGTAAGGACAATCAGACGACAGCGGATGGTGAATTGTTCATAAATTTAGATGATCAACCAGCCTCAATGCACCTTCAAATCGAGAATGAAGTGCACTCAATTACCGCCAATCCCCATGGATTCTTGATGGTTTCAAAGCCAATCGGTGGAAAGATACCGACTGGAATAGCAGTTCCCGTTAGGGTGGAACCATTTCCCACTAGCGACAAGATTAATCCGTGGGTGGAACGAGCACTATGCTGGCAAAACATACCAAAAATATGGGAAAATGGCGTTCAAAATGAGAGCATCAAAAACACAATTGGAACCCTCGCAGCAGAATTGAGATTTGCAGAAAATGCTTGTTATGAATACAAAATCGAGGAACATGACATGAGTTCTGGTATCGCTACTGTGAGAATTGAGCGTCGAGACAAAAATGGAAACGCACATGACCTTTGGGAGAGTGCTGTCCGCAATCGAGAAATGAATGTCGCTTTGAACACAGATCCGAGTGTATTCAATTGGAAACAGGAGGACGAATGGATGCTCGAAGGGATTCACGATAAGGATCCATACCTGCTCACTGTTCGAACGCTCAAAAGAAAGGCAAAGTTGTCAGAAAAAGGTTTTTTGAAATCAGCAAGCGTTCCTCAACGAGCATTAATGGTGCGAAAAGAGAAATTAATTCGAAGGGGAATCATGTTGAATTCCTTTCAGCACATACATGATAATCGTATGCATCCCGAGCGATCTCCAAATTGGCGACTTTCAGAGAGAACCTCGATTATGGCCCTTCAAGGTCCACCCGGCACGGGAAAAACTTGGACTGCTTGCCAGGTTCTCAATGATCTATTGGTGGAAAACCCGTATGCCAGAATTCTTGTCAGCGCCAAGGAACATTTGGCCCTAGATCACCTTACCAATCGAATCAGAGAAGCGCTTGACCCATCGTTTGAAGTGGTTCGAATCTGCAATGCCGAAAATGAATCGATGAGAGAAATCGACCCTCGCGCCACAGCAGAGGTGATTGCAAAAAAAATGCTCAAAGAACTCTCGATACCGAACTCGACAATGAGGGAACTTGGCAGGTTGGCAACGTGGGTGGATGAATTAGCAGTGAGAACCGCAAGCGTGGTGTGCACAACAACCCTCGACAAAACGATGGAATCATTGCAACAAAGTGGGGTGTGTTTTGACTTTGCAATCGTGGAGGAAGCGGGTAAATCCTACCCCTCTGAACTCATAGGACCACTCTCAATCTCTAGGCAAACTCTTCTCATCGGCGATCACCTGCAGTTGCCTCCTTTTGAGTTAAATTCAATCAGTAAAACGGTTGGCGAATGCTTTCGATCTGGAATTGAATCATGGCCAAACCGAGATGCTAAAGACACCATTGAACGATTGCTCGTTGGACAATCGATGAGTTACAGAGAACGAGAACAATTCTCGATCGACCAGTCAGTACAGCAGGTTGAGGAATGGTTACAGCCATTCCAATCGATTCATAGCAACTCGAAAGGGGATACTTTGCAGTTTCAGTGGCGAATGTTCGCAACATTATCCAACGCAATTGGAAAAATATTCTACGGTCATCCATTTGACTTAAAGAAGGTGAACACCATTGATGATCATAATCTGCCCGGAGTATTTGGTGAAAATCTGAACCGCCTTTTGATGATTGATGCTCATTCTGGAAAAGAAGGAAAACACAACAAATCATTTTCGAATAAAATCGAGGCGAAGTTGGCTGCGAAAAACTTCCTTGAACTTATTCGGTCCGGGGTTGAGGTGATTATCCTGACCCCTTACAAGGGCCAAGTTGCAGAAATCAAAGAATTGCTGCCTGATGAACACCACGGTAGAATCAGAACCGTTGATGGATTTCAGGGAAAAGAAGCTGATTTCATCATTTTGAGTTTGGTAAGAAATAACAAAAGAACTGGGTCGGCCAGGCGTTGGGGCTTCTTTAGAGATCCTCGAAGGATCAATGTGGCGCTTTCAAGAGCCAGAGAGGGACTCCTGTTAATCACCTCAATGGAACATGTCGAAAACACCGATTGGTCAGAAAACGAGGGCCAACTGGCGGCATTCATTGACGCCATAGCGGCAAACGGCAGGGTCCTCAAGGAGGGAGAGAATTGAACTCGACTCATGCCTTTTTGGAAATCCCTGTTGAAGTAATACAGGTGGTTTTCCGAGTGGAAAAAGAAGACCCGCTTAAACCCCTCTTGGATGCGATGAATGGACTCAACATTGACAGCAAATTGAATTCGATTCAACGGCTTAACGCGATGTCAAGTTCAAAGCTTGAGCTTTCCAAAGACATACTCTATCCGACACTTGTGTTGAGGGACCTCTGGAAAGGAAGATTTTGGACGATGAAGGAACGTAATTTAGATTTCGCCGGTGAATTGGTCGGAGGACTTTCACAAATCCAGCCCATTGAACGACTCGACCCTGACAAATTTGATGGAAATGTAAAACAGATTGCTAAGCCGTTCCTTGGTTGGTTGGCCAACGCTTCGAACATCGAAAGAAAAGACATTCTCGGCCACATTCGTCTTGATGATTTATCATGCAATTCTGAAGTGTTCCATCTCAAAACGCGAGTCATCCTGCGAGAGGACAAAGCGGGCAGGAAATTTTGGATCCATGACCAAGGGCCATTCAAGCAACTAATCGGTGAATTCATCGAAGAAATCGAGGGCTTTGCGATGGCTGAAGAGATTCATATTGAACAGAAGGGGCTGTGGCCATATTCACCCGAAGTTCTGGCTTTGAAGCGACTCAAGGAACACCGAAATAATCACAAAAGAGAGATCGAAGTTTTTGATCAGGTGATCAAAGATTTACAGGAGGACCAGAGACCACGACTGAATGAAGTGAGGCCCTGTGTCGGTTTCCGGCAAGACATGTGGGACGCTGCGATTGAAGTCATACAATCGGCAAAAGAAAGAGTCTACATCTTATCTTCATTTTCCAATCCAGACCACATTGACGATACAATTCAGCATCTTCTTGAAGGCGTCAAAAATAATTCGGCGATGATTACGCTTGCGTTTGGAGAACCAAACCGTGGACGGTCCCCCGAAGACATCAAGGGTACAGAAAGTTACACTCAAAAATTGGCTAAGATCCAAGGGCTAAATCTCGTTGGTGGAATCACAACGAAACCATCGCATGCCAAATTGATTGTTTCAGACACTGGATCTGCGTTCATCAGTTCATGCAATCTTTTCAGTGGTTCATTTGAATCAGGCGTTCTTGAATCTGGTTTAATTTTGAACGACAAAACATGCGCCATGTCGATTCTCGAGGAGGTCCTCGATGGAGAGTGGTGTTCTGGAGTGCAATCCGAAGAGGTGGAATCGATTCTCAATCAATTAAAGAGCGCACAAGAACCCTCGGCTCGAATTTCAAGTAGTACCATCAAAAGACTCAAAAAAATTCGCAAGAACTACGCCAAAGGAAAAACAAGTTTTCAACGAATGAAGTTTGAATTTTTGCTTCGCGACATTGCAGAACGACCAGTGTGGTCGCTTCTGCGTGAACATCAACACCGTCCATTTATGCATGATTGCATTGATCGATTTGAGACAAACATCACCCTTGCCAGTGATGGCCTTAGGAGCAACGGACTGGATTTGGCTACGATTCAGAAACTCCATTCGCAAGCCGACAAACATCGTGCGACGGTTCGAATCTGGTGGGGTAGACATGCACCCGGTTCGAAACCATTTGACGAGATTGATAAGCGAGGAAGAAAAGAAGCAAAACAACGCTTACAAAAATTAAGTCAACTGTCCAACGAATGCAAAACATGGAAACTTGTTCCCCGGTACAGTCACGAGCCAATGGAGACCCATGCGAAATTGTTTATCATCGATGATCTACGATTGATGGCTACCTCTGACAACACTCTTTCCTTTGGAGACACAATGAGCGAACGTGGTGACGCTGGTGAGCTTGGCCTCATCATTGATCATCCCAGGCTATCGATTCAGACGAGGGGAAGCATGGAGTTATGGCTTCCAAAGGAGGCTATAATTCCCAAAGACATGGTGCGATGGTGGGCCGCTTTGGGCGAAGAAGTGATCATGAAGCAAGCAACACCAACACTGCCAATACCCTTAGAAGAAGCCTTAGATTCTATGATTGGAAGGATAGAAAATAGCCCTCACCTAAGCAGGCTTTGGGTTTCGGAAATCGAAAAAGACTCAGACGAAGACCAAATTTTGAACAAGTTGTTGAAGGGTACGACTTTCGGGATGTACAGGATTCGAAAATCTGTAGAATCAAAAAAACTAGTTTTTGAGATGACGGAAGTCGAACATCAAGCAATCTCTTTAGCAGGTAAAGACACTTGGGTCATTTCCAAATCATTGAAACCCGAATCAATCACGAAAGATTCTGAAAAAATCAATCCTCGTGTCTGGTCGGAGGCTTTTGTTAACTCGATGGAAAACCCAGATGAGTTTGAGTTCGCATCCGATGTGTTATCGAGAATGATTGCTCATGACCCAAGTCTGAGATTAGGTCCCGGTAAAGCAACTAAATACATCACCCAGCAGTGCATTGAACACCTCGAGTTTGAAAAACGGGATACCCCATTAGAAAATTCGTTGTACGTTCGAAGGAGGAAGCGTTGATGTCTGGTGGAAGTGGAAGAGGTGGCTCGTCAAGAGGTCGTGGAAATGCTCGCAGACATTCAATGTCAAAGGCCCAACGTGACCAAAGGGCAAACAGTAAGAATCCAAACAATCCTTCCAACAAAAGTTCAGTTGATCATCGAGCAAACCAACTCAATCCGAATAACCCTGCATACAGCAGAAACGCAAATTCGACAACCCACTCAGGGCGTTGGGGACAAAGAATGGATCAAAAGAGTGCATCGAGAATTCAATCACATGCCGACAAAACGGGAACAAATCAGGGATTCAAGGAACGAGCACAAAGGGCTGCGGAAGAAAACCAAGACAGTTCAATCGATGATTAAAAAAATCTCCGCTGTCCAACGGTTCTCACCCATAGAGAATCAAAACAGTTTGCTGAATGTTAAGCGCAT
>CALKDX010000094.1 GCA_938084455.1 Candidatus Poseidoniaceae archaeon
ATAGGCTTCACCTAGCAATGGTATGTGGCTGATGGTGCCTTGGAACGGCAAGTGCCATCCAGCAAGGAAAAAGTGGGTGAACAAGAAACAAGCAGCGTAGGTGCGGATGTATTCTGCCATGAAGAGCATACCAAACCGCATACCTCCATACTCAGTCCACCAACCTTCGACAAGTTCGGCTTCTGCTTCAGGCATGTCAAACGGTACACGCTCAACTTCTGCAATCATGGTGAGCAAGAACAGCGCCGCACCAAGCGGCATCAAGAAGAGGTTCCATGCACCAGCGCTGTGCTGGAAATGAATGCTTTCGATGATGTTGAAGGTTCCCGAAAGAACAGCAACGGAGAGCAATGTGAGCAACAGTGGAATCTCATAAGCGGTCAACTGGGCTGCAGAACGAATGCCACCAATCAAGGTGTACTTGTTGTTTGAAGACCAGCCGGCAAAGAACACACCAATTGGAGCAATGCCAAAGATGGCAATGGCGTAGAGGATGGAAAGGTCTGGGTTGGTGGCGTAAATGCCACTTGAAAGAGGGATGATTCCGAGAATCAACAGTGTTGATGAAACAATGAGGAAGGGTGAAACTTCGAAGATGAGTTTGTCAGCTCGTCGAGGAACCATGTGTTCCTTGAGCAGGAATTTCATTCCATCTGCGACGTTTTGGAAGAACCCTGGCAAAATCGAGTACCCCATCCATGAGCGGTTGTTCACACGGTCAACGGTCGGGTATTTTTCATCACGGTTTCCGAATTTCTTGTTCAGCCAGCGGTTCAGTGCACCGACTGGGACTCCAGCGCCGAACGGAAGCATGTTCCACCACTCGCCGGCAGTCACGCCGTTTTCGCCGACCCACAACGAGCGCAGAGCGGTTGTTGCACCACGCCGATCGTTCATCCGAGCAACAGCCTTACGCTCAATCCACAGAATGGCAAATTGGCTGAAAAACAACATCAAGAACACGATGTTGACAACGGCAAAGGTTCCTGCTGCAAAGGCAATTGAGCCTGCGCTTTCTTCGAGGGGCGTACCTTCGAGGGCGGACACAACAAGTTCGCGAACAGGGGCGTCTTCGCCCAAGAATATGCTTCGTAGGTCGTAGATGTCATCCATAACAATCGCCTCAACGGTCGGTCTCTCCAATGCAAGGATCAAAGCTACCCATGATGGCTGGAATATCAGCAATCTTGTAGCCAATCATCGTCTTTGCGACGAATGGAATGGTGATAAACATCGGGGAACGGATGGAAAGTCGGTAAGGGTTCTTTCCTCGGCCATCGCCACCGCCTTGGATGTAGAATTGTGACGCACCTCGGGTGCATTCGTAATTGCTGAATCCGGTTGCGCCTTCAGGGGCACGGGTTGGGGCCTTGGTGAGGATCATTTCATCTCCACTTGCGTAGTTGGTGTTCATTCCACCAGGGATTTTGTTGAGGGCGTCGAGGACCATGCGGCAAGATTGGCGCATTTCTTCCATTCGAACCCGGTATCGGTCGTAGCAGTCTGCACCTTTGACAGAGGTTGGCTTTTCCACCGCTGGCTCCCAGTCGATTTCATCGTACACCGAGTAAGGGTGGGCCCATCGAACGTCGTAATTGACACCGGCTGCACGGACGTTTGGTCCAGAAACTCCTGCATCGACCATTTCTTCGGCGTTTGCGTAGCCAACACCTTGCAAACGGACCAACCAGATGGTTGATTCATCGAGCATCATTTCGTATTCATCAAGTCGCTTTTCGAACAGCTTAGTTTTGGCAATCACACGGTCTGCAAAGCCAATTGGCATGTCGCGCTTGACACCGCCAACTCGGGGATAGTTGTAATGCATTCTTGAACCGCCAAGTTCCTGAAGAAGGTCGAGGAACATCTCTCGGTCACGCATGCACCAAGTCATCAGCGTCAAGTTGCCAATGTCGGGCCCAAAAGCACCGAGCCACATCAAGTGGGAGGCCAGGCGTTGAAGTTCTGCTGAAATCAATCGAATGTATTCCGCTCGCTCTGGGACATCTGCTTCGAGAAGATCTTCCGCCGCATAGATGTAGGAATTCGCCCAAGTCATTGCGCTCACATAGCACAATCGGTCGCAGTATGGAGTCACTTGAGTGAAGTCTCTTGCCTCACAGATTTTTTCCACACCGCGGTGGATGTATCCAAGTTCTGCTTCAGTGTCGACGACGGTCTCACCGTCAACCTTCACACGAAGCGTCCACAAGCCGTGCGTCATTGGGTGCTGGGGCCCCATTGTAATCCACATTTGTGCCATAACAATCCCTCACTTAACACGGCCCTCGTCCGCAGGTTTACGCATGAAGCCTTGAGCGTCATCGTACATTTCGTTGTGATCGTGATAGCGAAGCTTGTGTTGCTTCTGAAGCGGGTGGAACCCATCTGGGCTGTCGTGAGGGTTCAACACTCGGTGCATGTTCTCGTGGCCTTCGAAACGAATGCCAACGAGGTCCCATGTTTCTTTTTCATTCCAATCAGCACCGCCCCAAATGGATTGGATGGACGGGACGCTTGGTGAATCGCCTTGTGACAGCGGGATGAAGACTTCAAATTCCATTGGGATGTCCATTCCCTTGAGTTCCTCTGCCACCATCACATTGTGGGTGTTTGGGGTTTGGTTTTGAATCGGTTGTCGCAAAAAGTGGTACGCTACTTCCCAGCCTCGTTCGTCCGGGCCGTCTGGGAAATGAGTGCCTGTCACCATTGAACAGTAGTTGACGCCAAGGTCATGGCGCATCCATTTTGCCAATGCAATCCAGTGTTGTGGAGGCGTGGACATTCGAATGAAAGCGTACTTCTTAGCGTTGCTGTGATGCTCGATTGAAGCGCTCACACCGGTGCCTTCGAAGCGGGCGTTGATGGCTTCAAGGCACGCCTCTGCAGCAGAGGTGTTCTGCTCTTGAGTGATGCTTGTACCCATGTTCAGTCCTCCCCGACAATCACTGGCTTCTCACTCATGCGGTCCACGCTTGGTGCACCGCCAATGCGGATGATTTTCTCGCGCAGCAGCCCAAACCCATCGATGAGGGCTTCTGGGCGTGGAGGGCAACCTGGAATGTAGACGTCGACCGGAATAACCGTGTCGACCCCTTCGAGGATGTTGTACGATTGGAAGTATGGCCCACCGGAGATGGCGCATTCACCCATAGCGATGCAATACTTTGGCTCTGGCATTTGCTCCCACAATCGGACAACTTTGTCAGCGAATTTCTTGGTGATTGGCCCGTTGATCAACAGCACATCAGACTGGCGGGGCGAAGAACGGAACAGCACACCGAATCGGTCCCCGTCGAATCGCGGGGTTGCTGCTGCAGCCATCTCAATAGCGCAGCACTTGATTCCCAAGTGGAGGGTGAAGAGCGATTTACGCCCAGCCCAGTTGAAGTACCGTCCAGCGAGAACGCCGAGGAACTTCTTGATTCGGGTGGCCTTCAGAGCCTCGTCCGTTACACCGCCGACCATCTCAACGAGGGCGCGGCTGTTGAATGCTGCAAAATTTTCTCCTGCTTCTGCCATAATATCCACCTCAAATGTAAATGCGACCTCGCTTTCGGAACACGTACCAGACGCCTAAAGACATCGTAGCGAAGAAGACTGAGAGCACCAAGAGTGCGTTGATGGCTTCGTCAACAGCTCCAGCCGCTGCATCTGCCGATGTGGCATCAGAAGCAACCATGCCACCGAGCACCATGAACATGAACGCTACATCGAACACGAGGAAAATGATGGCGTACCAGTAGTATTGGAAATGGAATTGGATCATTGCATCGCCAACAGGTTCGCTCCCACATTCAAAGGTGGTAAGACGGCGTGGGTACAAGCTGTGGTCTCGCTCATAGCCTTCCAAAAGGTAGGAGCGGGTGATGTGCGGGCGGGCGGGGTCAACACGTGGACGAACGACCCATGTGATGAGGAAATTGGTCAGTGGCATGATGATGCCCAGGATTGTCAAAAATCCAATTGAGAGGTAAGCGCTCGGTACTGATTCAAGTCCGGACATATTGTCACCCAGTTGCAAAGCATACGCTCCGCAATTTTGTCGACTTGAGGGACCCACATAAGCGTTCCCAAATTCAACTCGTGAGCGATGGCTTTCTCGGTTGCGTGGAACAGGGCCACTGCGTGGAAGTCATGGGGAAGAAACAAACTCTTTTTTTCAAAGCAACCCGTATACCCATCTGTACGCCCGAGCCAAGGGTTCCTGACCTGAGCCAAATAGCCCGCGAAAGAGCACTCAATCTTGTGTGAAGAAGAGGGTCCAAGAAGCATTCAGTGAATCTTCAAAAGCCTTCCAAGGCACGAATGCGGTCCACATGTAGACGGCAATGGGCGCCAGCGTCTTGATGAATTCAAGTCCACCGAGGCTTGGGAGCAAGTACACGATCAGCATTGTCCCACCGCTTGCAACCATGCCAATCAGCGACCATATCAAGATGAATCCAAAGGAAAGTTTAGTTGCGTGGCCCGTTTGTGCCTCGAGTGCTTTGGTATTGCGCAAGAATCCAAATAACCGAGCAATCATCCAAAACGGCAATACGAAGCCCAGTGGGAAGATGAAAATCAGGTGCCAGATTTTGAAACCGCCCTTACCAACATTCGCATAGCGCTTCATTTCATTCGAATATTGGTGATGGAGGTAGATTCCATATATTCCAAATGTCACCATAGTCAGGGCAAACTGGGTGCTAGGATTCCTGAACGGAACAGGGTGACGTACATTCATTGTGGCCAAAGTAATGTGTTCATGGCCGCCTTCAATGAGGTTTTGAATGTGATCTTGTTTTCTACCTCGCCGACTCAGTTCAAGGGAATTTTGTACCGAGGGCATGCCAACACGGTAGAAGAGCAAGAGCATCGGCAAAACAAGAATGATGAGGAGGCCCGACTGGACTTGTTCCGAAGACAGACCAAGTCCGAGGAAGCCCTTCGAGGGCTGACCTAGGACTTCGATCTCGAGGTTCTCTCGATCGACAACACCCGTTTCGACGGGCTGAGCAGAAATCGTGAATTTGAATGTGTCCTCAATTTCTGCCGAAAAAGGAGGTCGGACGATGACGTCAATGGTGACTGTCTCGCCAATGTCCACCCAACAGGTGAAATCTGAACCGCTTGTAGAGCAGTCTGATTCTGGGTCAAGACTGTCAAGACCAACGTTCCATCCTCTGAAGCTCTCCGAGGAGAAAATGAGGACTTCTGCACGTGTATTTCCTGTGTTGGTGAGATTGAGCGTGAACTCAAGTTTTTCGGGGAATTCAAGCGACATTTCGGTATCCAAGCCTTCTGTTTGGAATTCGATTTCATAGACGATTTGAACATCAAGCGTGATTGAAATTTGACCTGAGCGATTGGCTGCGTTCGAAACGCTTGTGACGGTGAGGTCCAAAACTCCGCCTTGTCCTGTTGAAGCGCTGGGGTTGACGGTGAGGGTCAGTTCCATGTAGAGTTTGAACGGACGGGCTTCGTGTGATTGATTGGCGTAAACCGGGAGGCCAACCATGATCGTTTCAGCACCGTTCTTTGTCGACGAGGTCACCGGTTTGTTATTGACATCAAGCAAAAAGGTTTGATTTGCGAAGTCCCAAATTCCAAAGCCAGCAGGGACGAAAACTGGCCCCTCGACAGGAAGACCGTAGAGGGTCAGTTGGCGGGTTGCAATGCCCTGAAGGCCTGATAAATCAATGGCTGCTTCATCATCACCATCACCGGTGTTCTCAATCCAAAGGCCGTAAGTTTGAGTGCCAGAGGGGGGAAGAACTGCAGTACCGGATCGCTGGTCAATGCCACCGTCAACAAGGCGCACATCCATTGCAAATTTCCGGTCCGAAAGGATGGCGAGGAATTCAAATTCACGCTGGTTATCTGGAATTCCATCACCGTTCTGGTCAGCGTTGTTGCTGTCTCCACGGTTGGTGATTCTTGATGTGATGCGGGTGTAAGCCAGTTCTTCTTCTCCATCAACGCTCACGACGAGGAACACCTCTTGGGTCGAGCGAGGTTCAATTTCAATATCGACAAATTGGACACCGTTTGCGTCCTCATAGTGCACGCCCCAAGCTGGTGTGGCAGTTTGCTGCATCACTGAGCACCTGAAACTGTCTTTGACGTTGCCCGTGTTTTCGATGGTGATTGGGAACCGCACTTCGCTCCCTGAGCGCCCAGTTTGATCGGTTGCAGGCGCTTCTGCTTCCATCCCATGTACGGCTTTCACCGTAACTCGCAAGACCACTTCGTCGTAGGAGGCCCCGCCGCTCGACGGCAAGACAGAGAAGGTCAAATCGATTTCTTCAGTGGCAAGCGCATTGATTGGCACATCGATTGTGACCGCTACATCTGCGCTCTTTTCTGAACCGTGTTTAGAACCAACGCTCACGGTTGAGGCGTCCAGGCGGACGGTCCAGCCAGAGGGTGCGCTTGAAGATGAGACGCGGAGGGTGTCAGGACCGTTTCCGTCGTTGGTGATGGTGAGCATCGTACTGCCATTTGTTCCAGGCTCAAGATTAGAGAGAAGGGATTGTGAGAGTGAAATGCTGCCACCATAGGATTGGCCAACCTTCACGCGCAATTCCTTGCTGCACTTGACCTGTGAACCATCTTTGGCGAGAATGTTGATGGCGGTTTCAACACCAGCGGTCACCGAATCATCAGGGCTTACCTTGATGTCGAATGAGCGAGTTCCGTCGCCATCGTCATAGGGCAATAAGCCTGATGAAGCGCCATCGAAACTGACCCATGCAGCACGGCTGGCAGGCGAGGAGGATTTCGACATGCTCACGGACCAATCGCTGTTTCCTTCGTTGGTCAGGGTAGCGGTCAAGGTGCCTTCCGCCCCCGGGTCGACGGTCAAGACGGTCTTCGAAAGAGTCATTTCACACTCGTGAAGTTCGGGCACTGTGAGGTCGAACTCTTCTGAATCACTGGCGTTTTGAGTGGGGTCATTGGTGACAACACCTGTCACTTCCCAGCAATACTTGTCAGCGGCCTGTCCGTCAGGAACTTCAATTGAAACAGTAACGGTGGCCGACTCATTTTGGTCAAGGTTGACTGAATCTTCATCCAACTCCACTGTGAGATCATCTGCGTTTTGGCACCCACTTCCATCCCTTTCTTCGACGGTGAGCGCAATAGTTTCATTGGTTTGGCCCGTGTTTTCAACATCAACATCGTATTCAATGACCGATTGACCACCCCATGTTTTGGATTTGACAGGCATGGTCACCTCAACGCCAAAAACGGCGCTGCCAGATCCATCTCCTGCTGTTGTGGTGACCGTCTTTGTCTCCGTAGCAGGTTGCCCAGGTGTGTCAGGTGGCGTGGCTTGTTCAGTTGCTGTTGCCGTTATTGTTGTGTCACAAGTGCCTTCTGCTGTGGTGGTGAGTGTCACGGTCATGGTCGTTTCTTCATATTGACTTGCTTCAATGGGACCAGGGATTTGGACGATGGTCGAGGAATAAGCACCACACTCTTGCGTTTGCTCTTCATTGGTCGAAAGACTGACGGTGATCGGGTTCGATCCGGTGTTGTAAATTCGAACGGTGTATTCACCTGATTCACCGGGGTTCACTTCCAACCCGTTAGATGGCGAAGTTTGGATGATGATGCTCGCATCTCTTGCACCATCAGCAGCCACCGGAGTGGCAAGTGCTGGGATCACTGAAAGCATCAGAAGACCCACGAGGAAAAGGGCACGGCTAGAGGCGTGCTTGGTCGTTTCTTGACGGGGGTCCATGACCCCCGGTGGAAGCCTTAGTATCAAAAGGCTCCCCAATGATGTGTAGCAACTCGTATCGACTCTATGCCATGACGAATGTCGAAGGGTCTGCTGAGCAATTCGCACAGGTTTTCAATTCGCCAGATTGACACCCAGCATGACCTGCCCGATGGTAGCGTGCACCACAACCCGGGCACCCTTGCATTGGCCCCGTGATGGTTTGCCTACACGACCAGCACATCGGGCCAGACGCCGCCTGTGTGACAGGTGGTGCGACCTTCGTGGGCAGAGGTAATACGTTCATTGCAGATTGAGAGGGGGATTTTTCTTTCGACGTACGCAACAGGAGGAACGCCATGATTCCGGCGAGCAGCAAAAACACGATTGGACCAAGAACAATGATCGGCAATGTACCTCCTGATGTTGCTGTTGGTTCGCCTTCTGCCGTAACCTCAAGAACGATGCTTGGGGTCACAATGTTGGCCGGTTCGACCAATGAAAGTTCAATCGTTCCAGAACCTGGACGGGCTGCCTCAACCAAAAGGCGAATTGTCATCGACTGGCCGGGCTGCAAATTAGCAACATCATTTCCATCGATGGTCGCATCCCAGTTTTTGCTCGACTGGACCTCGAGTTTGTGAGAGAAGACAATGTTTCCAGTGTTCGTCAATGTGACTTCAAGCATGGATTGCTTGCCAGTATCGAAGGGCGTTGTTCGTTCTTGAACCCAAGAAGCCTCCGTCACACTTGCCACATACAAACCAATCTGTTCAGTCAACTCAACACCACTTCCAATCAATGTAATCCTGAATGAAGGTTCGCTCATCGGCGCCATGGTGGCAGGAATCAGAACGGTGCAGGAAAGCGGAGACACTGCATTGAAGCCAATGGAGTCGACAGTCGTGCATTCGCCGAACAGGCCTGGGTCAAGGGAGATTGAGACTTCGGGGGACCATTCCACATCGGCGGCATTGCTGACAAGCCAAGTGAACACCAGTGGTTGGCCCGAGGGGTGAGATCCCGGGCCCAATGGATTGGACCAACTCGTTCCATCTTCGAGCACCAAACTGACGAACTGCAGCGAAGGTTGTGGCAAAACTTCAACTTCAAATTGACCAACCCAAGTGGTGCGTTCTGTTCCCGAATCGAGATGGAACTTCACTTCGCCTGAGCGCCCAGTTCCATCGCCTTCGATGCCGATGAGGATGTTTTCTGTCGACGCCCAGTTCAGCTCTAGGACATCCATGCCAGACGTTGAACTCCATCCTGTTGGAAGTTCGAATGAGGGGGTGAGGTTGAGATCGATGTTGCCTCTGTGCTCAACCGAGAACATCATGCTGAACGCCGAATCGGGGCGAAGAACACCAAGATTGGTTTCCAAATCTACGTCGATGGTGCGAATCTCTTCGACCTTGATTGGAATTTGGAACACCCAGCTGTCTTGAATCTCAGTTTGTGAGATGGCCGTAAGTTGGACGATTCGTTCAGCACCGGCCCCGGTCATGACTTGAGGAGGTGTGAAGGTCATCCCAATCGTTCGATGGCTGTCTTGATCGATGAGACCTGTCGAACCAGAGGTTGCACCCGGTTCACTCGCAAGGTCGTCAAAGCCTGCGGACCAGCCTGCTGGGGCTTGTAGGAAGAGATCGTAACCAATGTCATCATTGCCAATGTTGAACAAACGGATGTCCATCGAAGTAGGATCGGTTGGTGAAACTGGAACAATTTGGTAGTCATATTCAAGGCGGAGATTGGCCAGTTCTGGGACGATGAAATCCAAATGATATGGGTAGGTAACACCGTTGTCCACATCAATTCCAGTCAAGTCGATTCGATAGGTGCCTGGATTCGGAGGTGTTGGATGGACGAGCGTGACGGTGATGTTCGCTGAGTCCTGACCCTCCAAACTGAAGTTGGATTCAGTTGCTCCAACATACCACGATTCAGTTTGCCCAGTATCAAGATTTGTGATGCCATCGGTGCTCATGCTGGCGTTGGTTGAAATTAATGCAGTGTTGGTTAATGAAACCACCCACGATGTCGTAGAAGCACTTGTGTTAAGCAGCACTTGCTGCTGAGGCTGAGCGAATAATTTCACCCCAGGTGCCGTTACGTCAACGACCACATCATGGCGGTTGTTGTTCTCAAGAATCTCCTCGATGTCTTCGTCAGGGTCGATGATGAAAGAGAGCGTTGTTTCTCCTGAATCTTGTGGCGTCCAGTACCACACTTGGGTTTTTGTTGAACCCGCACCGACTTCGATGGTTTTGGTGTCAATAAGCGTGTTGTCAACTCGGAATTCAATGTCGAAGAAATTAGCCTTGACGTTACCGACATTGAACACCTTGGTGGTCAGTTGCAGTTGATCGCCAACTTGGGGAATTGACACCGACATCTCGAATTCATCCGTGAGGAACTCAGGATCTGGTCGGAGATCGTTCACACCATGGCCGCGCACTGCAATGGAATAGGGTTGGGCCGTGCTCCCGCCGTGGAAGGTGTCCTTGACTTTGACCGTCCAAACACCGACTTCTGCCGAGTCGATAAGAACAACTTCGAGGTTGTTCGTGGTGTCGCCTGAGCCCCCAGTGGTGGAGCGCCCATTCGCAAAATCATTGCCAAGGTACACAAGGCCGGATGGGGAAGTGATTTCTAAATCTAAATTGTTGACCAATTGCTTTGATGAAAAGGTAGAACCGCGCTCATCCGACCACGCAAGAACCGTCTTGAGTCCCCCGTTTGATTGCGTGATGTTGAAGGTGTATGTTTTGGAATTCCCGGTTCCTGAAAGGACCGAACGATCGTCCACCCAAATGCCTTGACCTGAAGTTGGCGCAAGGGTTTCCCTAAGGTTGACTTTGCCCCAGCCTTCGCTGTCGTTCGGAATGTCTCTGCTGCCAAGATCGGTCGCTCCCAACACCATCAGTGCCTTGACAAGGGCTCCTTGTGGTGAAGGGCGTTGAGCAATTTCTTCGAGGTATTCACGGATCATGGCAGCTGCACCGGCTGCGTTCGGAGTGGCCATCGAGGTACCGGTGTATTCGAGATAATAGGTGCTTGACCATGTTGAACTGCCGGTATCCGCTGCCTCTTGGGCCTTGCACGACCGCACATAGCCCCCAGGAGCAATCACGTCTGGCTTGATTCGACCATCATCGGTTGGCCCACGTGAAGAGCCTGACATGATGGTATCAGGAGCCCCGGAGTATCGATTTTGGTGATTGCCAACAGCGATGGTGTTCTTTGCTGTCGCAGGTGCACCAACTGTGCCGGTGTTTGGACCGTCGTTACCAGCCGCAAAAAGAATCGTCAAGCCTTCTCGGCCGTTGTAATATCGATCATAATAATTGGAGCGATCGTCGATGTCTTCAGCCGATGACGTGTATTTACCGTGGTCGCTTGTTTGCGAGGAGCCCCAAGAATTGGTGTGGGTTCGGGCGCCTGCTGAGTAAGCAGAATTGAGCAGGTAATTGAGCGAGGGCGATTGGAAATTGCCAGTATTATCGTTCTCCATCGCTTGGAAGTACAACTCTGCTCCTGGTGCAACTCCCGCATAGCCCCCCTGTGCCCCATCGCCAAGAACGGTGCAGGACACGTGTGTACCGTGGCCTGAGTGCTTGTCTGCGGTTGAACCATCACCAATCACGTCATTGTTTCCAACCACTCTGGTGCCAAAATCACCGTGGTCTTCATCTAAACCGGAGTCCGCAACCGCTACGATTTGGCCTGAACCGTCAAGGTCGGTGGTGAAGTAAGTGGTCATCTCTGATGTGCGCATGTGGCTGCGAGCGTTGTTGTTGTATGCAGTGAATGAAGGATTGAACTGCAAAGATCGAAGCGACGGTTGGGCCATTAATGCGAGAAGTTCACTTGTCGCAAGGGTCCCCTCATAGCGGCCCTCGTCCCACTTGAGTTGGTCTTCAAACACCAAAGGTACCACTTCAGCAAGGTTCTGAATCAGTGTGCCACCGGTAGAGTCGCTGAATTTCACGCCATCGGTTGGGCCAAGTTCATCGCGCCATCCTTCGATGCGCATGATTTCCCCTTGTAGGTCCTCGATTCCTTGTTCAAGCAAGAGCACATCGAGCACAGCATCATCGACAAGCATTCCCAATGGAACGGCGTGTTGGACCATCACGCCTTCGTGCGCAACCGCTTCATTGAGGCCGGCAGGAGTGCCTTGAAGCATCAGGCCTGAAGGAGAAATGAATTCACGAACCGTAACACCTGCCACATCATCCAAACCTTTTCGGACATGTTGCATCTCGAGGGTTGTGTCAATGAGCACCAACCGTAGGTCTGCACGGCCTTGAAGCCAAACGCTTGACAGTGGTCGATCAAGGTGCAGGCCATCCGCATCGAAGATTCCAATTCGACTGTTGGCTGTCAACGAACGTGATTCTTCCGTGCTTTCTTGATTTGATACACCAACTGCATCAGCGTACACTCCGTCGACAAGATCGAACTGAACCCATTCAACACCGTCGCTGTTTTGGAGCGTTTCATCGGTGACTGGTTGGCCGAAATCGATGACAGAACACGTCGTTTGCAAGACAAATAAAGCGACGAGAAACCACGCCCCTAGCGCCGTACGGCGTGCTTGCATGGATTGGCCTCACGCCGGCGTGCTTTATCGCTTGGGGTCTGCTGAACAGCGTTTGCTTAACTCCAGCCCTAATTCGCCGGCCAGATTGTCCGGTCAGCTTTGTCCATGAAGAACTCGGTAGCCCAATAGCCAACTTCATGATCCCAAGTTTGACGCTGCTCGACGTTGTTGTAATCCGTCCATTCAAGTTCAATGGTGATGAGGTATTGATCCCAGACCGTGTAGCCTACGACGATCATCTCGAGATCATCGCCTGCAATCGAGGAGTGTGCGTCAATGGAATCAACCTCAATTCGCATCGTCTGATAGATCTCACTGCCGTTGACAGATTGGAAATGGACCTGAACGACGACATCGGTGATTTCCCTGCTCCCCGTGTTGTGGATTTCCGACATCAAAAGGTGACCACCGCGTTGCATGTATTGTGTTTCAACATCAACGCTATCCCTTGGAAGAACCCAATACCATCCGCTGAGAAGGACTCCTATGAACATCAAGAGAACAATGCCTGCAAGAGCAACTTGACGCGAGGATATTTTCTGTCCAAGTGAGTCAACTGCTTCTTTTGCCCGCCGCACATCCTCCATGGTTTCGGCCATGTTTTGACTTGCATCGAGCGCAGCAAGGTCGAGTAAACCTGCGGGATTACCGCCGCTGATGTCATCTTCGTGAACCAACATCTCGCCGTCTTCGCCGACGGGGATGTGTTTGCGTTCACCATTCATGCGATCACCTCAGAAAATCATTGCCAACCCACTTGCAATGATGGATGTGACTGGTTCGACCAACAGAACGTGGCGCGTTTCAACAGCGCCGCCTGACAAGGTTCCAATGAGTGACAAGTCCGTCACCATACCGTTGATGCCAATCGAGGAAGCGGTTGGAACAACACCGGTGAATTGGGTGTCGAGCAACACACCACGGCCTTCGAGTTGCCAATCACCAAGAATTGGAACATAGTATCCGGGCTCAACGCTCACCTCAGCGCTTGCGATGATTCGTCCGTCCGTGATGTCATCTAAGACAATAATCGGGTATTGCATAGGTCCTGTGTAGACGTGGATTGTGGCAGATTTGAGGTTCTCACCAATCACCTCGACGCGCTCGATGACCACGCCGGGAGCCGATGGAACATTGGTTTGTTTGATGTACACCCGTTCCACACCTTGCCCGTCAGATGCGATGCGCATGCCCCAATCATCGGTTGCTTCCATAACGAATGTTTTCGGAAGTCCCTCGGCCAACATCAACACATCGCCCTTGGTGTCAACCGCACGACCGCTGGCTTCGAGGTACAAGTCCATGTTTTCAGTGTTGGATTGGTAGTCAAGGGTCATCATGCCTTGGAACGCAATGTCGGCACGGATGTCGAATTCCTTCTCGGGCTGAGCAGCGAGCCGCATCTCACCAGGCAGGTTGCGCATGAACGCAGTAGCTGGCCACCATTGATCATCGACATAGCGCATTTGTTGAATCATCAATGAATCAGCTGAATAACCACCGGGCGTTTGGTATTGAGATGGAACGGTGACGTTGATTAGGAAGATATCACCGACGGTAGCGGAGAAATCAGTGGATTGTGGCACCCCAATCAATAGGGCTTCGACCCTCGTTAGCGCTCTGCGATCGATGAAGACGGCGTGGGCGGATTCCAACCTCGTTCCGAGGTCGTACGTCATGTCAATCGAAACGCGAGGCACGGTCAAATTATCCTGTGTGGAAAACACAGCATTGGCGACAACATTGTTTGGCTGAGTGGTATCCAAGCCGTCGATGACCAATTGGGCGTCCCTGCCCTCTAGACCGTTGAGAATCAAACTGAATTGTTCACGAAGGGGTTGCCATCCATCCATGGCCAAATCGATTTCATACACCGGAACATCATTGACCATCTTGAAATCATACTCGATGAAGATTCGACCAGAAGGTAGGCTGGGCATCCATGTTTTCAGATGCCAGGAGCGACGCAATTCAATAGAAATGCCTTGACCGGCCCATACTGAGGTGTTGACGCCTTCCAATTCACTGTCAAGCACAACGCCATCTTGAAGGATGGCCGCAGCGAGTTCTGGGTACGAGATGTTGGCGTTTTGCAACGCCTCGATGAACAGTGGTGCTTCTTCAGGAGTCACCTTGTAATCAGCAAGGATTGTGTCGACGATGGTTCGACCTGAAAGAGTGAAGGTTGGCATTCGGCTGTAGTTAAACGACACGAGGGATGCCTCGTTGAAGTTCGCTGAAGCGCCGTGAACCCACACTGGGTCTTCGTTGACATTGGACCCTTTCTTGACGTCAGCCGTGAGGTTAAACGCCTCACCTGTCACGAGGTTTACTCCGAGGGACATGTTGCTTTCATCGGTTGAAACGCCTCCCAAATCAACGGTCATTCCGTAGATCAAATCGTTGACCACACTTCCGAAGTCAACAAGGTCACCAAGGAAGAAAGAGAGTGCTTCGACCCCGTCGCCTTCATCGAATGTTGGCAGTTCTAGACCCGTTGAATCAACCGCGCTTGGGTAAGCAACAGTGATGTCTGCGGGCAATGGATTGATCGCAATGCGGCCGTTCATCCCCTTGAATTCATCAACATAATCGGTCTCGTCTTCAAGCAAGATGTTGAACGGTGCTGATTCCGCACGGGTCAATTCAATTCTTGAATTTCCTTCTGGACCAGTGGACCCTGGATCGAGTGGAGAGAGCCTTTGGACGCTTGTAACATGAGAAATTGCAACGCTTAGGCTGGCCTCACGGGCGTCTTCATCCACCCAGAAACGGAAATGGTCTCCATCCATGGTCAATGGTTCGCTCGCATTGGTCATTTGAATTTGAATCGACTCCATCGGTTCGTTTGCAACATAACCAACCGTGTCGCCCAAGACAATCGAGAAGGACGATGGCAGACCCTTCAATCGAATTGCGTTGCGTTGTTCGGAGGACTCTCCCCCATAGGTGATGGTTCCAATTGGGCCGCTTGCCGAGTAGGTCATGGCCTCGGAGGTTTGAGTCAGATTGAACGTGCTTGGTCGATTTGAAACGGTGGCGGACTGGCGGGTGGCCGTTTCCAAGTCGCCGTCCACATGACGCATGTGGCCAATGAGCAGAGCACCTGCCTCCAACCCGCGTAATTCCATTTGTCGAATGTCGTTGATGGGATCGTATGAATGCTCAACGTCGGTGATGCCACCTATCCGTGCGCTCATCGCTACCGGGACAAGAGGATCGATTGGACCAAGTCGTCCGTTCACCTTGGCGATTTCCGTATCCTCTGACAGAAGAATATGATCGAGTTCTGGCAACCACGGGTTGTCGCTTGATGAGATGGAGAACGTCACCTGTCCAATCGGCATTGGTTCACGAACCGAGTCCGGCAACGTCTGTCGCACTTGATTGCGACAGTGCAAAGCAACCACGCCACCCTCAGAACCAGCAGTGCCAACAATGGCTTCTGGTAGCCCATTGACGATGTCACCCACATCCAGGATCACCTCGATGATGGTGAGGAGTGCGTTGTCAAACAATTGAGCAATGGTGTTGAGGTTCGGATTGTCGAAGTTGACGCGACTCAATCCACTTTCTGGAATCTCAAAACTTCCTTCAACAATAATCACCTTGGGAACGTTATCGATAACGAGTTCAAGCGACGACCGGTCTGATTCATAGCCACCGCGCATGAATGTTGATTTGTATTCAAGACGGTCTATCGATTCCGTTGCAGCGATAGCAACCAAAGTGTTGGGCGGTGTAGCTGGATTGATTGGCAGCGTTGGATCGTTCACATTCGTGGTGCTGTCACCTGAGAAATTCTTGATGGCAATGATGAGTGAAAGCCGCTCTGGGAGGTTGCCTGGGAACCCTTCTGACCCGGGTGCTTCGCCGATCATGGTGAAAATTGCTGCGATTTCCTCTGTCGGCATCGTCCCAGATGGAAGACCGCGAATCCAACTTCGCGAATCGGTGATGTTGCCGAACGGGCTGTCGCCTTCCGGGATGTTTGAGCGGTCTTCGAAGTAATGCAGGTAGAGGTCAACCCCGACATCGGAATAGATTTCAACGGTGTCAAAGGTGTTTTGGCCCACGTTGTCGTTCCTCAATGTAATGTCCACTTCTTCGGGAAGCCGGGTCTGCCCCTTCTCAGGATGGAAGCCGACATCGATGTATGCGGTCTCAAGGACCGGTGCAGCAGTTCCACTGCCGTACCCATCAAAGCGAATGAACCCAACACCGACCCCTAATCCACACTTGTGATCGTCGCTTCGTGCAAGATGATCGGCGATTGGATCGAAATAAGATTCATCCTCGCAATCGGTTTGTCTGTTGTCTCCTGGTGCGTCTGGATTTGAAACACGAATTGCGTATGGAGCGGAAATGGATGTGAGGCTCAGGTCGCTGGAACTGATGGTCCCCCCGAGCAGGCCAGAAATGAAACCGAGGGTGTTTGTCACGAGCGTATTGACTGCAAAAGCCATGCGTTGAAGACCAACTGAAGTGGTGTATTGGTGCGGGGGTTGTGTGAATTGTGTGTCGATGACGACAGCATAGGATTCCGAATCCTGCAAAGTCAAATCAAAGGCAAGGCCCTTCATCAGGCTGACTTGTAAATGAGAGAGGTCGTCCCAGAGAGGATCGTTTTGATCCAACGCTGTAACAGCCCACTGGAAGGTTGGTCGAACCCATAATTCCTTGATGCATGGAACTGTTACCGCCGGGATACCTGGTCCCGGGCTTGGTGTGACCACGCAGTCACCCACGTCGATTCCAAATCCATCGTCTTGAGTAATGAGTCCTTGAATGGTCAGGCCAACCGAAAGATCGTCTCCTCCGTCGCCATCGATATCGATGTAGTTGTTGAACAGAACCAAGTCGGTTCCAACCAGCAACTCACCGGTGAAGGTGCCATTTTGCCAAGCCTCAAACGACGGGCCGTTGTTGCGTGATGAGAAGTTGACATAGATTGCGTAGGTGTTGATGCCGATGCCCAAGGGGTTGTTGAGGCCCAAAGAATTCACTGAAAAGAGAGTCTCAAACAGATTGTAAGGCCAGCCATCTGGCTGGGTTGATGTGTCGATGAGAAATTCATACGGGCGAGGGTGATCTACTTCGAACGGGGAACTGTCGCGCAGTGAAACATTGTCCAAATAGGCACTTGCTTCACTCAAAGCATCGTTCTCGTTGAGCGGGCGAGCGTTCAAGTCCACAGCGTTGAGTGCAAGAAGGGCTTCTTCTGTCGCCAGTTCGCTTTCTCCGCTTTCGGTTCTCGAGTTGAGGGTCTCTTCCAAGGCATCTAGAACGCCGAAGTCGTCGCGTGTCACTGACAAATCTGCTTCAACTGGTGTTGCAATGGACGCAAACATGAGCACAACGAGGAACACCGCCATGCGCCGAGGGTCCCGTTTCTGAGGCAAACCGACCCGTAGTACACGAACGGCAACCTCATCCATGTTCCAAGGAGGAAGGGCCACTATGAGAACCCATCCCCTTCATGGGTCCTTTCTCAGAGAATCCGGCGTGCAAAACCAAACTCAAGCCTGAGCGATGTTATCGGTGTTGCATGCAGGGCAGGCGACAATCGCTTTAGGAACGCCGTCCGGCAAGGTGACCGCATACTTGTGACCGCATGAGGTGCAGGTAAGATGGGTCAGACCGTCGCTCTTTGGAGGCTCGGGTGTGGGTGCTTCCACCTCGGGTTTTTCAGCGGGTTGTTTGGGTCGGGTCGATGGCAATTGCACCCCACCGCTCTTGACCACTGTTTGTGGGGCCTCGGCTGGCATCAAATCATCGGCAACGGAAGCCATTTGAGTTGTTGGAGAAGGCTCGTTGCGTGGTTCTTGATCATTCAGCAGAGCTAATGCATCGGCGGCTGCGGCTTGGCTTCCAGCGCTAAAGGCTGGAGCTGCTGTTGGTGGCGCAAAGGCCGACATGACAGAGGCTGATTGCGTAGACCCGTAGATCGACTCAAGTTCTGCTGCTTTGGATTGCTCTTCTTGGACTGCTCTAGAGGTGACGTCACCCATATCAAGGCCAGCCAGAACCACGGCAGATGCAAAGAGGGGGGTTTTACGTGCATCAATCACATGAGCGATGTGTGCTTTTGCTTCTGCTGCGTTTAATCCACGCCCAATGAGCAATTCTACCGCAAGCCCGTGTTGCCACCGACGATGACCTACAAGGGCGATGCCCATGGTGAGTGTACCGATAAACAGGACAACCAACAGCATGCCTGCGATGCTCCCCTCTTCCGCAGGTTCGCCGATCTTAATTGAAAAAGCGTGGCTGTCGGAATTGTTCGAGGGGTCAAAGACTGTGACGACAACGGTGTATGTGCCGGCTTGCTTGAAGGTGAGATCTGCGCTGCTTCCAATGCGATCTGGATCGTCGCGTTCATCGCCATTCCCATCGCTGTCAAGTTCCGGATTCAAATCCCAATGATAGCGGAGCGCAGTTTCGGAATCAAAGGGATCGTTTGCTGTGACTGAGCATTTCAACGCCTGATCAATCATACCGCTTGAAGGCAGGACGTTCAAACTGCTTTGCTGAAGGACAGGAAGCGTAGCGTCGATAACAACGACGGTGGTGCTGGCGCTGTTTGTGTTGCCAGACGAGTCAGTCACGGTGAGCACAACTTCGTGCGAACCGATGGTCTGCCATGACACCAAGATGGAGTTGTTTTGGCCGTACAAAGTACCGTCAAGGGTCCATGCGCACAAGGAGACTTCGTGGTCATCACTGCTGCTGTCACAATTGAGCGTCAATGCATCATTGACAAGCAAACGCCAGCCGCCTGCATTGGGTTGGCCGTTTCCACCAATCCGTGCCACAGGTTCGACCACGTCGTTGACGTCAATCGATGCCGTGGTTGATGCCATCTCCCCGGTTGGAGAAACGACCCAAAGCGTCACGGTTCGCTCGCCGGGGGTGGCCCAACTGGCCGTTGCCTCCCAACCGGTGGCATCAGCGTCGTTGTTGGCGGTTCCATCGTTATCCGAGTCGATTGATGCATCAAAGTCCCACAGGGCTGAATCGATTTGATTGAGGCGGTTTGGTGTTGACATCGCATCGAAGGCCACCGATGCTCCGATTGTTGTCGAGCCGTTGGCGTCGGTGTTGATGATTGGATTCAAGGTGGGTGCAAGTTCAACCCGAACGGTCATTCGGACGTCAGCTGTCCCATCTGCCCCCCCTACAGGTGTGTCTGTATTATCGGCAATGAGCACCAGAACTTCGCCGTCCAATTCGTTTGGCACGATCCAAGAAAAGGAGGATGAACCTTGCACGGATTGAAGGGAGGCTCCAGTGATCGAAAGGGTCCCTACACCACCCGAAGTGTAGAGGTCGTTCATGTTCTGAGTTTGGAGGTAGACATCGCCTTGTCCCTCGAGCGACCACGCAGTAACGACCACGCTGGTGCCAGCATCAAGACGCAAATCGTCGCCTGAAAGAAGGGTCGAGTAACTGTCAGCCTCCATTCCAATGAGGTCATGGAATGGAGTCCAATAGGCCTCATTGATTGCATTCACGCTTAGGCTCGCTCGGCTGTCGTTCCCGCCTAGGTCACCTAGGCCTTGGTCACCGTCATGGTCGAGGTTATCGAGGACAATGTACCAGGTCTTTTGTGAAATTGAGGAGGGGACCTTCCAATGGAAGGAGAACGAACCGAGGGCCGATTCTGTAGAAGGCACTGGTTCGAAAGAAGAACGGTATGATTGACCCAAATCGTAGGGTTGAATGGTGTTTTGATCAAAGACAAGAACGTCCATTGCATCGTCGATGATGTTGATGTTGATGTCAAACACATCGCCAGGCATCAAAACGCCGAGAGACACCTTGACGCACTCGCCATCCGAGATTGCATCAGCACTGGAAAATGCAGCAACCGTGGTCTCCATGCAGTTTGGAGCAGCCCGGCCGGAATCTGCGAATGCAGATGGAGGCACCAAGAGCATGATGAACAGCATAGCCACACAAACAGAGGAACGCATGGCCTGCTGTTGTTCATCGCCCACTTGAATGATGTGGAAGAATGAGTCAGGCAGCCCAGCCATCGCCTGTCCATGACAGATGCGTTGTTTGGCCGCTTGTGCCCAAGAGAATTCGGTCACCGTCCTTGGCTACTGAGATGGTCAAACTGTTGTTTGCATCTTCCTTGGTCGCTTCGTCCAAAGGCACATTTGAGTCCTTGATTCGCGCACTGAAGTGAGTCAACACCAGATGGTTAGCCCCACACGAAAGTGCGGTTCTCGTGGCTCCAGTTGCCGTGGAATGCAAGTGTTCCGTGGCGTGATCCTTGGTGTCGTCCAAAAAGGTCGCTTCATGAATGATGACGTCCACCGCACTCAATGCTGTGATCCCCGGGGCCTGTTCGGCTGTGTCGCCTGAAACCACCAAACGCCTAGGTTCAATTGCTGCGGAACGGAATGAGGATGCTGCAAGTAACTCACCGTTGGCGAGGGTGATGTCTCTGCCCTGACCCAATTCTGTTTGTTGTGCAGTCGTGAGCCGAAGTTCAGCTGCTTTGAGCCGATTGAACTTACCTGCTTTTTCTTTGGTTTCAAACATCCAAGCGCAGGATGGGACCGTGTGCGTGGTGGCCAATGGCACGATGTTGACATGACGCCAACCTTGTGGTTGTGGCATGGAAGAAATCCGGGCAGCCGTTTGTGAAGTTGGGTCAAATTCAATCCATGAATCCGCCTGAACATCACCAAGAATCCAACGAACTTCGTAGCCTAATTGGGTGCTTGTTGCCCCGAGCGAATGCCATGATTGCATTTGACGGGCGAGTTCTGCTGGAGGTGCTGACTCTGGAATCGCTCTGCCATCTGCAAGAGCGTCAAGCACCTCTGTTGATGTTGGCCCAACAATGAGCAGAGGCCGTGTGCGTCGGTCCAAAGACATGGTTTGCAGCCAAGGTAAGAGCCCCCATGTGTGGTCAAGATGACCATGGGTAAGGCACACGACATCAATCCGTGCCGCCCTCAAGGAACCGGTCGGCGTGTGAAGCTTCAATCGCTTACGTTGTTGAGCATAGCGGAGCTGAAAACCCTCGCCTGCATCGATGACAGCAATACCATCTTCGCAGGAGAGGAGGCTGCCGCTGACATCACGAGCACCTGCAGGCCGAGCAGAAGCGGTCCCAAGAATGTGGAGTTCCAACCAAATCACATCCTCAAGAGTTCATCGGTATTGGCGTTGGTGGGAACCACCGCAGCAGTACAATTTGGTCCACCGCACGAATCCAACGCCATGGAATGGCAATGTGAACTGAGCCCTCTACAAGAGCTTCATCAGGATCTCGAACAAAAAGATGGGTGCATTGCAGCCCATTCGCATCAACGACGGCGTCGTGAACAACACCCAGGCGACGTCCGTCTGGTAAGAACACCTCAAGACCCGTCAAGCGGGAAACAGTGTCTTCACCTCGAACCATGGTTGAGCCTCGTATCTGCGAAGAGGGCACGGGCGATAAATCAAACCCGAGTCAAAATGTAACCGGCGCTGTTGAGCACCTGTTGCAGGAAACAGCGAAGAGAAATGCTTCACTTGCCGCGGTTGAGGTTTGCCTTGAGGGAAGGTCGCAACTTCTCTGCACCCTTACCCTTCTTGTGCAATCCACGTCCACGCTTTCCGGCGGAGGTCTTGCCTCGGTATGCTCGTCCACGGTGGGACTTGTTTCCGTTGGCTCCACAGAACACACCGAGTTGCTTATCCTTGATGATAGCAGGGTGGTGTGTGTCGATCATGATGACTTCGTAGAACTTGTGCTTACCGTCTTGGCCAACCCAGTACGAATTGAGAACTTCGAGGTTAGGGAAGTGACGTGCAACACGCTCTTCGGCCATGCGCTGTGTGTTCTTGGCCATGGTAATCTTCTTGATACCGGCCTTGGATGGCTTACGCTTCATGTGAATCTTGCCCTTTCGCAATCCACCACGGCGGATGCGGGTGCGGATGAGAACGATGCCCTGCTTGGCTTTGTATCCGAGTGAACGTGCTGCGTCCAAGCGAGTTGGTCGCTCGATGCGGCAGTTGACAGGCTCGCGTCGCCATTGGGCCATGCGAGTTTGCCTGTACATGTGAGGCAGTGCGTCATTTGGACGCTTCCATGTTTGACGAACGTGTTGGTACAATCCTTGAGCCATGATGAACACCTACGCTTCTCAGCATCCTGCCGACAAAACTCCCCTTTATGAGCCTGTCCACGCGACCGTTGGATGTGAATGTGGTCTAAAACGCGTACTGCTGAGGGGAAGAGCGACTCATTTTATGACTCGATGGGAAGGCCTTCTGCCAGAATTCCACGCCATCCGCCCCAGAGTGAAAACGCATTGCTAAAGCCCATTTCTTGCAAAGAACGAGCGGCGATGGCACTGCGAAAGCCCCCGCCACAATAGAGCACCATTCGTGTGGCTTCGCTCACGTCGTGCTTCTCAATGTCCCGTTCTAAGACACCTTTTCCGATGTGAACTGACCCAACCAAATGACCTGCTTCGTATTCATGGCGTTCGCGAACGTCAATGATGATCAATGGCGCTCCATCCTCAAGCATCGCTCGAAGTTCCGCAGCCTCGCATTCTGGGATTTTTGATCTCGCCTGTTCGACAATCTCGAGAAATTTTGGACTGTGGTTCTTGGCCATGAACCTGCGAGTTCGGATACCCTCATGAGGACTGCGGAACACCCTCCAGCATGGCGGGGCAAATCACCGGGGCAGAAGCCGTGTTAAAAGCCCTTGAATCTGGTGAGCCAATTTCGCTGGTGTTGGTCGATCGAGAAAAGGACACTGCGGCAATTCGAACGGCGTGCGAAGCGTTGGAGATTCCCCTTGAAGAGGGCTCAACCAATGACCTGTGGCGAATGTCTGCAGACGGACATGTCGATGCCTTGGCCTTGATTGGGCGTGTGGCAAAAGCGAGCCTCGAAGAGGTGTTTGAGCGTGGAGGGACGATTTGGTTTTTCGACGGAGTCACCTACTCGACCAACCTTGGCTTTGCCATCCGAACGGCTGAAGTTTCAGGTGCTGATGCCGTTGTGCTCAATGTGACAAAAACTCATGAAGAACGCAGAACGATTCGCCGTTCGAGCATGCGCGCAGACCGGTTCATTCCGGTGGTGTACAGCACGACTGCGGAGATCTTAGCTGCTGCAACCACCCACGGCGTTCGCATTGTTGCTGTGGAGGATGTTGGCACACATGGGCCGTGGGATGAAGATCTCACCGGCGATGTATTGCTTGTTGTGGGGGCCGAAAAAGAAGGCATTAGCAAAGACGTCTTGGATGCTGCTGATGCTTGCGTCCTCTTGCCGATGGATGGGTTCGTCCCCTCGTACAATCTCCAAGTGGCCGTCAGCGTTGTTGCCGTTGAAGCCCTTCGGCAGCGAAGAAGCACCTCAATCGAACCGCAGTGATGCATCGATGCTCGATAAATCATCAACAGGCTTTGTATGGTTGATGGCAAGAAGGAACTCTGTTGCTGCTCGCTCTGAATCGCATGCGCATTCTTCAAGCAGGGCTGTAGAAATGATGCTTTGAATCTCAGGTGCTGCCTTTGTGTAATGTGCAATGAGCACCTGCTTTGATGAGGCTGAACCAATCTCACACAAGGCGTGGATGATGTCGTGTTGCCAATCCTCATCGCGGTGTTTGAGAAGGAAGATAAAATCCTCCACTGAATCCGAGCCCGCCATTCGTGCATAACTGTTGAGAATGAGGTGTTGAACACTGTGGTGATTGAAACGAACCAATCGACGCATGACCGGCAACAGTGCCTTATCTGTGACACTCAAAGTGAGTCCAAAGAGTTCAATCGCTCTGACCTTAATGGCGTGATCGACATGTTGAGTGTATTCAACAATCAACGGGAGATAGGGTTTGACTTTGATGCTGTGTCGTCCGAAAACAATGGCCTCCAATGCAGCCATGATATGGGTCGGCTCTTTTGCCTGGTACACGCATTGCTTCAGCAGGCGTTTTGCTGCCGCACCTTCTCGGGAGCCAAGGGATTCAATGGCACTTTCGATGACAGATTCATCCTCGTGCCTGAACATAGCCTTGATGTCGGTCAAAGGCAGGCATGAATACAACGTCGTCGGCAAATGCTCTGGTTTTACACCGTCTGCGTTCATCAGCAAAAGAAGAGCGACGCAAAGATCGAGATCTGGGACCTCGGAGTGCGCCTCTTCACTCATTTGGATGCAGATTTCTGCTCCATCAACGAAAGCCGGGACATGACCTTGCATGTAATTGAGTTCCTCAAGTGAGCGTTCTGCGCATTTCAGCACGTCGACTTTGACCGTTGAATGACCAACAACGCCAACAACGAGGGTTCGGTCGTCTGAAACTTCATACTCGAGGCCACCGTTTGACCCGTCGACAATTTGCTCAATCCAATCGAGGGCTCTGAGGTTGCGTTGGACCTCGTAAGGTTCGATGTCCCCTCTTATGGGCAGGGAACCAAAGAAAGTCTCGATGATGATTTTTGGCGGTGACTGCGGTTGCTCTGACTCCATAAGAAAGCAGCGCTCGAGGTTACTTAAACAGGAGAATCATGCGGATTGTGACCAGAATTCATCGATGTCTGCTTCATCGATCATCGGGCCGATGTGCTTGTCGAGGACCGTCCCATCAGCACCGATCAAAATCAGCGTCGGCGTGTTGTTGATCTCGAAATCTTGCGCCAGCCCCATGTTCATACCAAAGGGAGCATCGACCGTGCTGTCTTCCTTGCTTTCATTGACTTGAGTGTGCCAGTTCTGGAGACTTTCTAGGTCACCATCTCCCGCATCCGTAGAAATAACGAGGTAGGTTTCGTTGTCAAGGTGGTTGGTCACAGCGTGCATGGTTGGCCGGCACTGATTGCACCATGAAGCAGAAAAATGCAGAATGTAACTTGTGCCAATTAATGAATCGCTCCCATATTCTTGCTCATCATCCGCCATTATGGTGAATTCCGGTACCTTTTCGCTGGATTCTAACCCTTCGCCTTCGAGGCAACCAGGGGAAAAACTGAGCGCTGCGAGCAAGAGGGTGAGAAAGAGGGCTTTGATTCGCATAGCCATGCCATGCAGTGGTCCTTTTCAATGCCTCGCCTTAGAGGTCAATCATGTGGCGAGAAGTGGTGAGTTTGATAACCCGGTGAAATCACCGCTTTTCATGCGCAAAGGACCAGTTTGGATTTGCCTAATTTTGCTTTTGGGTCTTTGCGTCCCCGAATTCAGTGGGGGTGAACCAATCGAACTGCAAGATTGGAACGCCATGAACAGCGACAGTCAAGCCAATGAAACGGATGATTGTCCTGAAGTCAACGGAACATCGACCCATGATCGACACGGCTGCATAGATTCGGATGGTGATGGCTATTCAGACCCTGATGAAACGTGGAATGTAAGCATGGGTGCTGATGCGTTTCCCGACCGCTCGGATGCATGGAGTGATCTAGATGGAGACCTGTTCGCAGACCAACCCAACCTCAACATCACCGATGATTGTCCAACGCGGTACGGCACAAGTCGGTCCGTCTTGTTTGGATGTTCAGACATGGATTTTGACTGGATTCCAGATGTCTTAGACACCGACATCGATGGCGACGGTATTTCGAACGAACTCGAAATCGCTTCCTCCGGTGCTCTGTTCCAATACGATCCAATGGATGTCAATTCCTACCCTATCGATTCAGATTATGACACAATTCCCGATGCGGTGGATGAAGACGATGACAACGATTTCTGGCCTGACACGGTCGAGTTGGACCGCGGCTCGGACCCCCTTGATGCCGAACAAACGCCATTCAATCGGTACTTTGGAGTCACGACTGGATTCTTCTATTACGGCGGTTTTACCACCGATGACAAGTATGACGCTGAAGCACTGGAACTCTCGTTGTCTGGCCTGATGGAAATCGTGACAGAAGAACTGGTGATCCCGTTCCTGCTTATTCCGATTTATTTCTATGTGTTCTTTTCTCGCCGTCAGCGGTTTGAACTCCTCAGAGAGGAGATTGTTGAAGCCAAGAGCGATGAAGCGTTGTTTGAACTTGAAGTCCGTGTCAATGAGCTCATTAAAGACCGGAAAATCAAGACACTGCACGGCCTTATTTTGAGAAACACCATTGAGGAGAAAGAAGGGAAAATTCGAGCCGCCATTTCAGTTGAAGAAGAGTGATTCTACTCTTCTTCAAGCGATTTCTCGATTGGTGAGCGTCGGGCAATTAACAAG
>CALKDX010000095.1 GCA_938084455.1 Candidatus Poseidoniaceae archaeon
TCGGTGATGGTCCCGAGCGAAGCGTCGGTGGCAAGCGTGAGTTGCCCTCCATGACCGATGCCATTGGTATCGACGTGGGTTCCATTCCATTGAGTGAGTGAGTGGATTCCTAGATTGCTTCCGTTTGAAGCATTCGAGGTCCATATTGGTTCGACCACCAATGATCCATCGGTGAAGGTTCGATTGGCATCAACCACCAATGCGCCGGAAACCGAGGTATTGACGCTCGATGCGTTCAGTGGAGGCATGTAATCCGCGGCACCAGTCCCGTGGTCTTGTCCCTCAATCGCCCATTCAGGGCGTTCGGCGTTGACAACCAAGGGGCTCAAGCCTGTTGCGAGCATTAACACAACCAATGCAAGGGACACGCGTATTGGCGTGTTTGCTTTCGCAATTTCCCGCTTGTTTGGCTGCATTCAAGACCACCTCGCTTACGCGAGGTGAGCCATTCGATATGAATCAACGCACATGATGATTCAGTTATCCGGAATGAAGGGTTCAAAGTATGTCGGCCATACGCCTAACCGATGTCGTCGCTCGGCAACCTAGACAGCGCTCAATCGCGTGAGGTTGAGGAGCAGTTGTTTTCGACGCATCGCCTCCAAGCAACGCGTCATATGCCCGTGCCGTTACCGCGTCAAGACTTCTGGAGCATGGTCAAAAAATTGCTCACCACACTCGATATGGAAATTCAATCCATGCTCATGAAAGGCATCACTGGTATGCGCTTGCAAAATTTGCAAAAGCGACAGGCAAACATTCGTCACATCGCTTCAGAACTCGCCCGAAAGCGAACCGTGGCAATGGTGCAGCATGTGTCGTCCCAATCCCTTCGAAGCGCCACACAACATGGCGGTATCTCACAAGAATTACCTGCGCTTGATTGGCAACGGCACGATCCGGGCGAAAAGGCCTTTTTCCATGCGGTGCAAATTGCCATGGACCGATTCAAGATGGAAATCGATTGGTCTTCGATGCAAGATGGACTTGCTGGAGAAGGCTTGACTCTACCAAAGCGCCATGCTCCAGGCACAATGCAGCTTGATTCGTTCACCGACCAAGCCATCACCTCTCGACCACCACCTCCACTCGCGTTTGAGGACAATGGTCCTGAACCTCTTCCTGAAGCTGACCAAGATGAAGAACGCCTCATGGCGCCTGATGAGTGGCCAGATTTGGATGAGTACATTCATGCAGACTTGGAAGAGGCTACGCCCAAAACCGAACCCGTTGCATCAAACAATAACGATGATGAAATGGCGGCATTCATGGGCCAAAGCGATGGCACAAAACACGCTGCTGCTATGGAATTAGCACCATCAAAGCAAGCTCCGATTGATCTCGATAGTGCTTTTGAGGCGTCAACCGAACAGCCGGTAACTGAAGAAATTCAAGATGAGGCAAGCGACGTAAAGGCGCCTGAAGCCGAAGCATCTCTGATTCGCATTCGAGTGTTGATGAGCAGTCCAGAACCGATTGTCATCGCCTCTGGTGAATCGCTTGCTTTGGAAGCAGGCGATGTTCACTTTGTTGATCAAGACTCAGCAGAATGGCTGATTGAATCAGGTGTCGCCGAGGCAGCATCGCTGTGATGGCAGAACAGATGAAGTTCTCGACGTCCTCAAGATTTAGACAACTCGATGATGGTTGCAAAGCCTGTCGGCACGCCGTTATAGCAACGTGATTCCTCAACGGACTCAGTTCACAGAGCGCATCGAAAGTTCGATGCTCACTGTATCAGGGATTGGGATTCGGGTGACTTGGCGAAGAGCCGATTCATCCTTTCCGGAGGTGATGTCCATCTCAAGCAGACGCTTGTGAACACGTAGTTCCCAGTGATCATAGGTTTCAACGCCTTCACCATCAGGGGCCTTTCGAACTGGAACGACCAGTCGTCGGGTAGGCAATGGAATTGGTCCTCGGAGCGAAATACCACCGTTGTCGCAAATGGCTTTGATTTGGCCTGCGACTTGATCGATGTCCTGGTGATTTTGACCAGTGAGCTTGATGATGGTAACTGCTGCCATAATGACCCGTCCAAATCCTCAACCAATATTCAATTGAAGGCTCAAGCCTTCTTCTCGATCTTCAAGCAGACGCCAGCAGCGACGGTCTTGCCCATGTCACGAATAGCGAAGCGGGAGAGTTCTGGGAAGGTGTCCATTTGCTCGATAGCCATTGGCTTGTTCGGCTGGAAACGAATCAAACATGCGTCGCCAGTCTTGAGGAAGGAAGGGTTAGCTTCCTTACCGGACTTGTTGGTCTTTTCAAGAAGTTCTTGGAAGCGAACAGCCACTTGAGCGGTGTGAGCGTGGAACACAGGGGTGTATCCGACGGAAACAGCCTTTGGAATGTCCATGAGCTGGATTTGTCCGACGAAGGTTTCGTCGTGTCGAACGAACATTGGCTCGTTGTCAGCGTATCCAGCAACGTCACCACGGCGGATGTCTGTTGCAGCAAGGCCACGAACGTTGAATCCAACGTTGTCTCCAGGTTCAGCCTTAGGGACCATGGTGTGGTGCATCTCAATCGACTTGACTTCTGCAGACTTCATCGATGGGTTGAACACAACGGTCTTTCCGACGTTGAGGGTTCCTGTTTCGATCTTTCCAACAGGCACAGTTCCGATACCGGAAATCTTGTACACGTCTTGAATTGGCAAGCGAAGTGGCTTGTTGATTGGCTTGTCTGGCATTGAAATCTTGTCAATTGCTTCGAAGAGTGTTGGACCCTTGTACCATGGGCACTTGTCGGACTTGTTGAACACGTTGTCGCCGTTCAAAGAGGATGCTGGGATCATTGGAACGTCATCTGGCTTGAATCCAGCCATCTTCAGGAGGTTGCCGACTTCTGTGCAGGCAGCCTTGTACTTGTCTTCTGACCAGTCAACACCAGAGATGTCCATCTTGTTGACGTGGACGATGAGTTGCTTCACACCAAGCACCTTTGCGAGGAACGCGTGTTCCTTGGTTTGGGCGTTGACACCGTCGTTTGCAGCGCAGAGAAGCACAGCAGCGTCAGCTTGGGATGCACCGGTGATCATGTTCTTGACGAAATCACGGTGACCTGGAGCGTCGATGACGGTCCAGTAGTAGTTAGGGGTGAAGAATTCCTTGTGAGCGACGTCGATGGTGATACCACGTTCTCGCTCTTCCTTCAGTCCGTCCATAACGTAAGCAAGACCGAATCCAGCCTTACCGGACTCAGCAGCGAGCTTTTCGTTCTTTTCGATGACGTGACCTTCAATGTGTCCGGAGTCCAAAAGTAGACGTCCGACGGTTGTTGACTTACCGTGATCGACGTGACCGATGAACACGATGTTTAGGTGAGGCTTGTTCTTATCTTCCCATTGACTTCCCATGGTAATTGCTCCTTAGCGAGTCCTCCGAACCACCACCCCTATTTGAAAAGCGCGACGCGTGCTTTCATCGGCTTGTTTGGTAGAAAGAGGCCACTGAGGGGAATTTACTCTTCACAAATCAACTGATTTCGGTTCAAGCATGCTTTCTACTCAGCACCGCGGATAGAGCCGTCTTTTTCGACTTTGTAGAGCCGGACTGTGCTTGTAGCACCGCTAATGGCCTTGGGTGAACCCGAGATTGCAACCACTCGTTCGCCTGGGAGGACCTTCCCTTGAGCCACTAATGTTTCAAGAGCAGTTTGCATGGTTTGCGAGCCGCGATCAAATTCCTCCACAATGAGGCTTTCAACACCGGGAAGCAGTTGTATGCGTCGAGCTGCCCGTATTCTGTTGCTGACCGCAGTTACGGGTGTTGGAGGGCGGTAGCCTGCGACCAAACGGGCCGCATTGCCGTGCTGTGTGGCAACAATGATTCGAGAAGCATCCGAAAGTTTTGCCAATTCCACTCCAGCATGGGCCACCGAGCGTGTGGCTTTGAAACGGGCTAGAGCGCTTGGGCGCCGATCGGTCGATTCGAAACCGGTATCAGCGGCGAGGGCAATCTTCGCCATGGTCTTGACAGCCTCCAGTGGATGGTTGCCAGAGGCCGTTTCTCCAGAGAGCATGACTGCGGTAGCTCCGTGGCGAATTGCGCTTGAAATGTCGGAGACTTCTGCGCGGGTCGGTCTGGGGTTGAACGTCATCGTTTCGAGCATCTGGGTTGCAACGATGACAATCATGCCCCGCTGGAGCGCCCCATCGATGATTTCTTGTTGGGCGACTGGTACATCTTCCAACGGAATTTCGACCCCTAAATCACCTCTCGCAACCATGACGGCGTCGGCGAGATCTAAGATTTCATCAAGCCGCTCGAGCGCCATGGGGTGCTCGATTTTTGCAACGATAGGGACGTGCTTTCCCGCAGCCTTCACAGCGGCTATTGCTGGCCGAAGGTCGTCGGGCGTACGGACATAACTTACGGCGATGTAATCGGCTCCAGCTTCGAGTGCATGGGCGATCGCTGCTTTGTCGTTCGGCCCTATGGCAGGTAAATCGACCATCGTGCCTGGGACATTAACGCCCTTTCGGGCGCTGACTGGACCACCGTCTTCAACCGTGCATGCCACCGTACCCGATGGCACACCGGTGGTTGAATTTACAACGAGTCGAACCAACCCATCAGCAATGAGCACGGGGTCGCCGGGATGGAGTTCTGCTGAAAGCCCTGCGTACTCGACCGGCAAATCAGTCGGCGAAGCGTTGTCCATTTCCGGAACGCCACAGTGAAGGTTCAATTGAGCCCCTCGTTCCAAAGCAAACACCCCAGAAAAGCGACCAAGTCTCAACTTTGGACCTGGTAAGTCGGCCAAAATACATGTGGGACGACCGAGCGCTGCTTCCTTTGAACGAATGCGTTCATACAATTCCGTTTTGCTTTCAGGTGAACCATGTGAGTAGTTGAGTCTGCACACATCCACGCCCGCTTCAAGCAGCGACTGGAGAACTTCATCACCGGAACTAGCAGGGCCGATGGTGGCCACGATACGGGTGCGACGCATGATGAACGCTCACGCCCTTTGCTCAAAACATCTTTCTCGCAAGAAGACCAATATGCACCGAGTTCCGTTCACTTGTAATGCAAACGAATGATGAACGATTCGACTTGCAAATCGTTGATTTTCTCGTTTCGTATCTGCATGACCCAGTCGCCGTCACCATAGGTTGATTCTGTGTCGGTGAACATGTAGGATGAAAGGGTGAGGAACACGCAATCGTTGTCGTCTTCGTCACAATCCTCACCGTCTGAACGCTGATCAAGTCCTGTATCGGAAGTGTTGCTTGCCTCTTCGTCTTCTTCGTTGAAAGCATAGACATCGAGTTTAGCGCGGCAATTGTTTGTGCCTATGTTGGTGCAGTCCCCGTCAATCTTGGGATACGTCAATTCGCCGACTGCTTTGCGAATCGTGTTTCCATTGTCCTTGTCATACACCACATTGAGGTCAAAATCAAGGGTGACTGCATTGCCGGATGTGTTTCCTCCCATTTCAAAATCAGACCATTTGCCTGCATAAGACACGTAGACCTTGATTGAATCTGAGTCGGTCAAACCAGCGCTGTTTTCGATCGTCAGGTGGAGTTCATATTCTCCTGGTTTAACGTTCGTCCACTCGATGTCCTCTCCCGTAAGGTCGGCATCGTTTTCTGAATCACCGTCGTTGTCTGAATCCACATCCGCGTTGAGGTCCCAGTTCCATGCCGTGATGTATTGCGAAGAATCACCGGACTCGGAATCGCTTGCATCAAGATTGACCGTTGTGGTTGCCGAGATGTCACGGTCGGTCTGAGACTTGTCCATCTCGCAGATCCAGAGCACAATATGTGTTGTTTCATCGATGTCGTCGTTGCTGCAGTCCTCATCGCTGGCGTATTGAGTGATTTCTGCTTTCGGAGCTTGTGCTGTTGCTTCTACAACTGTGACATCCTTGGTTTGAGAAGAGGATTTTGTACCGTCAGAAACGGTCAGTTCAACGGTGTATGTGTCGGCTTCATCGAAACTCCATTCTGTGGAGCGACCGGTGGCATCAATCGATCCATCGCCATCGAAATCCCAGCGGTATGTGATGCCGCCGCTCGGCGTCGAAGATGAGGCATCAAAAGTGATTGTGTCGCCCGAGCGAATGTTTGAGGATGGTGAATAATTGAAAACGGCCAGCACTTCTTCGTCTCCACCTGCATCTGTTTGCTCAAAAATACAACCTGAGAGGCTGGAAAGCAGCATCAAAGCGGTAAATGCGAGCGGCACACGTCGCGACTTCATGGACCATGTGTGAGGCGCCTTGATGAAAAGGGCTTCCTCGTTTTATGTCAAATCAGAAGGAAAACAAGGAGGTTTGTTTGTTCCCCGAGACTAACTCTTTGGCAGTCCAACCAAACGCTTCCGTGATTCGGCCTAAAGCGGCAGCCAAACGCTCGGCGTAGAACTGACCGTCGTACCCTGCAACGCCACCACCTTCTTCGTTTTCCAACCATGGTTGGACGCGCATTGGTCGCTGCGTTGCATCGGTAACGATGTAAGAGACTTTCATGCCAGAAGTGAATCCAAGACCAAGGGCGATCCGCGCTTTGGCAACCCTCACTTGAGCCATGCTGTCGGGATTGGCGTAATCTTTGGTGAAGTCCACCTCGCCATTGCTGCCCATCCGCCCCTTGCATGACTTGGCGAGGATCAAGGCGGATGCCGGAACATTGCCTTCTCGTAAATCACGCACTTGACCGAGTGCGTACCGCACCAATGCGTCACCCTCGTCAGCCAAGGCATGGCTAAACATGCGCTTCATGGTCGTGGTCAGGTATGCGAAGGAATCGGTCCTTTGTGTTTCATAACCACGAATCAACATCTCTTCGTTAGGGTATACAACTTGCCCGACATAGCGCTTTTTGGCCCCATGGCTAAAGAACACTGAAAGTCCTTTTTCGAATTCTAAAATTGCGGAGTCTCGGCTGTAGCGTTCTGCGACCTCAAGACCGAAACGAATCATGTCGTCTTTTGCGCTGTTCCAAGCCGCCATGTGTTCAACGGCTTCTGGAATGCCATCCTTTGCAGCTTGTATCTCTTCTTCTTTGAGCGAGGAAGGGGCTGTGTCATCGACTGGGGAACGGACGAAAATGGAGTCAGTATCCGAATACACCACTTCGTGGCCTTCAGCATCGAGTTGGGCGATGATGGCTTTGATGTTGTGGCGAGCCCATGCAGTGATTGACGAGCCAAGGTCGCGGTGTGTAAAGCGGTAAAACCCACTTGCAAAGACACCGTAGAACGAGTTCATCAAAATCTTGACCGCATATTGCATCGAATCATGGAATGAAACTTTCGCGTCATCCTCTTCGCCCTTCGCAAGTTTAAGCGCAGATTTGTGTTCGTCCCGCTGTGCCATTAAATCTTCTAAGAGGGAGGGGACCAAACCTTTGCGAACCGATTGATGACGGAACCGTGCCCCTGTGGGGGCAGTATGGACCAGTTCATCCTCCGCGGGCTGATCCGTCTGTACGGGATCGATTCGAGTCGTGTAACAGATGTTGTGGCCGATCATGATTGAGGGGTACATACTCTTGAAATCGAGCACAGCAATCCAGGGGTGAAGCCCTGCTGCGACTTCGTGCACATAGCCGCCGGTGATTTGCCCTTCTTTGGCTTGGGCTGAACCGGTAAGTGGAACTGCAACACCTTCGCTGTCTGCCAATCGAATCACAAGTGAATCAATCAGTTGGCTTGTGCTTCCATTGGCTGCGGTATCAAACACGACCTTTGCCACTGCAGCCACCGCTTCCTTTCTCCGAATCACCTGCAATTCACCAAGAATGTCCAACGGTAAGGCGGCATCTCGAATGCAGTATTCGAGCACAACATCAGGCCGGCTCGCCCATTCCTCATCCATTTTTGATGCGTCAACGTCCATTTTGTGTTTATCAGCCTGGTCTGGGAACAACAAATTGCTGATGAAGGAAAGGGTTTCGCGTTGTGGTCGCAAGGCCATACGCGCTTGCCACCACGCATCCACGACGCTTCGCCCTGCGAGGTTCCATGCACGAGAGGATTGTCGCCTTGGAAATAATCCTGAGCGCGTTCGTTTCGCTTCGGATTCTGTTTGTTGCACACGTCCCCAACCAAACAACAAGGCACGTTTGCGCCAGTCTTTGGAACGGGCATGGACGCCCATTCGATCGTTCAGTCGCGGTAGATCGAAGTTATCGATGTTGTATCCTGTGATGATGTCGGGATCTTGACTTCGAACGACGAGCGTTAACTCTTCCATAATGGTGACTTCTTCGCCAACGAATGAGAATGTTTGACGGCTTCCTGTGCCCATGTCTTCAATGACGGCTGCAGCACAGAGCACCGTGTCATGGGCAATGCTGGTTTCCAAATCGAAAGAGAACACCTTGTAGGGCACTGGGAACGGCTCGCTTGCCTGAATGTCTTCAAGAGAACACACCACTGTGCAATCAACGGAGTATCTGCCAGCCCCACCTGCTGAGCGAACTGCAGCGAGGAAGGACGCATCCTCATCTTGGTGTTCGCGCCGATCAATAATTTCACCCTGCACAGCCAAATGCATGCCAATGCCCTGGTCAAGGAAGAGGCGGTTCAGAAACGGAATATCCCCTGAATAAATTTGCCAACTCTGCTTGGAAAGGGCTTTGCGTAACGATGGCACGACGAAGGGTTGGCGCACAGTGACCGTCCAGATGGGGCGTTGTCCCAAATCTGTGAGCTTCAATTCAGGGCCTGTGACATCAATGACATCATCCATCTCTCTGACGTTGGCCAATCGCTGAATCACATGTTCTGGGATTTCCATTCCTTCGGTCCACGCCATCAACGGTGAAATCTCAAAGGTCGGACGGAGTCCATGCACGAGCACACAAAGGGACTCTCCTTGCTCGGAGCGCCCGAATAACTCGAGCACAGTCGAGGGGGATTTTGAGCCATTGAGCCCATCCACAGAATGGTAGCGCCCACTGACGACACCCATTCTCCCTTCGAACCGCATTGCCCTCCCTGTTGTGATGGTGCACGAGGCATCCTATGGCCCTTGGGTCATGAAAACTACAAGCCATGAAGGTCGTAAAAGCAGGGCCTAAGCCATCAAAGGAAGCAGGAATGATTGAAAGCCCAATCTACATGGGCATAAACGCCGTAGGCATGGTGAAAGAAATGAGTGAAGAAATCGACTGGGACAGTTTGACCTTTTCTTTGACCCCGACCGATACGATGTATCTCACAGAAACTACGGCAGATGACCCATGGATGCCCGGGTCATTGCGCCCCTATGGCCCGATTCAGATGTCGCCCGCCGCTGGTGTTCTCAATTACGGCCAGGGCCTTTTTGAAGGCATGAAAGCCTACCGTACAGCCAAAGGACGCGTGGTTTTTTTCCGACCGGAAGAGAACGCTCGAAGAATGCAGCGCGGTGCAGACCGACTCAAGATGCCTCCAGTTCCAGAATCCGTTTTCGTTGATGCTGTTGAGCAATGCGTCAAAGCAAACTTGAGGTGGCTGCCTCCAACCGGAAAAGGGGCTATGTATGTGCGCCCATTGTTGATGGGATCAGGCCCCATTCTAGGCGTTGCGCCGGCTCCATCGTACACCTTCCTCGTCTATGTGACACCTGTTGGACCCTACTTCAAGGGCGGCGTGAGCGCCATTGACCTGCTCATTTCCGAGGAACATCACCGAGCGGCACCAGGTGGTTCCGGTGGCGTCAAAGCAATCGGCAACTACGCCCCAGGCATGATGCCGAGCAAGAAAGCAAAGGCTGCCGGTTACGCTGAAGTGATTTACCTTGATGCAGAAACTCATTCCTATGTTGAAGAAGTTGGTGCAGCCAATTTCTTCTGCGTGAAGGATGGCGTGCTCTACACACCAGAACTGACTGGAACAATTTTGCCCGGAATCACGCGAAATTCGATCATTCAACTGGCCCGGCACAACGGCATCGAAGTGGTTGAAACCAAGGTCGAAGCAACCTTCGCAATGACGGCTGATGAAGCGTTTTGCTGTGGTACAGCAGCCGTGATTTCACCTATTGGGACCATCACCAAAGGCGATGACAAAGCAACCTTTGGTGACGGAAAGCCGGGACGGATCACACAACAGCTCTATTCCCAACTTGTCGGCATTCAAAATGAAGATGAAGAAGACATCTTTGGATGGCTTCACGAAGTTCCGTTGTGAATCTCAGCGCTTTTTCTTGAAGCCAGAGCGTTTCTTTTGATTTGTCCGTTGAGGTGCAGCACCGGCTCGCCCTTTGCGTTGTGAACGCGCACGTCGGTCGCCGGTTTGTGGGCCCTTTGCAACACGCTCTGCGTTTGCTTCCTTCTGTTCGCGTTGCATTTGTCGCCACTGAGCGCCGATCAGTTGGAGGAGTTCCTCCTTAGAGTTGGCACCTACTGATTGTTTAGAGCCAGCCCGTGACACCCACATTCGCCCTTCGCCTTGATGAGGTCGGGAAGGATGCGACACGCGCTCCTCTCGCTTAATTTTCTTGAGACCGAGTTTTCGAGCGGCCAAAAACAGGCCCTCGAGGTCCGGCTTTAGCACCGAGGAATCTTTTGGAACACGTCGGCCACTTCGTCGAGATGTTCGAGCGTCAAAGTAACCCGGCCAAACACAGAGACGGTCGGGGTTGTGGTCCATGTTGGTTCACCTTGTGCGGGGAGTTGTCCCCGATTGGTATGAACCCAACGGAGATTGGTGGGCTTCACTCGACGAGGACGCCGTTGATCACGCCGTCCTTTCCGGGACGAGAGGTAATCTTCACTCGACCTTGGTCGGTTTCGATGACCGCACCCTTGACGAGGATGTTTCGTCGGACGTAGTTTGGATCAGATTCGTTCTCGACCACGTTGTGAATGGTTCCAAGGACGGTTTTTCCAGTCTTTGGGTTGTTGATTGAGACGCGGTTTTCTGACATCACACGAACGAGCGTGTTGCCACCGGTTCGGCGGTAAATCTTGCGCTTTGGAGCACCAACAAGTGCCATCTGCTTCTCGGAGGAAATTTCCGTAGAACGCTTGCTGCGTGCCTGAACTTTTCGTCCGCCACTGGGTTTTCGTCGAGAGATACCGTGCCATTGTGCCATAAATATACCACCTTGCAGGGCAAAGCGACAAACAGGGCGTATATGAAAGCAACCCTCAAACACACTTTGTGGAAAATTGTGAAACTGTGATTCCATCCTGCTTTTTCAACACCGCTTTCACAGCATCGCCGGGGCGTAATTCTGCAACGCCGGACGGCGTTCCTGTGAACAAAAGGTCACCAGCGCGAACGGGTGCCCAAGTGAGGAGATCGTCAATTTGCATTTTGGGCGTGATGGTCATTTCAAGCAAAGGTGCGTCTTGCACAAGTTTGCCATTGACCCACAACTCGAGGTGAAGCGCCTCGTAGGTGTCCATGAGGTAATCCCACCCCATGTGCCAAGGGGCAAACGGGCCAACATAGGCGCTACCGCGGAAGCATTTGCCTTTGGTCCAAGGAAGTTGTTCACTGCGTAAATCGCCTTGTGTTCTCCGATCTGTCAGGTCAAGACCCACCGCAATCGCTTCGGGTTGACCCTCATGATTGAGCCGAACAACAAGTTCGACTTCATGATGAACTTCGCCCGGATGGCCGGTGACATCGATGTTCCCCGAAAATTGGAGGCAATTTTCAGGTTTGACAAAAAAAACCGGCGAAGGGGGTTGTTCATTGCCAAGTTCATTGGCATGTTTGGCAAAGGTTCTGATGGTGCACCATAGGGCCATGCTCATCCTATAGGATTCCCCTTCATCAAGGTCAAGGTCGAGCCAAGGGTCAAATGGTGCGGTCCTAAGCACGCCCCATGACGCGCGATTGGAGCATTCGGAAACGCCGACCTGTTCGGAGGAAAAACATCGCACCATTGCTCAAAGACCTCGAAGAAGCACTCGATATTGACTTGGCCGTAGAAGGCGCCTTTTTGGAAATGGCCGAATACGGACCATGGCAAATGGTGTTGGTGGATAAGGTGGCCATTGGGGTCGAGGTCAAAAACGCCGATGGGGAACGCTTTGCATTCCTCACCTTGAGGGGTTTTCTAGCTCACACGGACGCAAAGAAATGGGTCGAAGTCGACCACGGCGCTATTCCGTTTTTAATGAAGGGAGCCGATTGTATGGTTGCAGGTGTCCATGATGCCGATTCAACGATCAAGGAGGGAGAATTGGTTTGGATTCGGGACATGACTCACAAACGCCCCTTAGCGATTGGATGGGCAACCCTTGATGGTGAACACTTGAAGAACACAACAAAAGGCAAGGGAATCAAAACACTGCACTGGGTTGGGGATGAATTGTGGGACATGGAATTGTGAGGTTTTGCCCCGGGATGACCATACCAAAGATAATTTAGGCAAATGGCTTCATCTGTCCATGCGGTTCAGCCACTTAGCGTGTTTCCTCATTTCTCTGATGCTTCTCAGCCCCCTCTCATCTGCGAGTGAACTCGTGGGTGGACAGGATGAAAACCCATCTCCTGAAGACGTACCATTCACAATTGTGGCCCGGGATACACCCTCCATTGACGGCGAAACTTGGGCGATGACAATCGAGATGAATGAAGAGGAGTACGCCAATGGAACGGTGTTTGAAATTACAACTCAAATTTGCACCAATGATGGAGTATGTGACCCGCCGGTCTTGATGGACATGACGGTCGATGAACGCACACACGCTATTGATCTCAAACCAAAGGACGACCACACCTACATCAACTGGCGAGTGAAGGCGACTTATGAAGACGGAAATTCAACCAATTTCCCACAGGGTTCATGGTACACAACATGGTCTTCTTGCTGGCAAAATGATGGAGCGTATGGTGGCGTTGATGCCAACGCCGAGAAAGATGGTTGCGGAAGCGATGAAACCATACCAGGATTTGGTGCGCTTGTTGCCATCAGCGGATTGGCGATGGCTGCTGCGTTCACTCGCCGTGACTGAAGTGCTCACTCACACGCTCGATGAACCGTCGTTGCTCGAAGCCCCATTCGATCAACACAACCTCACATATATCTCGAGTTTTTGACAATGATCCGTGGGCAAAACCAGCTTGTTGAACATCGCTGGGAACGAGTGGGAGGTTGTCCCCTTGCAGCGTCACTTTACATCCATGCTCCATAACGCAAGCCGTTCCAAAGGCAAACGAAATGGCCTCAGGTGAATCAGCGGCAATCTCTACGTTTCCTGCTTTCAAAAAGCGGGTAAGGGCGGCCAAGAGTGGGGCGCCATCCCCTTGCAATGAAGTCCCACCATAGGCCGAGAGAAAATCCAATTCTGTCGAATTTTGTTCCATCAAATGATCTAAGTCACGTTGCTTTGGTGCCTCGTCGCTCATTGCCATCCCTATCCGTCGAACAAAGGCGTTGTTCTTGGTCGTGTCGGCGAAATCACTCAGGAACATTGGTGCTCCGAACGAACGCCAGATAGATGGCTAAACCCACTGGCATCAACATGACGCCAAAGAACACGATCGCCGCTGTCACGCCACGTGAAATTTTTTCTTGGCCGCAGCGCATCCACATCCATCGAGTGACAAAGATATCGCCCGCGACCATGTGGGCCCACGCAGCAGCAGCACCGGGCTTTGTCCCCATAATCGCTGCAAGCCCTTCCAAAACTCCTGCAGGGTTTGTTGAGTCTTTAGCAAAATCAATCAGACCTTGCGGTTCAGCGAGGGTGGCTGCCCACCAAATGAGGATAGGGCCGAGGAAAAACCATGGCCCTTCCATTGCCTTCTGTGTCAGTTTGTGTTCTGGGAAAATCAGCATACCGAACCAGAAAGGTCCAACCCACATTGTTGACAAGAAAAAGGAGACATCATAGAGGTCCATGGAGGAAAATCAATCACTTGCGGATATAATACCTCGTTTTTAGGGTGGAATCAACGATATGCGTGGTTTAGGCGTTGAGCAAAAAGGTCTGTCTCGGTAGTGGGTAGCGTTGTATATGGCCCACTGCAAACCGTTGTGAATGACATTATCTATTTGCCAGGGCTTATGGAGAAACCCTCGTGAATATGTGCTATTCTTTTACCATTTCACTGAGTCCCCACATTCTGTTGCGTGAAAATGCAATTGACCCACTTTGATACCCTGATGGCTTTCGAATCGAATGCAAGGGTGCTTAGCACAACCCTCGTGAACACAAGCAAACCACTTATTGATTTCAAAAATTTGTCGACTGTCAATCCGATTTGGATTACTTCTTGAATATCTTAGCGTATTCATTTTTCACACTATCCAAGTAAAATGAAACAAGGTCTCTCGCCTTCTGTTTGTCTTTAAACACACTAAAATTAGTACACCGGTAATGTGCCCGTTTTTCCAAAGCCGATATTAGAGCGGAAGAGTCCTTGTACACCTTGTGTTTGAAATTTATTGGCCTTTGTAACCAATGCGGATCGTACCCTTCATCCATAATGTTGAAGCAGTCATCAATGACATTCTGCCTCACCTCTCCATCGGTTTCTCCCAACTTGTTTTTGATGCGATTTTTCATTTGTTGAAATGTTATTGAGGCATCATTGTCGGATTTGGAGATGAATTCGTGTAAAATTCTCGCCATCATCACAGGATTTCTTGGCCAAGAATGGCCCTTTCTCCCCTTTCTCCGTTCTCTGGATGCGGTGATTTGGCTGTAGTCACTGGGAAATTTAGCTTCGTAGCCGAATTTTTTCAACTTCGCTATATCTTCTGGGGTAAAATTCCCAATTTTCAAATAAATATGCTCTTGGATGTTTTCAAGTGTTAAATCCTCTTGATCAATGAGCCGCATGAATTCCAAGACAGCATTTCTTTCTGAGTCATAATGACTCAATGATAGCCATGGATCATAATTGAGTTTAGCAGAGATGAGTTGCTTCATCTCGCTCCAACTCAGCGGGTTTCTAGATAAATCATTTGAGTTGATAATCTCAGTGACTGCTTTTTTTACTTCTTCAAAGCCAACTAAGTCTTCGAATTCAATTGGTTCTCCATTCTCATCTAAGATTGGAGTTACATACAATCGATGAGCGGTGTGATTAACGACTCTGAAATATTTACAGTTGTCTTGAATCATCTGGCGTTGTTCCATTTCGTTCTCTTCTTGATACACGATTTCTACATTATCAGGGACAGTCGTACCAGCCACATCCATGATGACAATCTTCCCTAACGTCCCGAACTGAGAGCCACTTGGTTTCATTAACTCTGAGGTGGTCCAAAACAATTGCTTCTTCGATTGAGTGATTCTGTTGTGATAAATCCTAAACAAATTGACGTTCAATACACTACGAGTTAAATCCCTTCCGTTGGAATAGTGTTGTTCCAACATGTCCAAAGCGATGTTTTCGTAAGAGTCGCCCGGTTCAATATTGGCAAGGGTGTGCATGGCTGCCCAAAAAATAGATCCGCAAGTTTTTTCGTGACCGCCTACAGACCACTCAAACATTTCATTACCTGCCCGAACGATTAATTTGCAAACATCGAGGTTCTCAGATGTAAGATTGAAAGAGTGACCAGTGCCTTTTGGAACGATTCCAATGTGATTGGATACATCAGCGATGAAATCCTGAACCATTTGATTGTATGCTCCAACATCGTGGACCTCACTTTCGGGTAAATCCATCAACTCGTTAAGTACGAATTTATACTCGTTAATGACCGATTCCAAGGGGAATAACTCGGCTTTGTAGTATTTCTCAAACGTTTTAATCATATCTGAATAAAGACGAAGGCAAATTCCGTACGAGTTATTGTCCTTCAGGGTTCGATTGAACTCATCTTGTATTGTTGTCAGATAATCAACAAAGGCTGGGAGTCCAGATTTAAGAGCCAAACCTTTGGGGGTATTAACAAGCTTACCCCCATACCCTATTTGCGTTGTGGTCTGAGTTTTCCTCGCTCCTAGTTTTGTTTTATTTTTGTGGTAATTTGATACAATTTTTATCAAGGTTTTTTGCGGAGGGTATCCGTCGAAAATTAGGTTTTTATTCTTCAACAATTCGTCCTTCAAAAGCATAATGTATGCCGATGCGATTTGTGACTCATTGAGGTTTTTTTCCCTGAGGAGAGGGGTGAGAAGACTTAGGAGAAGACGATGGTTTGCCTCATCTGGGAAATTAAAGGTTATATCCTGGTGTCCATTAATCCACTCGTACAATGCCTTTCTTGCTTCAGAATCGTATGAAGGTGAGCCCCTTTGTTCGTGTTTCTCTTGAGATTTCAGTTCATACCGTCTCTTAAGTTTATTTTCCACTTCCTCAACTTGAAGCATATGGACATAGATATTTGCCTTCCACCGATATTTGTGCGCGTTGTTTGGACTGTTTACAAACCAATTCCGATCGTTGTGGTAGGTCATCAGAAATTGATGTCCCTCATCATGTCCAAATGCTTCACCCAGTTTTGGATTAGATGTGAGCAAGTCATTTGCGACTGCAACGATGTCGTTGGAGGTGAACTGGGAATTTCGCATGATGAGTTCGGTTATAATTGCCTTATCCAAGGATGGAAGGCTTCTGAACACCTTGGAGGAACAATATTTAGCAATTGAATTTGCCTTCACTCCTTTGGGGTTCCAATCATCGATAATGGATAATATATGCTCTAAGTTGTTTTGTGAAACATCAACAGCAGCGCTGATAGAATTCATAGGATGCATGCCTTTGATGCTTGTGTCTCCATCAACATAGTTCCACTTAGCGAAGTGTTTGTTCACTTCATTTTTACTTTGGTCGATAGTAACAATCGTTTCTTGTGGCAATATTTGCGCAATGTTTTTTTCATTACGAACTTCAATACGAGTTCTAATTTTGAATAAAAACAGATCAAAGTTTTCCTTCTCAGTAAGTAGTGGGACGTCATAAGGGGCTGCACCAAGCCCCCTACTTCGCGTTGTGACAATCACCTGACTGTAAATTTCCTCTGAATTGTTCTTCAGAAGGGCCTGATATTCTCGTGTCCAAGCATCAAAAAAAATCTTGAAATTCTGACTTTCCTCGAGTAAGTGCTCTTGCTTCACGTCGGAGAGGTATAGATCCTCTGGTTCTTCAATGTCCTCAAAATTATCAATGCAGACCAGCATTTTATGTTTCTTCATACATTTGATTGCCGTCTTAATGAGTGCTTGATCCGGACTATCGTCATGAATTCTTGTGTCACCGTCTGCAGAGCGAATAATTTGGAGACAGAGCCTCCTAATGCTTCCGCTGATTTTCCGATCTTTGGAAAGTAAAGTATCAAAAATGGTTGTGTTCTTGTCGCTTTTAATGAGCGTTGGGCCATCAGATTGATGTATGTTTTTCTCTTTTTGAGCACTCCCTACTTTGGTTGAACTCGTAATGTATCGATCAAACGACTGGTTTTTGGCAGCATCGAAAATCATACGTGTGGCTAATGCAGTTTTACCAACTCCCCCCCATCCACGTAGAGCTATCACACCAGCACCGTGCAATCTATTCATTGCTATTTCTATGATTTCAGGGTCACGCTGGTACTCTTTTGGACCCCATTTCAGATACTCAATTCTTTTGATAATTTCTAAGTGGTGTTGTGTGGTTCCGCAGTCGGCCCTCTGTCTACTGTATTCATCGAGGGTCCGTTCATAGTATTTTTTTAAGTTAAGAGATTTCAATTCTATTTCTTCGAACGCATAATCAGTGATGCATTGCATCAGAAGAATCGCTTTTGTGGCTCCAATTACTTCATCCTCAACTGATGGACCGACCCAAAACTCATCGAATTTTTTTTGCAATTCCGCTGTATTTGTGTCATCAGAAAAATGGTTGACATTCCGGGAGTTTATCCGCCAACTTCGCGTCTTGAAATCAGTGAGTTGTGCAAAACATGCTTCCTTTAACAACTCGTCACTGATGTATTTACTTATTTCCGAATTGTTTACTGCGATTATCATAAGATCTCGCAACTTATTCAGTCCATCCTCTGCAAAAAATGGGAGGTCGCGTTGGTATGGAACCATCATTTTTTCCTTTTGATTGCCACCATCCAATGCATCGCGAATATCTTCAAGATGGTCGCTGAAATTTTTACTATCAGCCCAAGCTTCATTATTGCGCAGGTCTTCAAGTAATGAATCTGATGTGTTTTGTTCATTGCGCAACCTTGCTTTTGCTTTTCCGTAGATTGTTCTGATAAAATTTTGTTGAACATCCTTGTATGTCTCGGCAAAACTCCTCCACTTTGATATTAGGGGGCCATTTGCTGAGGGAGCGAGAATATTGCTTTTTGACATTTGGTGGGCGGATAAAACCGCAACGGATGTTTTGATTATATGATCAATATTGTTTTTCTGGGGGACCGAACCCGACACCCCGCTCACCATAAATTGTGGTTCGGGTGAGTGGTAATAAACAAACCGTAAATGAAAAAGACATTTTTCATCCAGTGGTTTGGTTGTCATCTACAAGGGTTCCCTTGTATACGCGCACATTCGTGTCTACTCTTGTACATATACAATCCAGTTCTAATCTTCCATGCAGTTCAGGAATCGTGACGTATGTCTCGCGTAAAAAGTTCAGTCTTTCTGATGATCCTATGTATCAGTCGTTATGATTCATCCCAGACTCGATAGCCGTCGTCAGTTGAGTGCCAGTGTGTTCCATCGTTGGCGCGGTACCAATGGGCGCCATCAGCATCATTCTCCAACCATTCTCCATCTGGGAGGTCTTCCCAAGAATCGACATGGCCTGGGTAGGCTTGAGATGCGACTGCGGGGGCGGAGTCATCCTCCGCTGCTGGTGGAGATGAAATGGTCATTTCTTCATACAGTTCTTCCTCTTCTTCGAACCAATCCTCATCTTCATCCTTAGAGCGCTTCAAAAACAGGACCACAACAACTGAAAGAATGAGAACAAAAATTCCCGCTGTACCAATCAGCATCGTGTTGCTGCTTTGTTCCGTTTTGGTTTCAGGCACATATGTGTAATTTTCAATCTGATCGCAAATTGAGTTGGAATTCAAATCAGGCGGTGTATCGGTCTTGTTGAGCGGGTCGCTCATGCATTCATCTTCGACAGTGTCAGACCATCCATCACCGTCGTCATCAGCGTCGGCATTGTTTCCAATTCCATCGTTATCTGTGTCATTGTATTCAGTAGA
>CALKDX010000096.1 GCA_938084455.1 Candidatus Poseidoniaceae archaeon
GAAAATTACAACCTCAACATCACTGCTGACTCGATGGCAATGCCTGCTCTCGGCACCGAATCAAGCCCATATGTGAGTTTCAACTTACGTGCTACGTGCCCTTCATGTGGCGCACTTGCAGGCACCGATGTTTTGGTTCGAAACGTGATGGTGCCTGTGTACCGTGAACTCAGCCTTGAGGCAGAGGAACTCAACATCCAAGCCCCAGCAAATGGAATTTCAAAGAAAGTCTACATCACCGTGTTCAACACTGGCAATGACGACGAACAATACGATCTTTCTCTGAACCAACAAAATTGGTTGCTTGGTGCGAACCTTGCCGGTGCGCAGACTTCCGTTTTGGATGCTTGGGACGGAGAAGGCATCATTCAAGTGAATCTTCCAATGCCAGTTGGATTAAGCCCGGGATTGTACGGTGTTACCGTAACGGCAACGAGCGTTGATGATCCATTGGTTAGAAAGTCAATTTCCCTCAGTGTAGAAATCCTCGATACAGCCGCAGTTGACGTATCAGATGAAGACGCTGACCAATCTTACATTCCAGGTGACCCTGCTCAAACGATGGCTTTTGAAGTCCGAAACGACGGAAACAGCCCAGACCGCTTCACAATGTCTGCCAGCGTGCCCGAGGGCATGGTGATTGAATTCACTAACTTGTTCGATGGCAACACCCCAGAAATCGAAACTGGTGCAAGCTACAACGTCACCGTTCGGTTCTCGTTCGAGCCGGGCACCTCGGGGCAACTCAATCTGGTTATCATCGCCACAAGTGTAAATGATGCAAGCATCAGCGCACAAGGCTCCGCAACCTACCTCGTTGGTTCGCAGAATTGGCTCAAGATTTTGCCCGCAGCCCCGCTCACCATTGATGATGCTGAACCGATTGAAGAATGGAGCATGACGGTCAAGGTTCGAAACCAATACACAACCGCTCAATCAGTCACAATCGACCTCGACAACGGGGAATCCTCGGCCTACGTTCAAACGCGCATTGGTAGCAACGATCGTTCCTTCGTTCTCGCCGTTGAAGAAGAGCGTGACGTGACTGTGTTTTTCGAAGTCTCTCAAACAACTTTGCTCAATCTGGGCGAGGATGAATTCCCTACCAACCTCACTCTCTGGGCCCGCTCCGAAACGGTCAGTGATGCTGCAAGCACCACCCTCCAAGTTGTCCTTATCAAGCAATCCAGTGCGAATGATGGCGCTGCAGCCGTAGATGATGGTTTGCCTCTTGGCGACATCATGATGTGGGTTGGATTCATTGCGGTCATGGGCATAGGTGTATTTGTGATCCTCAGCATTCTGCGAACAGAAGAAGAAGAGGACGACTACGGTGGCTGGGGCGAAGAGGGCTATGAAAACAGCCTAGAAGCGACTTACGGTGCTGTAGCCTCAGCACCAACGGTTCCTGTAGCTGGCGCTTTGCCGACCTCACTTCCACCATCAGCGCCAGCGGCTCCCGCTGCGCCGGCTCCTGCCCCAGCCGCACCAGCACCAGCGCCTGCACCAGCAGCGCCAGCACCTGTTACAGCAGCCCCTCCAGTTCCAGCTGAAGGCCTGCCAGAAGGCTGGACCATGGAGCAATGGGAAATCTACGGCCAAATGTGGATGGAGCAAAACGGAAGGGCTTGAAGTCGACTTCAACCCCATTGTGGCTCAAGCGTAGGGTTCAAGACGGTCTTGACCTCCGCTGAGAATGCAAGGAGCGATTTACCATGTACGGAAACGGTCAGGCCCCCATCTTCATTCTGAAGGATGGAACACAGCGAACACGAGGACGAAGCGCACAATCAAACAACATCGCTGCAGCAAAAGCAGTCGCTGATGCTGTTCGTTCAACCCTCGGCCCCAAAGGCATGGACAAGATGCTCGTCGATTCGATGGGCGACGTTGTCATCACCAATGACGGTGCTACCATCCTCAAAGAAATGGACATCGACCATCCAGCAGCGAAAATGATCATTGAAGTTGCGAAAACTCAGGAGCAGCACTGCTATGATGGAACGACCTCCGCAGTAGTTCTTTCCGGAGAGTTGCTCAAGCGAAGCGAAGACCTCATCGAACAAAATGTTCACCCAACTGTCATCTGTGAAGGCTTCCGCCTCGCAGCAGAAAAAGCGGTTGAACTGCTCGAAAACCATGGAATCGCAACTCACAATGACGACGCCGTGCTCACTGAAGTCGCCAAAACGGCACTGACTGGCAAGTCTGCGGGCGCCGTGAAGAGTTTCATGGCAGATATCTGCGTTCGCTCGGTGAACGCTGTTGGTGTTATCGAAGGCGAAGAGCGAATGGTCGACTTGAGCGACATCAAGGTTGAGAAGCGACAAGGCGGCTCAATCAAGGATTCAACCCTCATCGATGGTATCCTTCTCGACAAAGAGCGCGTTCACGCCGGCATGCCCCGCAGCGTGACGGATGCCCACATTGCTTTGGTGAACTCAGCGATTGAAGTGAAGAAAACTGAAGTGGATGCGAAGATCCAAATTACAGATCCTAGCCAACTAGCGCTCTTCCTAGAAGAAGAAGAGAATTACATCCGTGGACTTGTCGAGAAAATCCAAGCTGCTGGTGCAACAGTTCTTGTGTGCCAGAAAGGCATCGATGAATTGGCCCAGCACTACATGGCTAAAGCAGGAATTTTCGCTGTGCGCCGTGCTAAGAAATCCGATATGGAAGCACTATCCAAGGCCACCAGTGGCAGGATTGTGACCAATTTGGATGACCTCTCAGCGGACGACTTGGGCCACGCTGCCAAGGTAGAAGAGCGTAAGATTGGTGAATCTGACATGACATTCATTACTGGCTGCCCTGAGGCAAAATCAGTTTCAGTCCTCCTTCGAGGCGGCACAGAACACGTTGTTGACGAAATCCGAAGAGCTTTCGACGATGCAGTTGGTGTCGTGTCAGTGGCTTGGGAAGATGGCGCAGTCCTAACTGGCGGTGGCAGTGTTCTTGCAGCCCTCTCTCGAGACTTACGAACCTACGCTGAAACCGTTGGTGGACGCGAACAAATGGCCATTGAAGCCTTTGCTTCAGCCCTCGAAATCATCCCTCGCACACTTGCTGAAAATGCAGGTCTGGATCCAGTTACGACCTTGATTGAACTGCGCAAAGCACACGCCGATGGACACTCACACGCTGGTATCAATGTCTACGAAGGAGGCGTTGTTGACATGAAGGCCGCCAATGTCGTTGAACCAATGCGGGTTGTTGAACAAGCGATTCAATCAGCCACTGAAACAGCCATCATGATCTTGCGAATCGATGACGTCATTTCTTCAAAAGGCGTTTCGATGGGTGACGACATGGGTGGCATGGGCGGCATGGGCGACTTCCAAATGTGAAGTCGGCCCTAAAGCGACCCCCTCTATGTGCCGAGCAGCCCCCCTTCTACGGGCTAAAATTATTGGTGAAATGTTCGCCCTGTCTGATGAGAACAAGTGCGAACCTTGAAAGGCCCCTCCATGGTGGGAAAGTTTGCTTACGACCAACGTGAGTAGAGGCGATTTACATGACCATTGTGGCAAAGGTGTGGATTGATGAAGATTGCATCACCTGTGATGCGTGCCAGGACATCTGTCCAGAAGTGTTTGAGGTCAGCGATGACACTTCCAAAATTCTAGCGGCAGTTCGCACTGACGGTAAATTCGATCGCAATGAAGGCGGCTCGCTTATGGCCGGCTCACTTGGTGCCGATTATGGCGAAATGATCCTTGAAGCTGCAGAGGCTTGTCCTGTGGAAGTCATCAAATTCGAACTGGTCACCGACGGCGCAGCAGCAGTTGAACCCGTTGCTGCAGCCGAGGTCGCTGTTGAAGCAGCGCCTCCAGCAGCGGCGATTGCAACAGGCGGCAGCGAAGCATTCCAAGCGCTCATGAGCGGCGACCGAAGCCTTGCAATTTTCTTTGGCTCTCAGACTGGTAACGCAGCAGGGCTTGCAGACAAAACAGCAAAATTGGCTGCAGATTACGGCTTGGTTCCAACCGTTTACGACATGGATGGGTTCGATGCTGCTCAACTCAATGCCCACCCACGTACGCTCATCATTACCTCGACTTGGGGCGAAGGTGAGATGCCAGACAATGCAGAAACATTGTGGAACACTGTCAGCAGTGGAAAGCCATCCTTGTCAAACGTCCACTTCAGCATCTGTGCCATCGGCGATTCATCCTATGACGAGTTCTGCAAGGCAGGAACGGATTGGGATGAAAAGTACACTGAACTCGGAGCAACACGTGTTCATGACATCATTTTGTGCGATGTCGACTTCGATACACCGTGGGCCCAATGGGTGGCTCAAGCGCTCCCAAAGATTGCTTGTGTTGACGAATCGGGTACGCTCCAAGAAGTTCTCCTCGATGAGATGATCGAGTATGGCTCTGGCACCTCTGACGAACTCGCTGATGGTGACTTTGCACCCGGGGCTGTGGTCAAAGCAGACCTCTCAATTACCCTCTCCCTCTTCCGTTACTGCCCTGCAGCCAATGAATCAGGATGGGATACCATCTCTTGTGCAGTGCCCGGGCATGCAACCGTTGAAAATCTCCTGACAGCTATTCAGCAGGATGTTGACGGCAGTTTCGCTTTCCGACGAGGCAACGGAAACGGCACCCCCACAAGCGGTGTTCGTGTCAACGGACGAGTGGTCCTCGCAGATTTGGCCAACATCAGTGATTTGGTAGCCGAAGATGGTCTGCTCAAGGTGGAGCCTCTTCCAGGCTACCCCGTCATTCGAGATTTGGTGGTTGACTACACATCTTACGAAACGAACAGAAGCCAAAGCAAACCATGGCTCCGTGCTGACCCCCGTGAAGGTGCGACCTTGCTTAATGGCAGTCCAATGGGTACAATGGAAGCTTCAATGGCCACAACGCTGCACGCAATGACGGACATCTCTTCCTATCAACTGCTCCACTCAATGTCCGACACAGTTCCATTCGACGACGCCTACAAAGGGCCAGGTGTGCTCCTTCAATCATGGACTCGAACACTCGACCCTCGAACAGGCGATGAACAGAAAGCAGAACTTGTCAAGATGATGAACGATGAGAATGGTGTTTGGTCTGAAGCCGATATGGCATCGATTGCTCGCTACGGTGCTGAAGGACGAACTGCTGCTAAAGGACTCAATGCAGCCCGAGCGCACCTGCTGAACATCAACAATTACAGCGGTCCTCACGGCCGACTTGTCAAATGGTACGGCCGCAGTGTCAAGTGGAGCGGTAATGTCAATGAAACAACCCTCTACCGTCAAGTTCTGGGTCCTGTTGGCCTTATCAGCAACATTTTCGATGGAGTTTCTGCTCGTATGTTCCTCGGATTCACGCGAACGGGTGCACCACCGATCCGTAGCCTGCAAGCGCTCGTTGCACCCCCTGCCGGTGTTGGAAAAATTCCTAACATGATCAATCGCAAAGTCGAGGCTCACCACGAAGTGGTCAGTTTGTTCAATGAAATCGATCAGAGGTTCTGAGGTGTTGGCATGGCTGTGAAAATTGCATATTACGCAGGGAACACCGCACGAGCAGCTTCCTCAGAAGTCGAGGACTGCATTCAACCGCTTTGCAAGACCCTCGGCATCCAACTTATCGAACTCCCAAAGGCTTCCAGCGATGGTGGAAACATCATCAAACAATCATCGCCAAAGTTACAACATGCTCTTGTGGCACGAAACTTAGCGCTTGCTGAAGCAAAAAAAGTCGACGTGTTGACGACCTGTGCGACAAGTTATGGCATCATGTGTGACACCGTTGATGAATTTTCACGCGACCATGGTTTCGCAAACTCCGTCAACAACTTGGTGGCACGAACCACCGGAATCGAGTACCAAGGCGAATCTAAACCACGACACTTGCTCCATTTCCTTGTTGAGGAAATTGGCCTTGAAACCATCCGGGATGCGGTGATTAATCCAATTCGCATGGATGTAGCAGCTTACTATGGCCCAAACATGCAACGCGAAGGAGCAACATCTGGCGACGATGCGTTCATGCCAACCTACCTCGAACAACTGATTGTTGCACTTGGCGGCACACCTGTCGACTATGACTCAAAATGTCAAAGCGTTGGAGCACCGGCACTTCTCACCATCAACAAGCCTGTGATGAAAATGACGGCAGCTGTTTTGGCCGATGCTAAAAGCAGCGGTGCAGACCTTATGGTGAGTGCTTGCACCATCTCACACTCGAATCTTGATTCTTACCAATCTAAAGCTGGGAAAATCAGCGGAAAGAAGACCTCAATGCCAATCGTTCATCTCGCAGAACTGGTTGCTTTTGCCTTGGGCCACTTCCCAGACCGATTTGCACAACTCAGGGTTCGTTCCCTTGTGATCGGCGGATGATTCACTCGCCGTGAAAGAGTTGGAACACCGACAGTGCTGTCACAGGACCTATGCCTGTGGCTTCAGATAATTCCTCTTTTGTGGCATTAAACACTCCAGAAACATCACCAAAGGCCTCAATCAAGGCTTCGGCTTTCTGCCTTCCAACGCCCTCAATGGCTGAGAGAAGCGCCTTGTGTTCCTCCTTTGCGTGGGCAGGCCAACGTTGAGCCAAAGGGGTCGTTTCTGAGCCACCAAGTTCGATGGCTTTGATCTCGGCTGCTGCTGCTGAGGCAGCGCGAATGACTGCAGCTTCGTTTTGTGGATCCGAAGCCCGTTGAAGGCACCGATGCGCCCATCGCTCCATAAGGTCGTGCTCCCGTCGTGCAGCAGCCATCAAAAAGCGAGCTGTTTCCGAAGCGTTCTTTGTCATCACGACGGGCATCCCGAGATCGAGGCTGATGTGAGCAAGGGCTCCATGCACTGCGTCCGGGTGGACCGCTTGACCGTGGACTTCACCGATTTCAATCAAGAGCAGTGGCCGTAATGCTGCGGCGTTTAACCGACGGCACTGGTGGAGAAGTCGCCCATCTGTGATGGAGTTGACCAAGTCCCGTGCCGTTTTTCGCTCGATAAGGACCCGTTTTGAAAGTCGGATGTCTCCAGTTGCTAAGTGGTTAAACTCAACCCGTGCACCCATGCTCTTTAGGTGCGGGGCAAGGGTTGATTGTGCTTCTCTGTGATCCAATATAATGGGTTCACCGATGTCTGGCTGTTGCATTGATGTCACGCTTGCAGAAGCCGCGGCGGAAGCAAGTTGTTCTCGTTCCCTGTGCGCCCTGCCGTCGAGAATTGGTGTGTGCTCGCCTTTGTTTTCATCCTCGACGTTCTCCAATGGAGCAGATTGAGATTGAGTGTTTGATGGGGAGATAAACTGGTCGAGGCCTAATTGTTGACGTGGCCGTCGGTCGATTGGATTCAAGGTTGTCCTGGGGCTAGGTTTATTTTCTGGAATCTGTTCTATAGATTCTCCAAAATCCTTCGGTTGAGGAGTTTCAGGTGTTAATCGACCGCTTTCTTGATCGATAAAATCCGTTGGCGTGAGGATGTTCCCCTCAGAGGCGATGGAGAACGCCTCCAACACATCACTGGGCGGTGGTGGCCGTCGAGGTAAGCGCCCTCGGTCGTGAATTCTTTGAAGCAAGGTGTACATTTTTGCTTCTCTCCGGCCCGCTGCACTGTTGACGAATTCATCTCGCGTTCCTGCTGCGATGAGCGTGTGAACACTTCCGGCCCGTTGACGAGCGGTTCTACCGCGTCGTTGAATGGCCCGAATCGCGCTTGCAACTGGCTCATACAGAATCACCAAGTCAGCCGCAGGAACATCGAGCCCTTCCTCACCAACAGATGTGGCCACCAAGACATTCAAGTCTCCTTCTCGGAATCGATTCAACTGAGCAAGTTGTTGCCTTTGGGTCATGCCCTTTCGTTTCCCCTTGCCGGATTGTCCGATGAATTTGTCCACCAGGACGCCTTCAATCTCTTGTAACCCTTCAACAAGATGTTCTACAGTGTCTCTGTACTCGGTGAAAATCAACACTTTGCTTTGTGGATTTTTCACCCTCTGAACCTCGACGAGGTTGCGAACATACGCAGGCTTAGGGTGCAATTCACCAACGTCCTTTGCTGCGTTTCTAAACGCGTGAATCACTGGGAGTGCTACAAAGCGGTTGGTCGTTCGCTCGCCGCTTCGCCCGTCTTCCTCCGCCCGTTGAAGGAAAAGCAGTGCAGAAGTGGTTCCTTGAGTGCGAAGCAGGTCCAAAAGCAGGTGCATTCTTCTCAAATCACCAATTCTTCGGGCAGCATCATATCCACGACGATCCCTTCGCTGAATGGCCATGCTGGCTCTGCGTTGTGCTTCCTCAATCAGTTTCGATGAAAGGTGTCCAGTTGGCGCCAGGAACCCGAGGCGCCGCAGGTGCTCAGCCTGTTCGTCTTGATGTGCTTGGAGGGGGTGAAGCAATGTGGTCAATGATTCGCTGAGTTCCAACCGATGAGGGACAACGTCCAGTTGAACCGTGTATGGGCCAAGCAGAGGGTCGTCCTTTTTGGAAACATCAAGCCGCTCGATTCCCAATCGCCTTGCCACCTCGAGAATATGGTTCTCAGTTGAACCAGGGCTTGCAGTGGCTCCTAAGACGAGCGCTTCCGGGCATGCGTTGAGGTAGAGATCACCGACTTGGGCGTATGCATGGTTTCCCGTGCTGTGGTGTGCTTCATCAACAATCAGCAGACCTACATCCGCCAAATTGATCGTTCCGGTCACTGCGTCGTTACGGATCACCTGTGGCGTCGCCATTATGACGACCCCTCGTTCCCACAAAGGCGGTCGCTTTGCTGGTTGGATTTCTCCCGTGTATGTTATTATTGATTCAGCTTCAATGTCCAGCATCTCTGTCGCCATCCTTCTCTGCTGGTCCACAAGACCTGTTGTGGGTGCAATCAGGAGTACCTTGCCACGTTTTAGTCGTAGAGCCTCAGCCATGGCCATCCACTCGACTGCTGTTTTACCAAATCCAGTTGGCATGACCATGAGGGTGGAGGAACTCAACGCAGAGCGGAGCGCTCTCATTTGGTAGGCACGAGCCTCGACGCCATCCTTGAGGAATGGATGTACGACAGTGGCCATGCTTTCCCCATTTCGTCGAGGGTTCTAAAGGATACTGAACTCGATTCAAGGGTTAGGGTGCGGGATTGAGGAGGATTTCACCCCTTTTGGTTCATGTTCGTTCAAAGATCGGAGGTTTAGGGCTTGAAAATGCTCAAAAACGCCGAAAGGTTTCAAGACCCCCTACAACAGTAGCGATTCACGCAACGGCTCCGCTGTTGCAAACCGAACCACTCATATACGGGAGGTAAGTCGGAGGGGTGCTCAAAGGTGAGCAGCCAGACACAATGGGCCATCCCCCGAGGACCCCAATAGTCTCGTTCCACATTCGTGGGAATGGGACGCAGTGTCACGGCTTCTCCCAACCTGAGAGCCCTCGTACGCCCCTCTACGGTGGGGCCAATGCGCTGTAAAAACACTGGAGGAATCCGACATGGCGAAGAAAAGTCACCCACGACGAGGATCGATGGCGTTCAGCCCGCGTAAGCGTGCTAGCCGTCCATTTGGACATGTAAAGTCGTGGCCCACAACCGATGCGAGCGAAGTGAGAATGCAAGGATTTGCAGGCTGGAAGGCCGGTATGACCCACGTTCTCTCTCGTGATTTGAACCCCCGCAGCCCATCTGCAGGTCAAGAAGTCAGAGTGCCAGTCACCGTTGTAGAATGCCCAAAGATGCGCATTCTCGGCGTCCGTGGCTACACAATGACTCCTTACGGAAAGCAAGCCGCAGGTGAAGCCTGGGCTGATGCAGCACAAATTCAAGAAGCCTTTGCAGACCTCTTCAAGCGCCTCCCTGTTCGAAAGGAACACGACGCAGAGAAGCACTTTGAAAACCTCATGAACGCAGATTTATGCGAAGTTCGCCTCATATGCGCCACTCAACCTCACTCCGTTTCGGGAATCCCAACGAAGGTTCCAGATGTGATGGAAGTTGGTCTCGACGGTGGCAACATGGGCGAGCAACTCACCTATGCAAAGGAGAAACTCGGAGAAGAGTTCTCATTCGCTGATGCCTTTGAAGAAGGTGCACTCACCGACATCGTTGCCGTTACCAAAGGATACGGATGGCAAGGTGTCATCAAGCGATTCGGTGGAAAATTGCAATCTCACAAGAACTCCAAGAAACGCCGACAACACGGAAACATGGGTGCTTTCGGTGACGGATATGTCCGAAAGACCATCCGTCAAGGTGGACAAACTGGTTACCACCAACGAACCGAGTACAACAAGCGCATTCTACGAATCGCTAACACAGAAGATCATTCAATCACACCATCTGGTGGATTCCTCCATTATGGCGAAGTCAAGTCTGATTACATTCTTGTGAAAGGCAGCGTCCCAGGGCCTGCCAAGCGCTTGATCCGATTCCGTGACGCAACACGTGGTAGCGACAAGACGCTCCACCCGATCGAAATCACGTACGTGAGTACAGCATCCAAGCAGGGGGTCTGAAGTTGAAGGTCAATGTTCTCGATATTACCAACACCATCTCGCAAACCGAACTCGATGCAGGTCGACTTCCTGATGTGTTTGAGATTTCAGTCTCAAATGGAAAGAAGATCGAACTCCCAGCAGCGTTCGAAACAGAACTTCGAACTGACTTGATCAAGTTGGCAGTGGCTTCCAGCCGTGCTAACCGCCGACAACCATACGGTTCTCGAGCACACGTTGGAAAGCGTGCGCCAATGGCTGGTATGAAGCACTCCGTCGAATGGTGGGGTAAGGGCCGTGGTGTGTCCCGAATTATGCGACGCACTGGTCAAAGCCGAGGTGCTCAAAACCCTCACACTAAGGGTGGACGACGTGCTCACGGACCTAAGGTCGAAAAGAACTGGGGACGAAAACTCAACCTCAAGGAACGACGCATTGCACGAAACTCAGCTCTGAGTGCTACCACCTCGGCAGAGTTTGTTAGCGCACGGGGACACCGTTTCTCTGAAGACATCGATTCCCTTCCAATCGTCCTTGGCAACTATGCTGAAGTTCGAGATGGAAAGACCGAAGAGTTCAGCATCGAGACCTTCAACCATGGATCCGCTACACGCAAGGTCCTCGCCATCTTCAACGAAATTGGACTTGGCGCTGACTTGACCCGAGCACGTGATGGACGAAACATCCGAGCTGGAAAAGCAACCATGCGTGGACGAGTCCACAAAACTCCAAAATCAGTCCTTCTTGTTGTGAAGCAAAAATCAGGCCTTGCTCAAGCCGCTCGAAACCTTCCAGGTGTCGATGTGGTCGCAGCCCGTGACCTTTGCGCAGAAGACCTTGCACCTGGTGGCGACATCGGTCGATTGACCGTGTTCACCAAGGATGCTCTGGAGGATCTCAACTGAGGTGATTATTATGAACGCATACGATGTTATCCTCCAACCATGGCTGACTGAGAAATCGATGGAGGCTCGGACAAACGAGCAACGCCTCGAATTCATTGTCCGCCGAGGCGCAACAAAGAACCAAATCGCTCGTGCGATTGAAGAGATTTTCGAAGTCGAGGTCGCTAAAGTCAACGTACGAAACACAAAGCACGGCAAGCACGCTTCCGTAAAGCTTGCCGAGGGCTATGACGCAGAAGACGCAGCAATGCGCTTGGGAGCTTTCTGAGGTGATGAATCATGGGTAAGAGAATACGTGCACAACGAAAGGGTTCCTCGCCACGCTACCGCGTCGCGAGCCACCGATTCCCAGGTGCGAACCGAATGCCACGCGTGAACAATGTTGTCGGTGAGATCACCGAACTCATTCACAGCCCGGTCCACTCGGCTCCACTCGCTCGAATGAAGCTCCCTGATGGTGACACCACCCTGGTCGTTGCCACAGAAGGCCTAGCCATTGGGTCCTCCGTTGCCATCGGTGACGAAGCAGCCCTTCGACCAGGAAACATCACTTCACTCGCCAACATCCCAGAAGGTACCGCCATCAACAACCTCGAACTTCGTCCAGGTGACGGAGGCAAGGTGGCTCGTGCGGCAGGAAACTCCTGCTTCGTCGAAGCCCGAATTGGTGACAAGGTGCGTGTTCGCATGCCATCTGGAAGCCTACGTGAACTCCCAGCAAACTGTCGAGCCACCATCGGTGTGCTCTCAGGTCATGGACGAGATGAAATGCCTCTGCGAACTGCAGGTGCTGCTTACTACAAGGCCAAGGCCCGTGGTAAGTTGTTCCCGCACGTCAGCGGTGTTGCAATGAACCCTGTTGACCACCCACACGGCGGTGGAAACCACCAAGCCGTTCACGGTCCTAACTCAGTCGCTCGTGGCACCCCACCAGGTGCTAAGGTCGGTCTGATCGCACCAAGCCGAACCGGCCGAGGCCGAGGAAAGAAAATTTGAGGTGATGATGTATGGCACGAAAGAAGAAGAAGTCGTTTATGACCCCAAAGGCCAGTCGACGAAAGGCACGAAAGCGCTTGTCGACCACCTCCGGCCGAATCAAGAAGGAATTCACCTACCGTGGATACACCGTGGAAGAGTTGTCCAACATGTCCTTGTGGCCTGATGAAGACGCATCTGCACCATCTGTGATTACCCTCCTGCCTGCTCGAGCACGTCGCTCCATGGCTCGTGGGTTCTCAGTTGAAAACGAGCATTTCCTAGCCCGTGTTCGCCGATCAAACGGCTCCACGGTCCGAACCCACCGACGCGACATGCCTATTCTTCCTGAATTTGTCGGGAAGACCATCGCAGTCTACAGCGGACAAACATTTGTCCCCGTCGAGATTAAGCCAGAAATGATTGGCCACTACCTCGGTGAATTCGCAATTACCCGCAGAGGCGTCGCACACAGCGGCCCTGGTGTTGGTGCAACTCGGTCGTCAAAGCACGTACCGCTAAAGTGAGGTGTTATGTATGGTTAAATCACAAATGGATCGCCGATCAAAGCGCCGTGAGCTCCCTCAAAAGGGCTACACTCAACTCCTTCAAGGCAACCGCTTGGCCACTGCCCGTGCCACAAATGTGGACATGCACGTCAAGCATTGTTTCGAGATATGCCGCCATGTTAAGCGCATGAAGGCAGGACAAGCCATCGAGTTCCTGAACGAGGTTCTCCGTATTGACTCCGACCGAGCAGACGTTCGCCGAAAGGCGGTTGCTGTCCCATTCCGTTTGGGCAGTGGCAACAAGAAAAAGAAGCGATCTGGTCCGTCAATGGTTGGACACCGCAAAGGCGGCGTTGGCCCTGGCCGATACCCAGTCAAGGCGTCCCGTGCAATCATCAAGTTGATTGAAAGCGCAATGGAAAACGCCCGACACCAATACGAAGATGTGGATCCTGAAGAAATGGAAATCACCCACATCGCAGCACACCGTGGACAAATCAAGAAGGGATTCATCCCTCGTGCCCGTGGACGAGCAACCCCTTCGAACCATTACCGTGTAAATCTCGAGGTTTTCCTCGAAGATTTCTCCGTCCAAGAGGACGAGTTGGAGGACGACTTCTGAGGTGATTGATTATGGCTGGAAAACAAAGTACTGTACGAACCATCGTAAACCGCAATGTCGAGCGACACCTTGTCAAGGAATTCTTGATGGAGAACACCAAGCGATCCGGATTCGGTGCACTTGACATTCGTCGAACCCCACAAGGAACTGAAGTCACCGTTCACGCTGAACGCCCTGGAATGGTCATTGGCCGAAAGGGGAAAATCATCAACGAGTTGCAGAAGCGCCTCAATGAAGAATTCGATCTAGAGAATCCAAAGCTCAAGGTTGAAGAAATCGAAAAGGCAACCCTCAATGCTCAAGTTATGGCAGAAAAGATCGCATCCGCACTCGAGCGTGGCTGGTATTACCGCCGTGCTGGACACAGCGCTGCCCAGAACATCATGGACGCAGGCGCCCGTGGTGTCATCGTTACCGTTGCAGGTAAGTTGACAGGTTCCAGAAACCGAACTCAGAAGTTCATTCTCGGTCACGTGAAGTATTGCGGTGAAACCGCTTTGCAACACATGGATGTCGGCTATTCAGTTGCTGTCAAGAAACTTGGTACCATCGGTTGCACCGTTGCTATCATGCGACCTGGCACCCGCTTGCCACACGAAATCAGCATCTTCTCGGAAGAGGATCTGCGCATCCGTGCAGAGCAAGCTGCGCAAGCCGAAGCTGCTGCACCATCGGAGGCGAGCGAATGAGTTTCGTTTCCAACAGAGAAATCGCTTCCATGAGCAAGGAGGCTCGTGAATCACGGTTGCTTGAACTCCAAGAAGAGCTGTTGCAACTCCGAGCTGAGAAGGCCTTGGGTGGTACGCCATCCAACATCGGTGCTTACAAGGCAACCCGCCGAAGCATCGCCCGTCTCAAGACACACATGAGGCAATGAAGTGAAACCACAGGAGAAGATTGACTATGGCGGCCATTTGTAATGTATGCGGACTCCCTGATGAGTTGTGCATCTGTCAAGAAATCGCCAAAGAACAACAACGAGCCATCCTTTCAACAGACCGACGACGATATGGAAAAATTGTAACCAAGGTAGAAGGAATCGACGACTCAGCAATTGACATCAACAAATTAGCCAAGATTCTCAAGAACAAATGCGCAGCCGGTGGTACAGTGAAAGGACGAACAATCGAACTCCAAGGCGATCACAAGAAGAAGGCTGCTGGCGTACTCAAAAACGAAGGATTCAATGTGGAGGTTCGATGATATGACAATCTATAACTCCACATGGATCGGTTCGACAATGAACATTGTTGAATCAAACGACCCGACCCTCACAGGTCGATCTGGTTTGGTCTTGGACGAAACCAAAAACACCCTGGTCATGCTCGAGAAAGACACACCTGTCCGAATCGGGAAGTCCAGCATCACATTCACCCTCGACAACAGCGATGTTGTCGTTCAAGGCGCACTGGTTGGTCAGCGCCCAGAAGACCGAACCAACCGAAAATACAGGATGGCCTGATACTATGCGAGACATCGGAGTAGACGTGAAAAACCCCACCGAAGAGTGGGACGGAGATGCAAATTGCCCCTTCTATGGTAGCCTTCGCCTTCGCGGCCAGGTGCTTGAAGGAACGGTTTCCAGCCTCGGTATGCAAAAAACGATCACCATTGAGCGAAACAACGTTCGCTACATGGAGAAGTACGAACGATTCGAAAAGCGAACAAGCATCCTTTCCGCTCACCTTCCAGCATGCATTGGTGAAGTTTCGATTGGGGACACTGTCAAAGTCATGGAATGCCGCCCTCTTTCAAAGACGGTTTCATTCTGTGTCATCGAAACCAACGGAGGTGAAGCCTGATGCGTGGTATTGCAGGACGCCAAACCCGTGGTTTGCCAACCGCTGCACGATTGCATGTTGCTGACAACACCGGCGCAAAGATTGTTCAGATCATCAACATTCTCAAACTCGGAAACACCATTCGACGTTACCCCGCTGGTGGCGTTGGCGACCTTGCAAAGGTCTCGGTGAAGAAGGGAACTCCAGAAACCCGACGCCAGATGTTTAATGCTGTTATCATCCGACAACGCCGACCATTCCGCCGTGTCGATGGAACATGGGTCCAATTCGAAGACAACGCTTGCGTGATCACGAACGAAAAGGGTGACGTCCAAGGGTCGGACATCAAAGGCCCAGTTTCTCGAGAAGCAGCAGAACGCTGGCCAAGAATTGCAGCAAATGCAAAGCAAATCATCTGAGGTGAAATCATGGTAAAGAGTATGAAACCAGGAAAGCAACGAAAGGCGCATTACAACGCTCCCATGCACGAAAAGCGCAAGCGCATTGCCGCTCGCCTACAACTCAAAGATCGAGACGAGCGTTTCGATGGTGTTCGCACCGTCACCGTTCGTGTCGGCGACACTGTCAAAGTTGTCCGTGGCGATCTCGCCAACGGTGGCAAGCGACACGGTGGCAAGCGAGGGGCGGATCCTCTCGTCGGCACTGTGATTCGCATCGATTCAGAAAAAGGACGCCTTTACATTGAAGGTGCCAAGGCCTCCAAGGCCGATAACAAAGAAGAGGCGGTCCCGGTCCACTCTTCCAATGTCGTCGTCGTCCGTTTGGATGAGACCGACAAGTTGCGAATGCAACAACTCACCGGTAACAGGAGCTGAAGAATATGGGAAGCAGTAACCACTTGAAGCGATTGACCATGCCACGCAGTTGGCCACTCCCTCGAAAGACCACAGTTTGGGTCACACGCCCAACCCCCGGAGCTCACCCGCTCGAGCTGTGCATGCCAATCAACCTCGTCATCCGTGACGTGCTTGGCTTCGCTCGCTCAACCCGTGAAGTTCGACACATCCTCCACAACGGATTGGCTAAGGTCGACGGACGCATCTGCAAAGAAACTCGACGTGGCGTTGGCCTCATGGACGTTCTTACGCTCGGTGACACCCACTACCGCTGTGTTCTCGACCACAATGGACGCCTACGATACCGCCAAATCTCTGCTGATGAAGCTGCATGGAAGGTTTGCCGAATCGAAGGAAAGAGCACCATCAAAGGAGGAAAGACTCAACTTAACCTCCACGACGGACGAAACATCCTCGTTGACGATGCATCTGAATACTCTACGGGAAGTTCCCTCAAGATCTCATTGCCAAGCCAAGACATCATCGAGCACATCAAATTCGCTGAAGGCGTGCGCTGCTACCTTATCGGCGGAGCACACGTTGGTGGATTTTCCAACATGACCTCTTACGAGGTGAAGCGTTCGAGCATGGCCAATGAAGTTCAATTCGAGGACTTCGGCACCGTCGCTACAAATGTGTTTGCAGTTGGCGACTCTGCACTCCCAAGCACTGAGGTGGTTGAATGAGCGAAACTGTCAACCCAATGTCCGTTCCACGCATCACGAAAGTGAGCGTTAACATCGGTGTCGGTGAAGGTGGAGAACGCCTTGTCAACGCAGAGAACGTGCTTGAACTTGTGACTGGTGTCAAACCACAACGAACCCTTGGACGCATTCAAAACCGTGACCTCAAGGTTCGTCAAGGCGCACCAATCGGTTGCAAGGCAACCATGCGTAAGCAAGAGGACATCAAGAAGTTCCTCACCGACGCTTTTTGGGTTCGTGAGAACCTAATTCCTACTTGGAACTTTGACCGAGAAGGTAACCTCTCGTTTGGTGTTCGAGACTACACAGATTTCCCAGGACAGAAGTACGACCCAGACATCGGAATCTACGGTATGGACATCACCGTTGTTCTGGAGCGACCTGGTCACCGTGTGAGCCGCCGCCGCCGTGCTAAGGGCAAGGTCGGTATGGATCACCGTGTCACACCTGACGAATCACGTGCCTGGTTTGTTGAAAACTACGGCATCACCATCATGGAGGAATGAAAATGGCAAGAGATCACGGAGAAAAAATTGGACGTACCAATGGCTGCCGACGCTGTGGACGAAAGCGTGGAATGATTCGACGACACGGATTGCGTGTTTGTCGACAATGCTTCCGCGACATCGCACCTTCGATTGGCTTTAAGAAAATGAACTAAGGAGGAGAAAGATATGCAATTTGATCCACTCAACGACGCACTCATCAAGATGTACAACGCAGAGCAAGCAGGTAAGTTCAATGTTGAACTTGCTCCTGCTTCAAAGCTGCTTGGCAATGTCTTGGAAATCATGCAAAAGTCTGGCTATGTAGGCTCCATCGACCGAAGTGAAGATGGTCGGGGCGGCTCCTACACCGTCGAACTTCGCGGCGCTATCAACCGATGCGGTACGGTCAAACCCCGTCACAGCATCCGACGCCAAGAATACGACCAATGGGAAACACGCTACTTGCCTGCCCAAGACTTTGGCCTTCTGATTCTAACAACGAACTCCGGTGTTATGCATCACTATGATGCAAAAGACGCCCGTATTGGTGGTAAGCTACTGGCTTACGTATACTGAGGTGAATATTATGGTAAAACTCGACAGAATCGAACATTTCGTAACCATCCCTGAAGACGTCACAGCTACGCTCAGTGAAGATGGCGTCGTTGTCACCATCACCGGTCCAAAAGGATCGTTGTCACGAAGCTTCCAAAGCACATCCATAGTGATCCTCCAAGAGGGCGGTGGACTTCTCGTGCGAGTCGACATGCCCCGCCGAAAGCAACGAGCTTTGGCTGGAACATGGAACGCTCACTTGAACAACATGGTCAAGGGTGTCACCAAAGGATTCACCTACAAACTCAAGGCATTGTACTCTCACTTTCCTATGACTATGGCAGTGAAAGGCAACACCTTTGTTGTGAACAATTACTTCGGAGAGCGAGTTCCTCGGACATCCGATATTCTCAGCGGTGTTGATGTCAAAGTCAGCAACAAGGTGGAAGTCACCGTTTCCGGTATTGACAAGGAAAACGTCGGCCAAACCGCAGCAAACATCGAACGAAGCACCACGGTGAAGAACCGTGACCGACGTGTGTTCCAGGATGGAATATACCTCATCCACAAGGAGTGATATGAATGGCAGAAGATTATCAGAAAATGACCGTTGCTGAACTCAAGGAACTCCTCAAGGAGGCAAACTTGCCGCTCTCTGGCAAGAAAGCTGACCTCGTTGCTCGCCTCGTCGAAGCAAACGATGCTGCTCCTGCAGCAGAAGAACCGTCCGATGACGAATGGGACGACGATGGCGACTGGGACGATGAAGCAGTTGAAGGCCATGTTGCAAAGCAAAAGCCAGTCCTTGATGATGACATCAAGGCAGCCCTCGCACTTCGTGCAGAACAAAAGAAAATGACGCCGTCGTTCCGCAGAACCGAATGGTTCCGTTACAAGCGGTTGTCTCGCTCTGGATGGCGTGCACCTCACGGGATGGACAGCAAGCAACGACGAAACTACCGCTACCGTGGCTCCCTTGTCCGTGTTGGACACGGAAAGGTCGCTACAGCACGTGGCCTACACCCGTCTGGCTTCCAAGAAGTCATGGTCCAGAACACAACCGATCTCGAATCCATCGACCCAGAAACCCAGGCCGCACGAGTTGGCCGAGGCGTTGGTGGCCGAAAGCGAGAACACATTTACTCACGTGCCGATGAACTCGGTATCCGTGTACTCAACCGAAGGAGGGATGTTTGATGCAAATCACCAACCAAAAGCGACTCGCTGCCAAGATACTTACCAAGATGACCGGAAGAGAAGTCGGTGTCCACCGAGTGTGGATTAACCCTGCTTACGTCGACCAAATTTCATCGGCGGTTCAAACCGACGACATTCGTGAATTCATTGACGAAGGCTGGATCAAGGCCAAGCCGATTAAGGGTACTTCCCGTGTCCGAGCCCGTGCACGTCTTGAACAAAAGCGCAAGGGACGTCGTAAGGGTCAAGGAAAGCGATCAGGTTCGGCAAACGCCCGTAACCCTCGTAAGAACCGCTGGATGCGAACCATCCGTTCCCAACGCCGAGTCCTCAAAGACATGCGAGAAGACGGTACAATCGAGAAGTCGGAATACCGCCGCTACTACCTCAAAGCAAAGGGTGGATCTTACCGTTCCATCGCCCACATGCGCTCTCAGATGACCCTTGAGGGTGTTGCAAACGCCGGAGGTGATGAGTGATGCGAGGTACACAACGCCGCTCCATCTTCCGCCGACGAAAGGCTGGTCTGACGGACTACCGTCGCCGTTTGAAGCTTCTACGTGGTCGCAAGCCTCGTGCTGTGGTCCGCATCTCAAACACCCGAACCACCTGTCAACTTGTTGACTGGGCAGCGTCTGGGGACCTTGTCAAGGTCACTTCAACAGGCTCTGACCTGATGAAGAAGTACGGATGGCCAGAAGACTTCTCCCAGAAGTCGGTGCCTGCTTCCTACTTAGTTGGATTTGCTATGGGCAAAGCCGCTATCGCTCAAGGCTGCGAAGAAGCCGTGCTCGATGTTGGACTCGCAGCCACCCCAGTCGGTGGACGTGTGTTTGCAGCACTCAAGGGCATGGTCGACGCCGGCCTTGAAATCCCACACGGCGAACATGTGTTGCCGGACGAAGATCGAGTCAACGGTGCCCACATTGGTGACAACATCGCTGGCGCAGTCGAAAGCACAAAGAAATCCATTGAGGAGGCATACTGATGACAGAAGAAGAAGTTCAACAAATGGCCCCAGGTCTCATGCAAGCGTACGCTCCTGAGGAACCTGAAGAAAACACAGAAGGTCGCCGACCTCGCCGACGCAATCAGGACGACCCAATCATTGCATTGCGCAAGTGGGTCCCTCGTACACGACTCGGACAAGCGGTCATGGCTGGAGAAATCTTGACCTATGAGCAAGCCCTTGCAAGTGGTTTGCCAATCCGTGAAGTTGAGATTGTGGATGCTCTCATCCCTGGTCTTGAAGACGATGTGATCAAAGTGAACATGGTTCAACGAATGACCGACAGCGGTCGACGTGTTCGATTCAACGTCATGGCATGTGTTGGTAACCGAGACGGCTACGTCGGTCTTGGCATGGCTAAGGCAAAGGAAGTTGCTACTGCAATTCGAAAGGCCATCACAGCCGCTAAGTTGAACCTGATTTCGGTTCAACGTGGAAACGGATCCTGGGAATCATCTGCTGGACCAGGGACCTCGATTCCTTTCAAGACTCATGGCCGCTCGGCCTCAACTCGAGTGACCTTGATGCCCGCTGCTAAAGGCAAGGGCCTCGTAATCGGACAAACCGGTAAGCGTGTGCTCGACCTTGCTGGTATCACTGACGTTCTCTCCCGAACAAAGGGACAGACTCGCACCACAATCAACTATGCAGCTGCTACATTCAACGCACTGCACAACATGAACACAACTCGCGTTCCGAAGGAACTTGCGGATCGCTTGTTCATTCACAAAGGGAGGTTGCTCGAATGACATTCATCGTTGTCCGTGCACGAAGCAACGTTGGTGTTGAACGCACCATCAAGGACACAATGCTGCACCTGAACCTCACCAAGGTCAACCACGCAGTGATCATCCCTGATAACGCACAGTACCGTGGAATGCTGCAAAAGGCCAAGGATTACATCACCTGGGGCGAAGCAACCGAAGAACTCGTCGAGAAGATGTTGAGCGGTCGTGGCCGAATGGTCGGCGATGCGCCACTTACCGATGAAATCGTTGCAGAACACACAGATTACACAAACATGGCTGAATTTGCTAAGGCAATCGCAGCCGGTGAAACAACCGTTAAGGCTGTTCCAGATTTGAAGCGAGTCTTCCGACTCCACCCTCCACGTGGTCCGAAAGGATGGGGCGGCATCAAGCGCTCTTACACCGTTGGAGGAGCCCTCGGATCACGAGGGGAAGCAATTGGTGCGCTCGTCGAGCGAATGATTTGAGGTGATGATGAATGGGAACAAAAGCAAACAAGCATCGTGGACGCAACCGATACCATGGTCGTGGCAAGAAAGCTGGCCGTGGCGCAGGTAAGCGTGGTGGACGTGGAAACGCTGGTATGAACAAGCACCGCGTGATGACCAGAATCAAGTACATGCCAAATCACTGGGGTATGCACGGTTTCAACCGTCATCCAAAACTCCGCACCGTTTACGTCACCGTGAACGTGAGCCAACTCGAAGACATGGCTGATGGAAAGGATTCCATCAACCTCACCGAACTGGGAATCGACAAGATCCTCGGTAGCGGCCGAATCAGCACAGCATTGACCGTCACCGTGTCAGAAGCAAGTGCAAAAGCCGTTGAAAAAATTGAAGCCGCCGGTGGCTCTGTTGAGTCCGATGGCGATGACGAATGGGACGAAGAGTGAGTTCATACAAACGAATGAACCTTAATGCTCTTAACCAAATCACATAACCAACCAAGGAGGATGAACGATGAAGCACAAGCCAATTCCATGGGCCGTTGCCTTAACAGGAGTACTTTACTGGGGTCTCCTCATCTATTGGGCATCTGACGATCTTAACTCGACAGGGGCGCCAAGAGAGGCTGCTTTGTTTGGTATTATCTTCTCAGTGGTCTATGTTGCCTACACCATGGCGTGCTTCCAAATGGACATGCCAGAGGGGCTGAAAGACGCTCCAGTGATTGGCCGCTATGGTAAGTTGCTTGCTTGGCTCGCCTTTGTCGGAATCGCAACCTTCTATGTACGTCCTGAAGCCTGGCTAGAAGGCGTTTGGGGTGGTTATGCAGACGGCGTAGGTTTCTTCCTTGTTGGTATCATTCTGCTTGGATTTGGTGCTGCTGCCGTGCTTACTTGCTTCATGTGGAGCGGCGACAAGAGCAGCCGCTTGTACGCACTTCGTCGCTTCGTCGATGTCTATCCAACCATCACCAAGCCAGAGCGACACGTTCGATTCAACGAAAAAATGTGGACGACAACCTTTGTCTTGATCATCTACTTCGCAATGACCAACGTCATGCTTTACGGTCTATCCGGACAAGCTCTTGACTTGTTCAGTGGTTTCCGTTCAATCATGGCTGGTGCATCTGGAACCATCATGCACTTGGGTATTGGACCAATCGTTACAGGTTCGATTATCATGCAATTGTTTGCAGGAGCTAAGATCATTCGTCTTGACCTCGGGGACACTGAAGACAAAGCAATGTACCAAGGTGTACAGAAGTTGCTCGTTCTCATCATGATTCCAATTGAATCGATTCCGCAAACCTATGGTTTCCTCGACCCAACAGAGATGTTGATTGACACCTACGGTCTTGGATGGGCAAACTTCGTCATCGTCGCTCAATTGTTCGCAGGCTCATACCTCGTGTTCTTGCTGGATGAATTGGTCAGCAAGTGGGGTATTGGATCTGGTATCTCGCTCTTCATTGCTGCAGGTGTGGCACAATCAACCTTCGTTGGTACGCTCTCACCGCTTGCTGCAACCACAGGTGTGCCATACTCACTCCAAAACCCTCCATCCGGAACGCTTCCGATGATCTTCTACATGTTCCGAGAAGCGACGAACGCTGAGATGATCACGAACAATGGGTTCGAAACAATGCTCTTGACGCACGTCAATCCTGTTGCGGCTCTGTTCTCGTCGGTTGTTGTGTTCTTGGTCGTGGCCTATGCAGAATCTTCTAAACTCGAACTGCCGCTTACCCACGGTAAGGTCCGTGGTCACCGTGGAAAGTACCCGATTCGATTGGTCTATGCGTCCAACATTCCGGTCATTTTGATGGCGGCATTGCTCGCAAACATCAACATGTTCTCGCTCCTCTTCTGGAGCCATCCAACGCTTTCACAAACGCCGATCTTAGGTCGTCAAGGTTGGGGTTCAGCCTCGGAATTCATCGGGACCTATGAGGCCGGTCAAACCACTGCTTCCGGAGGGTTTGCCTGGTACGCAAGCATGGTTAACGGTGTGAATGACTGGATGATTCCACTGCTCAACCAGCAAGGCGATGTCTTCGGGCACAGCCTGACTCAAATTATGGTCCACGTCGTGTTTTATGTGGTGTTAATGACGGTTGGTTCGATGGTCTTTGCGAAGTTTTGGATTGATACCACGAACATGGGGACAAAGGATGTCGCAAAGCAGATCGAGCGAACAGGAATGCAGATTCCTGGATTCCGTAAGAACCCGAAAATCTTGGAGAAGATTCTCGAAAATTACATTCCACCAGTGACCTACTTCTCAGGTGCCTTTGTCGGTCTTTTGGCTGCCGGTGCTGATTTGCTTGGTACGGTCGGTAATGCGACAGGTACAGGTCTCTTACTGGCTGTTGGTATCATTCTCAGAACCTATGAGCAAATCCAAAAGGAACAAGCCATGGAAATGCATCCGATGATCCGCCAATTCTTCGGCGCTGATTGAGGAATGCACCGAGTGTGAACGGCCGCCACAAGATGGCGCCCTAACAACGCAATGGGGAGCTTGCGCAAGCAACCCTTAGCTTGGAAATGGTCGTTTCGTTGGCCTCTGTATCCTCAAAGGATAACGGCCTCGAAATATTTAATCCTCTCTTTGTGATTGAATTGAGCGGCCCATTGAGTTGTTTTGCTCGAACCATTGCCATGGGGTTCTACCGGAGGTAAATTCAAAGCAAAATCTGTTTCATGGACAAATATGCAAGAGGGAGATATTTGATTCCATTCACAAAACCTGCGAGCCCCGTGATCTGGGTTCGACCTTATCACCAACTCTCGATTGAATCACTGGATGATGGTAAAGTCATCGTCAAAAAAGCCCCAGACGGCTTTTCTATAGAAACAATCGGCCCTTTCCTAGGGGTCGCTATTGCTCTGTGTTTGATCGTCGTTCCGCTGATTTTAGCAGGGTGGAACGTTCTGGAAAACACACTTAACTCTGACCAAGAAACCGATCCCTGCAGTTCTTTTAACGGCGGAGATTCCATTGAGTTCGATGATGTTGGTTTC
>CALKDX010000097.1 GCA_938084455.1 Candidatus Poseidoniaceae archaeon
ATCAAAACTGCTTCTTTAGCGGTGTCTTGAATGGTGTTGTTTTCAGCAACGACATCAGAGGTTCCGTAGATCCACAATCCATTCCAACCACCAATGGGCCCGATCTGGTTGTTGTGGATGTGGACGGTCGAGGAGCGAATACCGAAGCCAGAGGATTCGGAGGCGCCACTGATGACGTTGTTGCGTGCCTCGACGATGGCTCCGTCGTAAGCGGTGATACCCGCACCTTCTGCTGTCGTGATGGTGTTGTCTTCAATGTGAAGCGTGTGCTTGATGTTGCCCGTTTCCTTGTGAGAGTTGGTGTCAATGGCGTTGCATTTCACGTTAATTGTGGAATTGGTTAACCAACCGGATGTCCCCTTGAGGAACACACCCTGGGAATTTTCGTTCACATTGATGTTGTCGATGTTAATGTAAGATTCTTCCATGAAAATGACAACACGGCCACCGCCCTGAGAACTGCAGTCTGGTTCTGTATCTCCGGTGAAGGCTGAGTTGCGCACATTCACAGTGGCGAGAATACCTGCACCTGCACCGTATGCACGGAGGGCAGCGGCATCGTATCCGTTTCCGTCAACTCCAAGTGTGAACGTGGAATCTGAGATGGTAGGTGCAGCGAAATCAATGGCAAGAATGTTGGAAGTGTTGATGGATTCGAAACTCAATCCCGTGGCGGTGGTTGAAGAACCGTCAAAGACGAGCACACCATACTGAACCTGCTGAAGGGTTGAGACATAGATTGGATAGCCATAGGCATTTTCAAAATGAGCATAATTGATTCCTGTTGCCGTGGATGATTGGTCAATGGTCTTTCGAATAATCAGACCAGAACCGCAGCCAGCATCGGAGTTCGTGTAGGTGTTAGAACCGTTCACGTAACAACGTCCGGTCTTTTCGTAATCTGAAGCAGATGGAACCGACCAGATGAATCGTGCTTGGTTCGATGCTGAACCTGCGCTTGCTCCGCATGACGTGGAACCGATGCATATTGCACCTTCAACGTCGATGAATGACCCATAAGGAATGTTGATTGTGGTGCCCGCATTGATGATCAACTTTGAGCCTTCAGCGACTGTGACGTCGCCTTGTAGATTCATTGTCCCAGTCCAAGTTTCTTCTCCCGTGATTGTACCAACTGCGGTCTCATTGACTGCAGAAGCTGTTGGTAAAGTGATTAAACCGGCGAGGCTTGTTAACAAAAGAAGGGCAACGAGCGACAGACTTTTTTGGGATGTATATTCAGACATAATTGGCACCGACCATTTACTCCCATTGACCTGAAAGATATAACACTGCGCCTCTATTGCCAGACTTTTTGTATCATTCCCGCACATTAAATATCATAAATTAACGCACAATAATATCATATCATAAATTTTGTATCAATTGAAAAGTAGGGTGAAGGAGGAGCAGTGCATCAGTATTGACGTATTGGCTGTTATCCCCATAGGGAAAAACGTCAGCATGTTGGGGCCGTTCGCCTAATTTCTTCAATCCATTCAGCAGCCTGAAGATGGCCGTATCCAGATCGGTCATCATGAAGGCCTTCTTCGTGCAATGGGCTTGCAGAATTCATCAAAGCCAATTTCACTGCATCGATGCAATCACCATTGCTCGTTTGACTTGGCTTGTACTCAGGATAAGCTTCCAACAAAAGAGCAAGTCCTGCAGTGACAAAGACGGTCGCATCCGAGGTTCCACTGCTTGAATACCAGTCGTTATCGCTTCCAGTGCTTATGATGCGGACACCAGGCGCCACAATCTCGGGCTTTTGATGAGGATGTTCTCGATCGATCCCCCCGTTGTATGTCTGTGAACCAGAGGAAGAATTCTCCCAAACGGCATAGCCTCGTTCCGAAGCACCAACCGTGATCACTCGAGGTATGTTGGCTGGGACAGAGACGAGACCATCATCAGCAGGACCACCATCGTTTCCCGCAGCTGCCACGACAAACACACCAGAATCAACTGCTCGACGGGTCGCTGAGGCCGTAGCCCCCTCCCTTTGAGCGTCGAGGTTCTGTTCACCGCCTAAGGATAGGGAAATAATATCGGCTTTGAAGAAATCTTGGCACCAGCGTATGGCCTCAGCAACAGTTGTTTCATCGCCGCTATTTTCACCATCCTCATCGGTTCCTAAAGCAGCAGCGACCCCCAATGTGATGTTTGGAGCAGCACCAATTTGGTGATCTTGAGCAATCAAAATTCCAGCCATCAATGTCCCGTGAGCAATCAATCCGTAATCAACTGGAGTCTCAGAGTTACCACGGAAATCCTCAAACGTCACATCAACGCCTTCAAACGCATCGTGCGAAAGATCAATTCCCGTATCAACCATGCAAACCCGGACGCCTTCACCAGTAAGGCCTTGATCCGCAAGTTGGTCCAGCTGAGATTGTTCGTTCGCCCATTGGGAATCAGGTAAACTGAGTTCAACCCATAAAAGGCCAGAATTCAACACAGCAAACATAGCCACCGCAAGAATAGCAAACGTCAGGGTGTTGGTGACGACCGCCTTTCTTCGTCTCCGATGAAGGATTGGAACCGCCTCAAGTGGAGCCCATCCGGTGACATCTGCTCGCCAAGCACCTTGAAACCCTACTGCAGCAGGGTCAATGGCCGATAGGATGCGAGCGTCTTCCGGTTCTGGAAGAAATTCAACATGCTCAAATTCGTCCATGGTACCACCGAAGGCTCTCCTTTTACCCCAATGTAGGGGGTGAAGGGTATAATGGGTTGTTATCCATCAGAAGCGCTTGCTTCCACTGCCACTCTTGCCGAGTTTCACACCGCCATAGGCGACCAGAGCGATCAAAGCAAGAATGAGGACCGTCATCCAAATTGAATCCTCGCTGGTGGTTACAATGTTGTATTCCACTGAGAAGTCACCCGCAGTAATGTTGTCCGCAACAAATTGCGTGTCATCACCAACAACCTCGACACGGTAGTCGAATCGTTGGCTACCTGCATTCATTGCTCCAACATCGAACACGGCGTTGGCGATGCCTTGGGCAGGGACGCTGATGGTTTGTGCATCGTACTCAGTACCATCCATGTGCGTCAAGTAGACAATCACGCTTCCGGTAGCATCGAGGAATCCATAGTTCTCAATTGGAACGACCACTTGTGCGTTCTCATCGTCTGCGTCGTGAGTGCTGGCTTGCTGAACCTTAGAGTCGGTAAGACGGAGGGAAATCATGGCCTGCTTCAATTCGACATCGAAAGATTCTGTCTCAACGCCATTTTCGCTTGTCACAGTCACGCTCACAGTCTTCTGTGTGCCATCCCAATCTGATGCAGCGAACACAGTGAATGCTTGGGAACGCGTATCGTCCTTAGCAATGGTCACCACTGATTCCATTGGGGTCACTTCCCAGCCTTCTGGGATGTTATCGGCCAGAGTGATGGTGAACGAATCGTCACCATTACCTGTGTTTAGAAGATCGAAGGTGAACTGCCTGCTGGACTCGAAGGGTATGCCGAGTTCAGTGACTTCATCATTAATCTCCAATCCGAAAGTTTGTGGAACTTGCACGTCAATGGCAATCTCGCTCGATGCACCAGCAACAGTGCTGATTCGAACCTTCACCATGTGAGCATCTTCGAGATGCCAAGCTTCAGACTGGTTTGCAACATGCACACGCACCGGGATTGTAGCGGTCTGCTCGACGCTCGCATCGCTTGCGTTTGCACCAACACCAAGGTTGATGTCGTAGGATTCGACCCAGTCGGTTCCGTTGTAGAATTCCACAGACCATAGACTGCTGTCAGGAGCAACACCGATGGATCCACTCACAGTGAAGACATCGTTAATTTCTGTACCCTGATAGTCGACATCCAACTCGAATTCGATTGTTTCGTAGGCTTCTCCCGAAGGAATCGCCATCAAGTCAGTTGAGTCATCGTCAATCATGGTCGCGTTGACAAGAGTTCCTGTCGCCATCGAAAGGGCGCTGTCTGAGTTGGTAGAACGAGTGTAGGAAAGAACGACTGGTGAACGACCTTCACCCACCGATGTTTTCCCACCGGCGATGTATTCCATATCGAGTCCGTCATCGTGTTGTACGGTCATGAAGGATGAATCAAAGTCAACATCTTCTGCTGGCATCAAGAGCGTCAAGGTACCATCAGATCCAATTGGCATGTTCCAAGCAACATCGTCGCCAATTGAGACTGTGACATCCACAGTTCCATTGATCATCGATGCGCCATCGGAGTCTGCACCTGCATGGTGGTCAACGAGGGTAAAGTCCGTCCATTCAGTGCTGAGATCGATCCAGCCTCCAAGTGCCATTTCCATGTCCAACGTTGCTCCAGTTGCAACGGTTGCATCAAGCAAACCAATTGCCACGCCGCCACCGTTCTCATCGGCGTCGGCTTGCGTCACTACGACGATCCACTGCCCCGGAGCGATGTCTGCATTCCAGGTGAGCACACCATCAGCGACGGTGCTGGTGAGCGTGACTGGGTCACGCACTGCATCCAATGTTGGATACAAGACGATTGTTGCCCCATCCAAACGTGATGCATCGTTGATGTCTGTCACGTTTCCGGAAACAGCCACATTACCAGCAATGACTTCTATGTCATGCGATTCTGGGTTGTTTTCCACAGGGTAGGCACTTGAGTTGCTTAGATTGTAAACTTCCGTGGTGAATCCGTCCTTGCTCACAGTTACGGTGTAGTCGTCATCGACTGGCACAAACAGTGCCCAAACACCGTTTGCATCCGTGGTGACATTCGTGTCAACGCTTGATGTGTTGCCCATGATTTCCACAAGGAATCCTTCGACCCCTTCGCTGATACCAGGGGTGTCATCTTCGTTGAGATCCCAGAACACCTTGCCACCAATCTCGACTTCGAGGTCGGCAGTCATCACGCCCAAGTCGAGGGTCCCGTTGGTTGCCTCGAATGGTGCATCAAAGGTGTCCATGGACCAGTGACGTTGTGGGGCAGTTTCGTTGAGGAAAAGGCTCCATGTTCCTGGCATCATGTGTTCGGTAACGAATCCAGTCTCATTTGACTTGGTGAGCGTGATGTTGCCATAGCCGTCATGGCTTACTGCGGTTACACGGATATCCGTCATGTTGTTTCCGCTGCTTGTTTCCTGCAGTTGGAAGGTCACTTCGACCGTTTCAACGGTGCTTAGGGCCAAGTCAGTGCGCACTGTGGAATCAGAACCAACAGCGATTGGGAAACGGAGGATCTCCGTGGCGTTCTCATTGGCGATGAATGGAGCCACAATGGCGACCCAGTCACCAGCAGGAACATATCCAGAGAAGGAACCATTTGCATCACTTTCAATGTTATACCATAGGTCTTGTTCTGCTTCGTAAAGAAGGAATTGCTTCTCGATTGCATCACCAGAGTCGTTGGTAAGTGTACCAGTCACGAGGTAATCGTTTCGTAGCGGCATATCCATAGCGTCTTCAATAGGATCTAGACCGATGATCAACGGTTGTAGAGCGGTCACGCCACCTAGAGCGTAATCGCTGGCATTTTCTGAATCGGGGGTTGTGTAGTTGAATTGCACCGAATAGGTACCTGGTTCCAATGTGAGCGTGATCACACCCGGTGAGGTGTAATTATCCGCAGTGTAGTTCACTTGAGTCCCATGGTCGTTGAGTGGGACTGCAGAGAACGAAGGTGACACCAAGGTCCCATTCTCAAAGGAAGCATCGTTGCCAGCATCCATGAAGAAATTCAAAGTCACTTCTTGGTGGGCTGGGTTGGCAAAGAGTTCGATTGGAGATGGAGGCTCGCCGGACTCGCCATCAATGTTGAAGTTCTCGACACCATCGATGTTAAGGACTGCATCAATAGCGTTGAAGTCCCATTCACCGTCTTGTAGGTAGAAGGTAAATTCTCCACCCTCTGTGATTTGAGTTCTCCATTCCAAGCCGTCTTCATTGGTGGCTACAAGGGTCTGAGCGGCCCATCCTGGGACCAAATTGTCCCATAGTGATGTGTTCTCGTAAAGGAACACAAAGCCACTTGTCGAGATTGCAGGTGCTAGATACATGAGGCCCATATCGAGTTCATCCTGACCGTCTAGAACAATCAATTGTCCACCAGTGTAGGTGGAGAAGAGACTGATTGTAGTCATGTGGAAGTCTTGTCCATTTGGCAAGCGCATGCTGTAATTTCCATCAACATCAGTCACGGTTGTGAAACTGAGGTCTCCTGCAGTGAAGTCGATGCTCAAGCCGGAAGCAGGATCGCTTTCAAGCAACTTGATCTCATCTGAGTTTTCGAGCCATTGTTGGTAGTTCGAAGCATCGAGGTGAGTGCGGATGGTTCCGTTGACCCAAGTGGAGACTGCGTAGGTGCCGTCGAACATCATGTCTTCCGCTTCAAGCTCAAAGTGACTGAAGAGAATGTATTCGCCGTCTGCGTCGTCTGACATGGTGTAAGCACCCATTGGCAATTCAATGTACACAACACCATTTTCATCCGAGGTGGCATTCATTGGCGCCATGAGGGGATCATCGTTGGTGAAGGTCACGACACGCCCAGCGACGCTGAGAAGCGATGTTTGAGTTTCTACGTCAACCGGGGCAACAAGTTGGACCGTGACGTCATGCATTTCTGGGACATCCATGCTCAAGGAGAAGTTCTCAGAATCATCACGGACAAAGAGGGTGTCATTCAATTCATACCAACCATCGTTGTCAACGTCGACTCGGTAGAAGTATTCACCCGGAGCCAGTGGACCATAGGAGAACGTGCCGTTTTCATCAGTGATGATATCGACGGCAAACTCTTCGCCAAGTCCCGTGTCGATCAACTCAATTGTTTCGTTGGCAAAGACTTGGCTGAAGAAGTCTTCGAGGGTGTCTTCAAACAGAGACCCTGGCATCGACATAGCCAGATCATAGGATGGGGTAATACCGACAACCACTGGGTCTGGAAGAAGAACTTCCTTTCCATTGTCAAGTTGGGCGATCATGTTGTACATTCCCGGAACAAGACCGGTGATGTAGAAGGATCCTGGTTGAACCATCGAACCAGCAAAGTCACCTTGACCGATGAACAATCCAGTTCCGTTCACGGTTCCAATTCCCTCGAAGGAACCAGTAGCCTCAAACGTTGCATTCACAACTTCGGTCATCAAAGTGGACACACCTTGAGAAGTCAAACGTCCATTGGCGATGATTTCACCATCGAGCATGTAGGTGGTCAGTGCTCCATCGGTCGACTCAGCGCAAACCGTTTCATTGGTTGGCATTGAGTAGGTGCCGTTGTCTTCGATGCAGTCCACGATGTTCTCATTCGAGACCCAACTTGCTTCAAGGCTACCGACACCGTTCCATGTACCGTTGCTGGTGTACGTTCGTTTGTCGGCAATCGAGCGGGTAAAGGTACCCGTGAAATCTTGAGCAAAGGCGACACCATCGCTCTCAAAGGTACCATTTTCGGTAAAGGTCGCTTGACCGGTGCCTTGTAAAATTCGGCTTTCTTCAGATGTGAAAGAACCGTTTGTGGTGGTCAGTGTGTAATTTTCTGTCATTGACCAAATGCTACGGAGCACGAACGTTGTGTCAACGAGTGGATCGCCGTTGAACGATTCTGCACCCGACCACGAAACGAGACCGGACACACCGCTGCTTTCCACGCCAATATCCATGGCTTCTGTCACATCAGAAACACGATCTGCTTGTTCCTCAGTGATGTTGAGTTGGGTTTCGCCCAACCATGTCATGTTAGCGACTTCTCCGAGAATACCAGTGATTGCGTTCACTTGTCTGTCGTTGTTGACATCAGTGAGGATGTCTGCGAGACCTTCTGCGAATGAGCCTGCCCGGATGCTGTCACGTGCGTTGGTTGGGTCGTAGTCTCCTGCGAAGGCAGAAACTCGAATGCGACCAGCAGGAGCGTCAAAGCTCCAGGTTCCATCATCAGCAGCATCAACAAATCCAATTGGGACCCAGTATGTATCTGAATCCAAATCTTCAGCACCGGTGCCGGAGAATGCGTCACGCTCAATCAACAATCGGATTCCAGACAGACCTTCACCGTTATCGGTCATCGAAACTTGTCCGGAAATTTCTGCTCCGGAGTAGTACTTCATGATCTTCACATAGGTATTGGTCTGTCCAATGGTCACGTTAGGATCTTCATTGTACCAATTGCTGATGACGAAGTGATTGGACATAGCACCCGGAAGAGGAAGCGCTTGACTGAGTGCGCTACCAGGGCTTCCTTGCTGTCCAAAGTGTTGCGCCGGTTGCGGGTTTGAGGACCCTGCCTCAATACCGAGCGTCGATGCACCATAACCAACGTAGGTGTTGGCAAGCATGGTGTCAAAGAACGCTGGGTTGTGATCGACACGCACATCTTGAACCTGCAAAGGATCGATATCTGCACCGGCTTGTTGATTTAGGAAATCTTCAGTGATTGCAGCATCGACTTCTTCACGGGTCATTTCATCTTGGAATTCTCCACGGGTGGTTTCGTACACTTCATCCATGAAGGTGCCGATGTCTTGGCCACTGAGGATGGTTGGTGCCCCGAAGATACCCATAGGTTGGCCTCGGTTGTAACCTGCATCTGCCGTGTAGCGTCCAGCACGTGGGTAGAGACGGCTATCGATAGCGAAGTATCGAATTTCATGGTCTCTTTCAACTAGTTCACCGGGTGCGCCGTAGTAGTCTTGTACCGAGTAATAGCCTTCCATGTTAATCAGGTCATGATACAGGTCGACAATTTGCCCTTCATCCAGTGAATTGGACAGCAACTGTACGGTCAAAGCCAATCGGGCGTTGACACGGTGAATGTTGGTCGAAACGGATCCGAATTCCTCGATCATATCTTCAGTGTACCAGTAATCGTTGATGATGTAATGGGTTGTCTCTGAGGAAGAATCCTGTGCGGAGCGGATGTTGTTGGTGAACGTGCGTTCAGCTTCAGAAAGTTCTGTCCAATCATCGCCTTGGCATGTTGGTGAAAGCAATTCTGTGCATTGAATTTGTTCACCATCGTTGTAGATGCGGTAGACCATTTGACTGGTATCGAATGCACCGTCGACTTGGTGGTAGCCCTGTGCCATGACTATGTCACGGTTGGACTTGATGACCTTGAAACTGCTTTCGACAACAAGCGCCTCCATGGCATCAAGATCGAGGTCTGTGTTGATGGTGTCAAAGAGTTCCATTTGTTCAACGGTGAGGTGCTTAGCAACGTTGTTGTAGAAACCAGATGTCAAAGCGTAGTTGTCTCCGTTCGCGTTGTTGTAGGCAATGTCACCTTGACCAAGTTGCCAAATGAACATCGAGACGAGGTCTTCCTGCGACTGAGCCAAAAGCATGTTACCTGTAGCAGGGATACCAGACTGGAAGTTGTCAGAAACCGAGGGGTGTTCACCTTGGTTAAGGGCTTGGAATCCATAGTCCCACCATGAGACAAACGCTGGTCGTTCCGTGTACGGACTATCCGTATCTTGTTCGGCTAACCAATCGTAGGCTGCATTCCAACTGTTATCGTTGAAACCTGAACCCATTGAACCGAGGTACCAGTTGCCATCGTACGGGCTGTCATCCAATAGGGAAAAACCCGCAAATTCGACGCGCAGAGCGTCAGGGATGAGGTTGAAAATCGTTTCATCGAGTTCTTCTTCTGCAGCCACGGTAGATGGAATTGCTGCATCCAGACCGTAGGTTGCTTGTTGTCCAAACAACATGATCATGATCAAAAGGATAGCGGAAAAGTTTGGTGTTCGCCAAACGGCCTTTCGGGCTCCGCGAATTCGATCTTCTGGTGTGCGAATGCCGTACTTCTTCCAAGCACGAACCATTCCGTCCCAGTTCGCCCACTTCCAAAGGGAGACAATGCCCCACGCACCAAGCACAGCGATGGCTGGAGTTGCGTTGAACATGAAACGAGCAGCAGACCAGGCCATGTAGGATGCTGCGAGGATCCAAACACCAAAGATGAGATTCGTGTGCTTGCGCTCACGCAAGCCGGAGAAGAGGCAGAGAACACCCATGACCAATGCCAAGAGGAAGGTGATCGGTCCAAACTGTGCGAACAATTGTCCACGATCTGTTGCGTTTGCTTCAGCAACCGTTCCAAAGATCTTGGTCTTGGTGAAGTAACCTCCACCAGTGAAGAGGACGTCCCACGCATTCGAGAGATCTGCGATCTTCAAAAGGTAAAGAACGCCAAAGAACACACCACCGCTTGCGGCAAGTACACCAAGTACGAGCAACCACGGCTTGTCTCGGAATCCTGTGGTCACGAAAGCAATAGCAATCGTAAAGATCGAGATGAACAAGAAGGGTTGTAGGCCTGTTCCATCGAGCACCAAGTTGATTTGAGGGTTTCCGTAGAATGGAAGTGCCATCAGGAAGTTCACTGCAAGCATCGATAGGAACAGCACGCTGAGGGTGGTTGAATCCCTGCGTCGGAACATGTTGAGTGCAACTTGAAGCGCATAAGCAAGGAACAAAATTGCCGGTCCGACAATGAATCCCTTCCAACCAAGCGAAACGACACCGAAAGACACACCGGCAAGCACTGCATAGGAAAGTGCTGCTTGGCGTTCGTTGGCAACTGCAGAGAAGGACTTCAAGAAAGTCGAAATCGAAGGCGATGTTTCTCGCAATAGGCGATCGGATCCTGCGTACTTTGTTGCCTTAAGCCAGAACATGAAGCCCATGGTCAAGAAGAGCATGATGAATGCGTCGTGGTCAGCCAGAGCGAAGGTGGTGTGTGAAACGTGAGCAGGCATGAAAGCGATGAGCCATGCTGCAACAACTCCAGCCTTTTCGTTGACATGTTCACGAGCAATTGCTGCGACTGGGAGAATGGTAAGAGAACCATAGATTGCAGGAAGGACGAGAATCGACCACCAGACTGCATCTTCTGCACCGACGAAGGGTTGCAACAATCCTGCAAGGATTGCGATTGACCATGTGAACAACGGCGGACGAGGGTTGATGCCACCAACAGGGTAGTGTCGGTCAGCATCGAAGATCATGTGAGCGTTGTTTGCCAGGATGTAATCGACGACTCGCTTCATGTACCAAGGGTCGGAACCACCGGTCATGTCCCAGGTGTTTGTCCCGAGGGAATTCATCGAAGGCAAGACATACCATTGTGTTCGAATCACGAGGCCGAAGAAGAATGCCAAGCCAATCATGATGTTGGCCCAGTGGGCATTCCAGAATTTTCGTGCACCGGAGGGCTCGAATTCGCTTCGGTTTGACCAGCCACCCCATTGGTCGCCAGTGGCGATAACGTAGATAACTGCGCAAATAAAGAAGGTGAAAGCAAGCCAAATCAAAGCACCAGAATTATCGGCAACCAGAGGACTGTCAACGTCTCCTAGTAGACCAGTTTCATACCAAGATGAAACCAAGTAAAGAGCCCACATCGAACCAAGGAACATGGAGCGGGTGAACCATCGCTCTGAGACCATGCCTGCGATGATTAAAGCGACCATACCGGTGAAGAAAGCGCTCCAGAATCCGAAGTATCCGTGGTAGGCGGCGAGTTCGGGGTATGCATTCACAACAGGATCACTAAACGGTCCAAAGAGATTGAACATCAGTTGTTCATCGTTCATCAAGGTGTGGAAATGCCAAAGACTTGCAATGTGTGCAAGCGCCCATACACCCAGCCCGATTTGAAGTGGGAGCGTGGAGCGGTTCCATGCGCCATCACCGTCGGTGATGTGAGAGAACCAGCCCTTCGATGAAGAAGGCGAAAGGACGCCACGGGCGAGAACAGCAGCAAAAATCCCAAGGATTGTAAACAGCATAACGTAGCTAAAGAATTGGTATCCGATTGCTGCACGGTATGCGTCCAAGACTCCGATGGACTCACCGGTGGACATGGCGAGGCTGCTGGAGAGCGTGTTTGCGACGTGACCGGATGCGAGGAGGCCAAGTTCAACGCCAACGGCGGTGAACATGAGCACATTGGCCCATTCGAATGCTCCGCTCATCACCAAAAGGTGAACGCCGAACATCACGATGAAGAACATCAATGCGGTAAGAGCACCGAGTTCAGCCATGTAGACAAGTTCTGCACCGACCAGAGCAACAACCAGAGAAACGAGGGAAAGGGTTGAGTTGGAAAGCGAGACTGTGCCAGTGACTTGGACCATGCGTGGCGTGAGACCGAGCGATGCCGCCACAAGGACGACAATCATTGGGGTCAGGTTGTCTAGGTTGAGATCGAAGGTCATACCAACAATCTGTGTCGCTGCGAGCGCAAGAAGCACTGCAAGGGGGGCAATAAGCCACCCGAGCATAGGTGCAGGCGCTGGGCGCATTTCGGGGTTTTTCGTTTCCATTTTTTTCCCTCAGGGTGTTTGATTGACAGCAGCAAGGCTGGCAAGCAACTTCGCCACTTTGGGTCCTCTTTTAATATTGACTCCTCGAGGATGCCGCCCGAATGCAACGGAGTACCCTGTTTGTTTAATAGAAGAAAATTGCTTTTTGGAGGTTTTTGCAGAAGCCAAAATCATACGGCAGTTACAACGCTCGATGGCCTATGTCCGTCCGGTAATGGCTGCCTTCAAGATCAATCTTTGCTAGAAGGTCGTAGGCGCGCTGAGCCGCCTCGTCAAGCGTGTCACCTGTGGCCGTGCAAGCAAGAACCCTACCTCCGGTGGAAACGACATCGCCAGCATCGTTGTGGCCGGTTCCAGCATGGTTAATCCAAGCCGTTTCACTTGGTGCTTGGAGGCCGTTGATTCGACGACCCTTGACGGGTGAAGCAGGGTAACCCTCCGCAGCAAGCACAACGGTGAGTGCGTGCTGACGATGGAACTCAACGTTCACTTCAGACAGACGATCGGTGGCTGCGGCGAACAGCAGTTCATGAAGGTCTGTTGCGATGAGTGGGAGGGTGATTTGGCATTCAGGGTCACCAAATCGAACATTGAATTCAACTACACTTGGCAGCCCTTCAGAGGTGATCATCAGCCCAACATAGAGAACACCCCGGTAGGGTGTTGGTTGGGACGAAAGGTAGGCATGCATGGGTTCGACAATGTCACGAACGGAGCGGGAGAGGACTTCCGGCGTGGCAACAGGAGCGGGGCAGTACGCACCCATTCCACCGGTGTTGGGGCCGATATCGCCATCGTAGGCCCGTTTGTGATCTTGACTCGGCGGCAGACAGACAAAACCAGAGCCATCCATAACGACGAGCATGCTCGCTTCCTCACCTTCTAAAAATGCCTCAAGGAGCACTTTTCCATCGGTGGCGATTGACGCTTCGATGAACGCTTTTGCCTCGCTTCGATCCGCTGTGACAACAACACCCTTGCCACCAGCGAGTACGTCCCGCTTCACCACCCAAGGCTGACCCTCGAACCGGTCCAATGCTGACTCAATATCTGACTCACTCGTCAGAACTTGGTACTCTGCAGTTGGCACACCTGCTATGCTCATGACTTCCTTTGCATGTAATTTTGAGCCCTCCAAAATTGCGAGTGCTTGAACTGGACCGAAGCATGGGATGCCTACCGCTGCGAGTTGATCTGCAAGAAAATCACACAGTGGTGCTTCGGGACCGACAACAACCAACGTTGCTTGGAGGTGCTGTGCGAGGGCCACTAAGCCTTCGACATCAGAAGCGGAAACTGCATGGTTGGTCGCCACCTCAAGGGTTCCCGCGTTGCCAGGGGCACAATGCACCGAATTGACTTGCTCAGAGGATGCTAAGGCCATGCACAAAGCATGTTCTCGCCCACCGCCGCCAACGACCAAAACTGAGCCTTTCGCCATGACTCGTATGGACCGCACCCACTCCATAATGTCATCGCGGCTCCATGCACAAGCAAAACTTCATGTTCGTCAACGGGGCAGTGTTCAAAGGCCCTCGTTGGTCATCGACCTTTATGACAACCAACCATACGGGGGACCTCTGATGAATTTCTTCATGCTCTTTCTCCTGTGCTTGTGGCTGTATTTGCCAGGTTTTCTGGCAAATTCCTTCGCCATGATGTGGGGTAAATGGCTGCCAAAGACAGGGTACGGCCCTTGGCCCATTGACGGTGGACGAACCCTCAACGATGGAAATCGAATCCTAGGTGACGGGAAAACTTGGAACGGCCTCATTGGGGGATCGCTCACCTCGGGGCTACTGTGCATGCTGATGGTGCTGGCGACCAATGACGGCAGTGCAGCCGGAACGATTCAAGACAATACAGTATTGTTCTCATCACCGCTAGCAGGTTCAGCAGGGACTTGGTTTTCTGTCGAGAGCACCATGCTCTCTGCCTTCATTCTCGGTACATTTCTCGGTTTTATGTGCCTTGTTGGTGACAGCACAGGCTCTTTTTTCAAGCGACGGAGAGGGCTTAAGCGAGAAGGTGAAATTTCGTCAAAGGCCCCAATCCTCGACACGCTGCCCTTCGCCATTTCCGTCTTTTTGGCCGGTCAACTCTTTCTCGGCACATCGTGGCTGGCTGCTGAAGAATTGAGAATCCCAATGATTGCCCTTGTGTTGTTCACCCCAGTCCTTCACCGAACCTTCAACCTCATCGGTTACAAGCTCGGATGGAAGGATGTTCCGTATTGACGGAGCGAAGACTATAACGCCCCCACCCTTAGAAACCACCATGCGAACTGCATTTTCTTTGGTAGCACTTCTCCTCATATCGACGACTTTGGCTACAATGGCTGTATCTGCTGAAGTGGCCAGTGATGGTTCCAACATCACGGTATCAGGCACCGAAACTTGGAATGAATCATCCATCGATACCGACCTAACCGTCCTTGAAGGCGCCTCCCTTCTTATCGAAAACACAACAAGCATTGCTCAAGATGTGACCATCACCGTGAATGAGGGTGCAACCCTGACGGTCTCGGGAGACCTGGTTGGCACCGAATTGGACGCTGGATTGCTGGTTTTTGATGACACTTTGCTGCACCTTAACTTTGGCGACATTGCTGAAACTGGCCAAGTCAGAATTAATTTCGATCATGTCATTCCTGAAAGTGCCATGTTCAATGTGACCATTGGAAATGAAACCCAAAATGCGGTTGGGGCTGACTTTGTCGACATACCTGCGTCACTGAACGGTACTTCGTTGACCGTCGAGTTTGACATTTACTATTTCTTTTCCACTCAGATCACAAGCGTACAAGCCCTGCACTCTGGGGCAAGCGGCACCGTGTTGGTGAACGCTGAAGAACTCAATCACACAGGTGGGAGTTTGAAGTGGAATGCAGCAGCGTTTGAACTTCAGGTCTTTGGAACGCTCAGCGTCAACGATGCAGATGTTTCCGGCGCATCCATTGTCTGCCCAGGTGCATGTTCCGTCACCGCTGCAACACTCACAGGAAGTGCACCAATTCATGTCCAAGACGGAGGAAGCCTCGTGGTCGATTCTTCAGTTCTTGTGGGTTCGAGGACCGATGAGGACATCATCGTCCATGACACCGCGAACATTCAATACACAAACAGCACGGGTACTGGCGGCCTAACCGATGCGTGGATTCGCTTGCTCTCACAGCGCACACTGCACACCAATGCTGGAAACATCACTGTTCACGCAACAGGCTTGGGCTATTACGGGAGCACCATTGACAACATCACAGACCAAAACGGACATGTCGGAATCGCTTTGGGAGAACAGGCACGCATTGTCGAATGGGTCGATGGCGAAGGACAATACCACGAAGAAAACGCTGAAATTGTTTTGACTTTAAGTTCAAGTTGGGGGAATTTTGCCACAACGATTCCCGCACCTAAGACACCAATCAGTGAAGTATCGGTTCCACTTCCATACATTGATGTCGTTTCAATCGATCTTGAAGACAACAAAGCATACATCGGCCAAAAGATCAGTGGCGACATAGTGGTCAAGAACACGGGTGATGTGGCCGTTACAGGCGTCAACTTCTGGTGCTATGTTGGAGATGAACTGCAAGACACAACACAATTAGTCGTCTCGTTGGAAGCAGGTGAAAGCAAGACCATGTACGTCTCATGGTATGGCAACACCAATGGAAGTCTTGCTTTGGAGTGCCGAGCAATGCTTCCAACTGTCTTGAATTCAATTGCCTCGGATGTTTCAAACCCAAGCGGTTCTACCTCGGGAGAAATCGCATGGACCAATGCTGAGGAGCGAGAAGATCAACCCTTGATGATTTACGCTCTGCTTGTTCTGATCATCCTTGCAGGTACCTTCGTCGTCTCTCATCAAGCATCAAAGAAGGTGATTCAATCTCAGCAAGGCAAAATCGATGAGGAAGAAGCCGCAAAGGAATACCTCGAAGATGATGAGGCCTTGGAAGAGGTATCTTCGCTCGAAGATGAATCATGAACGATTTTGGCGAGAAACTGCCCTCACAGCGGGGCGGTCATGGTCCATTCTGTCAAAGGCTTGTGCCAATCTCGCACCTGATCGGTTTCTAGGCGCAACTGAAGCCCTTCACCTTGTTCAAACTCCAAAGCAGTGAATTCAAAGGTCACCGTGAGTTCATTGGTTCGAAATGTATCATCGAAAAGCACTTCTTGATTCATCACGGCCCCATCCATTGTTCGCTCCACGTACACCCTTACGTGGCATTCTTGAAGCGGATTTCGAAGAGAGCAGGATTCGCTGCTTCCGTCGTGCTCAACCGTTACGAACCCCTCATAATCGATTTGACCCTGCTTCGGTACAAGATTCACGACAGTGTCTTTGGCCGTGGGGGCGCACACGCATTCCATGTTATCAGACTCGACGGTTCCGCTTTGATCAACCGTGAGTTCGAGGCTTGCTTGCTCAATGCTGTCAACGGTCACAGCGGTTGCCGTCACTGTGTAGTGGCCTGCATCTGTGAATGAGTGAACGACAGAGAACCCGGTAGCCGTGGTACCATCACCAAAGTCCCAAGTAACAACGCCATCCACTTCAGATGCAGTCAACTGAAACTCATGAAGGCGCTCTGTGATCACATTTTCCTCATCATTGTCGCCTTCATCGACTTCGAGGAGCGTATACTCATTCATGCCGAATGTGTTGTCTGCATCAATTTCAAACGTCGAGTTGCTTGATGAGGAGGATGCTGTAAGACTTGTAAGAACCGAGCCTGCGGTTGCACTTAAGATCAGCAAGAAAACAAGGGTTGCAACCGATAGTGTGTACTTCATAACCCCAAAGAGTTTGGAGTTGACTTATCAACATCTGTTTGAAAGGACACCCACAACAGTGCCAAATCACACACGGTTGATCACTGATTTTTGAGGTAGTCTTCCCCGTACCAAGCCCATTGTTCCAAAGTCCAACCAGCGGGCAATCCACTGTCAGGAATTGGTGGACCGTTGGATGTGGGTTGTTCCATGAAAGGTGCCACGAGAGTAGGGGTGATTTCGCCTGAACGGCCATCGTGTTGTTGCTTTCGTCGTACGAACAAGAGACCGAGAACCATAGCAGAAAGCAGAGCCACACCAACCATAACAAGGAGATTCGAGGACAGAGCGGATGAGGCATAGCGGGTTGAATCATTTGGATATTCATCGGAGGCATCCGACCAACCGTCGCCATCAGCGTCCGGGCAGCCAAACCGATCGAGGTATGAGTCACCAGGGTTTTCGATGCAACTGTCCATCTCTGTGGCGCCCTGCTGGTCAGGATATTGATCTCCGTCCACATCAGACCACACAAGATTGTTATTGGCGTCAAAATCGACCTCATCAGCCCAACCATCACCATCGCTGTCTGTGCAACCGAACGGAATCTGAGTCGATTCGCCAGCTTCGTTTGGACACGCATCAGGTTCAGATCCAAGTGGGTTATCACCATAGCCATCACCGTCAATATCGCGGTGCTGCGTGGGTTCGAGTGGTAGATCATCGCCCTCATCGGACCAGCCGTCGTTATCGCTGTCAATGCAGCCAAAGCGGTCCTCGAATGAGGCACCGGGTGTGTCGACGCACTCATCTGCCTCGAACCCAAGAGGCGAATCACCGTATCCGTCACCATCTTGGTCCAAGTGTTGAGAGGCTTCATTCGGGAAAGCATCCGCACCTGAAGTCACAAGCCATGTTGAATCTGCGTTCGACCATCCGTCATTATCAGAGTCAATGCAACCAAGTCTGTCTTCAGTTGATGTGCCAAAGGCGGCTGGACAAGCGTCTCCGTTCAATCCATTCGTAACGTCTCCATACCCATCCTCGTCGAGGTCAGACCATTGAGTTGGTTCAGATGGAAATTCATCAATGGTGTTTGCATAGCCATCGCCATCGGCATCAGGACAGCCAAACAGACGGCCTTTGTCGCTCAGTCCGTACTCATTGGGGCAATCGTCATACTTGTCAATCAAAGCATCGTTGTCATCGTCTTCATCTTCGGTTCGATCCTCACAACCATCTTGATCGGCATCTGTTGAGGGCATTGATGTGAATGAAAGGGAACTTGTCGGACAGACATCAGTGCCTACGCTCGATGCAACACACAACCCCATGAGGTTCAACTCACCATCACAGATACCATCATCATCATCGTCTTGGTCCTCACCCATATCCTGGCAACCATCTTGGTCATAATCCGTGCCAGATGTTGAAAGCCAATCCAAGTCACCAGTTGGACAATCATCTCGAATGTCGATGACATCATCACCATCATCATCGAAATCTTCACTGGAATCTCGGCAGCCATCCGCGTCATAATCTGACATGGTATTTGCAATCCAGTTGGTTAAGCCCTGAGGGCAAGCGTCATTTTCGTCTAGATAGCCGTCGTTATCGTCGTCCTCATCACACACATCACCGAGTGAATCCCCGTCGTGGTTCAATTGAGCAACATTGGCAATGAGGGGGCAGTTGTCATCGACGTCCACCACACCATCACCATCACCATCGGTGTAAGGATCAATCCGCACTACCTCGTCTTGGACGTTATCAACATAGTAGAGGTGCCCATTAGGACCAAGTTCTAGACCCATGATGGATGATGCTGTGGTTTGAATCGACCCTGCCTCAACCGCACTCTTTCCGTTTGTGCTTAGGTCGTACGCTAGGATTGTCCCATCACCGTTTTGGGAGACAAAGAGTTGGTCGCCAGTGAGTGCAATTCCTGAGGGTCGGTTGAGTCCTGTGTCCAACACACCCCATTCAATCCCTGCAATCCTCGAGTATTCCTGGAGCGGTTCTAAGCGCGATGAATCGCCCATGATGTTTTGAGTGGTGTAGGTTGAATCATCAGTGTTCACCCAAAGGACACGGTTCGCCCCCGGATCGGCGATGTAAAGAATTCCTGAATCATCATCAAGAACCATGTGCCCTGGGGTCCCAAGGACGTGCGACAGTTGCACATCGGAGTAGCGGCGGACAATTCCGTCAGAGTGGTCATCCATCCCAGTATCGTGATCTTCTTGGAAATCATAGTAGACAAGTTCCCCATAGTAACCATCGTTGTACCAGTAGGCATTGTCTGAATCGTGAGCGATTCCAACACCGAAAGGAGATTCATGGTTCATGTCAATATGACTGCCAAGAAGAGCGTCGTTTTGGTGTTCTCTTGCGAAATGTGTCAACGAGGATGGCCACAATGTAGGACCCATGAAATTGTTTGGCGAGCCCTGCCCACAGTAAGTGTTGGCGGATTCTTGAGCTGAGCCCCATTGCCAGTCAAATTCAGGATGATAGGCGCCGAAGGCGATGGCACTGACTTCTTCGAGGAAATGGTTTCGATGAGAATCACGTCTGTTTTCTGAAGTTTGGTTTTCAAGGCCGGTGTTATCGACAATTGTGATGCTGTCAGTCGCTCGATTGGCAATCCACAATTGATTGGGGGTGCCAGGATGGAATTCCAAGTCTCTTGGCTCTGCGAGTAAATCTGAACTATCAGCAATCACGACTTCCTCAAACGCATGACCGAATTGCTCAACTGGAGGGGAACTCTCATTTCCCACAGCGCTCAGTGGGAGGTAAAAGAGCAGAACCATGAGGATCATCAAGACAACACGACGACTAGCCATGGTCATACGAATGACTGTTCCGTTTTGATACCTTGCACCACACCGTGATGCAGAGGAAGCAACGAGGGCGTTTTTGCCTCAGTTGATTCAACAGGTTGGCATGCTGTCATCGACACCCGGGTCTTCCCAGGAAAGTTCCCATGAGTTGCTGCTGGTGTGGACGGCCGTGCTTCCATCGTAGAATTCATTGGTGACAATGACTTGGAATGTGTAGCAACCATCATCCTCAAAGAAATCATCTCTCTCTAGGATTTCGATCGTCCCAGTGTTCGGGTCATATCCAGTACCGGGGATGGCAAGCCAGCGATCAGCATTGCCAACTTGTTGGCCTGAAACTTGGCTATTCCATTGCGCAGATGTACCATCAACCGCTATCACTGGAGACTGCCACTTCTGGCTGCTGCCTTGCATGACCTTGAGTTGGATGGTGTAGTCTGATGAGACAGGCTGGTAGTCTTGGATGTTGGACATTGAATGGTCACCGTTATTTATCGCAGTGGCTGAATCGGAGAACATACCCAAAATGGCCTCAATCTGAAGTCCTGCTTCGGATGTGCTGGTTGATTGATCATCTGTCGTAGTTTCTGTGATCAGTGTGATTCTTGCCCCTGAGTGAGTCACTTCACGGTTGAGCAAACCCGGTGTAATTTCGACGGTCTCGACCGTTCCAGAATTCGATTCGACTGAAAGCGTGTAAGAGAGGACCGTTGCTAACATATTGTTTTGTGAATTTCCTTGGAATACCTCTGCGAGTGGTGCCTTGAACCTCACCATATCTGCAGAAAGAGTTTGAGTGTCTGACCACACTCTCTCGCCTCCAACCTCAATGGTGCTGGTCGCTTCTGAGAACGAACCGCGCACTACGAAGGTCAATTCATTGCTGCTTTCATCGATGTTGAGTTCCGCAATACCGATGGAATCCTCGCCAAGTTCGAGGCCAGCTAGATATGGAACCGATGTCATGAGGAGGTAGGCCACGACAAGAACGATGGTTTTCTCCCGGTTCAGTGAATCCCAAACCATGTAGAATGAACCACCAAGCAATGCGAGGGCAACGAGGCCGAATGGCACAGGCCCCGTGAGGTCTTCTAGGAAGTAATTGTCAAGGAACCACATGCCAATGAACCCAAGAGCACCAAGTGCGAGTCCTATTTTGCTTGCTTGATCCAACAAAGTCTGTTCCGAACTGGTGACAGTCGTTTTTTCTGTGACCGGTTCAGGTGCCTTTTCGGCAACGGTTTCCACGATTTCTGCATCTTTTACAGCGCTTGCTTTGTCCAGTAATCCACTCATAGAAATCCCTGTTAGTGCAACCTTGGGCACTGGGGATTATCAAACCAACCCCTGTAAGGGTCATGTGCAACCCTATTGCAAGGGGCATCGCAACAAGCCGTCACAGACCGGGAGCGGCTTCACGCCATTCCCCTTCTTCGTCTTCGCTACCCGTCATACGGCGGCCAACAACTGCCGCTGCAAGAGCGAGCATGGATAGAGCAGGAATAACTTCGAAACCTGGGAGATAGACACCACGGACGTAGACGGTGATCATTTGTGACTCACGGATACAGCCGCCGTTGTTACAGGCGAATTCTGATTCAGCGTAGAAGTCAAGCACGTGATAAGCATCGCTCCAGCCTTGTGTTTTCGGTGTTCGTGCCATCACTCGGACGTTTGTTGCTGTTGGGATGGCGTCGATTTGGACCTTCACAGCTGGCAAGTTGATGGTGAATCCAGCCTGCTCGAGGTCATCTCGACTTGCATCAGTCACACCGACCTTCATGAAGTCAATCTGATTGCCGAGGTTATACACCTTGAATTCGAAGTTCTTGTCCTTCTTTGGCATGAGTTGAACGAATGGCTCAACTGCTTCAACCTGAACCAGAGAATACTGCATGATGTTGACGATCATGTTGTTCTGGGAGGAAGCCGTGTTGATTGGCGGTAAACTGTTGATTTCTTGGACGGTTGCAGAAACGGACAATGTTCGGCTTTGCATGGTTAAGTAAGGTGTAGCCCGAACAGAAATTTGGAAGTCCACTTCCTGATTTCCACCGATGTACATGTCACCGGGAGAGGCGGTAGCAAGGCCATCGCTCGTCACCAGGATGCTGATTTTCTCTTGATAGGTTGTTGGGTTGCTTGCAGTGCAGGTGGTGAATCCTGAGTAGGTAGAACCAGGCTTCACTTCCACGTTAATGGAGATTGGAGCACAGGATAATGAAATAGCCGCAGTAGGGGCTTGTGCTGCTGCTGGTACTGCGACCAGCATCAAGGAACCGACATATAGGGCAAGAATGAACACGGCACGCTTCATCATACTAACTTCACCTAACAGACAACGCCACTGATGCGACACTCATAACCGTTGTGATAAAATGGGAAAGAAATCCTCTTGAAAAAGGAAATTATTTTCCTCCAATTATCGAGATAAAAACTGAGCATAGGCAATAAAAACAGCCAATTTCAAGGTGGGCCCGAAGGGAGTTGAACCCCTGGCCTCCCGGTTATGAGCCGGGCGCTCTAACCGACTAAGCTACAGGCCCCTGTGTTGCTGGACTTGGTCAAACTCATCAAGTTATCCGCTTCACTCGAAATGAACAAGCGATGATTGGGAGGGTTTGATCCATTCACGAACGCGTTGCTCTAGCCCGTCCCGTATTGCGTCTGGAACAAAAATCAAGGCGCGTTCATTTGGTTGAGTGAGCGAACGTATGAGGGGAGAATGTTCGGAGGCATCTCCGCCATCCTCAATTCGAATGCCTTGGGCGTATGGCTTGTACCCCTTCTTAGAAATCCGAGCATAAATCACCTCAGAAGCAGGATCATAACCTGCCTCCGCCACCTCTGCCTCGATTCGATCTCGGACAACACCCACCATTTCCGTGGTGAGGCCTTCAATGCGGAGGGACTTGTGGAAACCTCGCCTCGACATCATCTTCATGGCATAATTTGAGAGAATTTCGTCTTCATGTTCTGCCCATTCGGGAATGGCGACCCGAATGTGTGCATCATTCAGACTCGCATAGCCTTGGGCGTCCAAGTTTTTGTCGAGCAGCATTTTTTGCAGGGCCAAGGAAAGAGTGAGTTGCCCTTGTTCAGCCAATGCACGGGCCCTCGAGAGCATTTTTACGAGGTAATTCTGCGTCAACATGTTGACTTTGTGAAAGTAGACTTGGTGATACATGTGGTATCGCGTCACCAAATAAGCTTCAATGGCGGGAAGACCCCACGATTTGACGAAGAAATGCCCGTCATCGCCCACACGAAGAGCACGCAGAACTCGCGCGATGTCAAAACCACCAATTTGCGCACCTGTGTTCGCCTGATCACGGACCATGTAATCCATCCGATCGACGTCCAATTGGCTTGATACGATTTCTTTCATGAACGGGGGAATTGCTTCACCTGCATGCTCCGATGCGCCGTCCATGAGGGCGAAGAGCCGTTCAGTTCGAGCCTCGCCGAGCACATTGGTTACTGCTGCGCCGACCTCTGTCTCACTTGATTCCAACAACACACGGCCCCAGTGTTCGTGAGAATGGTATGTTGCGTAGACATCCGGCGTTTCCAAAACGTGGGAGAAAGGCGGGTGGCCAATGTCATGGAGCAAGGCAGCTAATTGAACCAATTCAGCGTCTTCATCGCTGAGAATCCCCGGTTGGACATCTTGGAGGGAAGCCGTGAGTTGCCCCGCCAAGTGGTAGGCTCCAAGCGAATGAGCAAAGCGGTTGTGGTTTGCTGCAGGAAAAACATATTCACATGTTGAAAGTTGCTGAATGTTTCGAAGGCGTTGAAATTCCTTGGTGTCAATGATGGTTGCGTGGCGGGCAGGCACCAAGATATCTTTGTGAATTTCATCACGAATCACGCGGTCCCTCATCGCCATCCCCAACCACCCCCTCGGTCCACGCATTAAAAAAGTGGACCCCGCAAAAATGGCTCATTTTGGGAGAATGTCACGATGCTCCCCCGTGCAAACGGCTATGGCTGGAGTTGGTTTGAGCACATCATGGCCGATGCTCTCAAGGACATCATGCTCAAAATTACCGACGATGATCCAGCGACCCGTGGTCAGAAACTTTGGGTGATGTTCGCACTTGCTGTTTTCTTGGTGGCATCGCTCAACTGGTACGCCATGGTCAGGGAACCGCAAGTGGTATTGGTTGAAGATTTGATCAACCACAACCGAGAGACTGTTCTGGTCGAAGGCACCGTCATTTCATGGATTGAGGACCGGTATGGCAGCGGTGAAGACCGAGTTGACTTGGTTGTCGAGGACGACACGGGAGTCATCAGTGTTCGCTGGTATTCAACCGGAGAGAAACCCCCCATAGGAACCAATGTTACCGTGATGGGGGCCGTGGTCGATTACAACGGACGATTCTACCTTCAATCAACCGGGGCTGGCGCCATTTGGTGGGAGCCATCAGGTTTACCAGAAGTCCAACGCCTCACTCTGAGCGATTTAGCCGTTGAGCCAGAAGTCTATTCGGGAGAGATAGTCACCATTACGGGATTCATCAGCGAAGCGATCAATAAGGATGCAATTTACACCTCCGCCTACATCACCGACCACCCAGGAAACGCTGCACATCAACTTCAGTTGCTTATCCAATCAGCGCCTGGCGTGTGGATCGAAGCCGATTCCAAAGTCGAAGTGACCGGGATGCTCAGTTACCAAGAAACCAATCTCCGATGGGCGTTTTTAACCCAGGGGCCAGAAATTATTCTTGTCGATGGTTACACGCCCCAACCCAACCAACTTGAATGGGCTGGTGAATCGACATGGAGTTACGAATCTGGAAGCATGGTCTCAATGGCAGGAACGGTTCTGATCAACAACGACCAGTGGACCCTCTTTGGACCAAACGGCAACATGATCTGCATC
>CALKDX010000098.1 GCA_938084455.1 Candidatus Poseidoniaceae archaeon
GGGCCGTGACGTTCAACATTTGAGATACACCCCTCTCCATTTCGCTTGCTTCTTCGACGGCTTATGAACTTAACATCTCTGTTCAATAAAAAGGGGGCGTCGGGCGCGGTTATTCCAGCATGCGATACTCACCGCGCATTGGGAAACACATACAGGCTCACCCGGACCATCTTGATATACAAGATGAACAATTCCTAACCATGCACATGATACGAGCAATCAATGTACTTACCCTAGCCTGCCTCCTTGTTTTGACTGGATGCTTCGGCGTAGCCGATGATACGATTTCCCCTGAAGCAGAGGGGCAGACCCCCACATCCACATCTGTGCCAAACCATGTACCATCCATCGATGTGTTCCTGTATACGCAATCTGGCATAGAAGAGTATTGGGTGATGGACCCATTGACGAACACCTCTAGTGTGACTGGAGCAAATGTTTCGTTGTATCACGCAGCCATTGATGTCGATGGTGATTTGGCAAATATGGGCTGGGATCTAGATTTGGACGGCATCATTGACCAAAACGTATCTGATCACAGTGGATTCTCAACTGTGTTCATTCCCACTTCTGCGTGGCATGCCTATCCATCACATCAAATGCCAAATTCAATACTAAGTCAAATGACAAGTATAGCATTCATCGCGATCGATGCATCAGGAAACGCAGCATCACAGTTCCTTCATATCAACAGCCCTCCCTTCAGCCCTGCATACATTGGAATGTTGCCTATCTACCAATTTAGTGCAGAAGACGCAAACGGCGACACAACTGACCAAACAGACGACAACCTCGTCCGTGTGACCATGAGCCAAGGCGGCGACCTAAACTGGGCTTCGATCTCAGTGAAGATCTCCGTTGACAACGCTGCACCAGTCACATGTGACAACCCAGGCGCAACAGGCGGCTCATGCGGCCTCGTTGAGTTCGGATCCACCAGCGACCAAGTTTGGTCCGTTGGTGACGGTGTGACCATCGTCGAAACTGGACAGTCCCTTTGTGACGCAGGACAAACCTGTGAGATCAAGGTGACCATCACCGACACCCGTGAAGGAAAGACTCTCGATGAGTCCACTTCCTTCGCTGAGTGATTACCCTAGGTAATTCTCAACGTCTGTGAGTAAACACGTGTTCTGCGGAACACGAGAGCCGCCCCTCCGTGGACTTCGGTCTGCGGGGGGGCTTTTTTTTATTTTCAAAAATCACTTCTTTTGTTTGGAAGCGAGCCTGCGCGTATCTGTGTGTTGATCCCACATGTGCAAGGAACGCCCTCTGAAACTCGTCCACATAGCAGCAAGCAGGTGTTCAAATCCTGTCAGGATGGAACCAACAGGTGTAAGCCCGGGAAGACGCAGACCGTTTCGATGAAGGGCCCAAGCCGTCAGTCCAAACAATTCAATGAGGGCCAATCCGCCGTGGAGAAGAGCAAGTTCACCGTTTGGCATGCCGATGAACATGACGGTGCCCCAGCGAAGGATTGCTGTTGCGCCAACTCCAAGCATGAGCAACGGGGCGGCAAGATGGAAATGCGCTTCTCTTCGTAGAATCATGGAAAATTTCCCTAAACGACGGTTCCACCATTGCTTCCGATGCCGCAAAAGCAGACGCTGCAACCCTTGAGCCCGCCGAACCTTTTGCCTGGCCTGCCCCTCTGGTGTAGAGGGGGCAACATCCTGGAACGTTACTTCAGAATCATGTATGCTGCGCAAACCATTCAACCGAACTTGTGTGGCGATTTGTGCGTCATCAGCATTTGCTGTTGGATAGAGTTGATGAGCGTTGAAAGCAGAACTGCGCCACATCATGAACGAACCTTCCAAAAAAGGCGTGCTGTCATGCGCTGATTCCCCTTCTCTGAGCAATTCAAACATTGAACGGTGCGATCCCTCTTGAGCAAGTCCACCCAAGCGCCGTGCAGAGGCCCCAACGGCGCCAATGGTCGGGTCTGCGAACCAGCCACTGAGCCGTTCCAAACCGTTTTCTGGCAACTGGGCATCAGCATCAGTCATGCACACCAGTCCTGCAACCCCGTGCTTCTCCAGTGTTTCAAGTGCAATTTGAACAGCTCTCGACTTTCCAAGCCGTGTTTCCATCTCAATGATTTGAGTGTGGTTGAACGCCTTCGGGTGTTGCTCAAGCCACCGATTGATTCGTTGAACCGTGTCATCAGTGGAAGCAGAATCAATCGCAAGCAGGCTAAAGGTAACGCCTTTTTGGGAAGCGAGGTTTGCTAGTTTTGTTTCAATGACGAGCGCCTCATTCCAAACGGGGAGGAGAACGGTGATGGGTAAGGCTGGTGAATCGGTGTTCTCTGAGGGATAGACTGGTGGGTTTTTACGCCACCGACCGACCGACAATCGGTGAATCAAAAAGGGCCCAAGAGCAAGGGTGCCTAAGCCAACCTCGATCAGTGCAGGTACCCAGACCATACATCTTTGACCCCTGTTCCCTCCTTGATATCTCCCCTCATAGAACGGTGCGTAAGGGTGGTTTCAAGCGGTACATCTTCAACCGGAGCGGGTGTGCACAGAACATGCCAAAGGTGCTTCACATCGGTCCGTGTGATTCACCAGGTGGTATGGCAAACGTCATGCGAATCTTGGCTGAACACCCTCCAGAAGGTTGGGAAGCAGAACTCCTCTCATCGCATGTGGTCGGCTCGCCTTGGGCCAAATGGTTGGCTTACAGAAGGGCCCGAAAAACCCTCATTCGAAGGCTCAAGGATTCATCTCAGCGACCGGATGTCGTTCACCTCCATACGGCAGCGGATTGGTCGTGGTGGCGCAAGCGAAGGTTCGCGTTGCTTGCCCATGCCGCGGGTTGCAAAATTGTGGTGCACATTCACTCTGGAAAGTTCGATCAATGGCT
>CALKDX010000099.1 GCA_938084455.1 Candidatus Poseidoniaceae archaeon
CTGCCCTCAGCACAGGGAGTCTTCATGTCACTGCTCATTTTGATGCGCCACGGCCAATCCATGTGGAACGCTGCGAAGTTGTTCACTGGTTGGGTGGATGTACCACTCACCAACGTCGGGATCGAAGAAGCGATTGAAGGTGGCAAAAAAATCGCTCACCTCGACATGGATGAGGTTCACGTCTCAACGCTGATTCGCGCACAGATGACGGCCATGCTTGCCTTGGCCCAACACAAGGGCGGAAAAACGCCAGTGTTCCAATACCCAGAACCGGAAGAAGGAACATCCTCTGTTTCGGAAAACGAGGCTCGAATGATTGATTGGGCTCAAATTCGGGGCGATGCTGGTTCTGCAGATTTGCTGCCAGTCCATGTCGCTTGGCAGTTGAATGAACGCATGTATGGAGATTTACAAGGCCTCAACAAAGACGACACTCGCAAAAAGTATGGAGATGAGCAAGTGCACATTTGGCGTCGTTCCTTTGATGTCCCGCCACCATCAGGTGAATCGCTTAAGTTGACGGCTGAGCGAACCATTCCCTACCTTAATGACACCCTGATTCCGGCTCTCAAGCAGGGCAAGAACCTCTTCGTTGCCGCCCACGGCAATTCCCTGCGCAGCATCATCATGCACATCGAAGGGTTGAGCGAAGAACAGGTGCTTTCTCTGGAAGTGCCCACCGGCCAGCCGATGGTTTACGCTTGGTCGCAATCAGGTTGGGAACGCCATGAGCTCTGAACGCAGCCTGTTGACCCGATCGAATGTCCTGCTCGTCGTTGGTGCCTTGATTTCTCCTTGGCTCTTGTGCCAAGTGTGGATCCTCACAAGCGCTGGTGATGAACCGTTTGATGAAATGCCAACCTGCGAATCCACCAGCATGAATTGCGCTCATTTAGGTGGCAATGCTGATTTCAGAATGGAAGAACTCAGCCTCACCGTCAACGCTCCAATCGAAGAGGTTCAAATCGAATTAGAGGCTTATATTGCTTCGAACAAGGGCGATGTGTTGGTCGATGAATCCGGAGATGGTACACACTATGTTCACTTTGTTGAGCGGACTTCGTTTTGGCGGTTCCCAGACGATGTTGTGGTTGGTTTGACAGCGCTTGATGAGGCCACCACGCAAATTGAATTGCACTCTCAATCCCGTCTAGGCCAAAGCGACCTCGGAGTCAACCCCGACCGACTTGAAGGGCTTCATGCCGCTCTGGTTGCGTGATCGTTGAAGCCTTCCCAGCCAAAGGGATAGCCATTCTCATCAACCAGAATCACGTTGACGCCAAGCCCGTTTTTATGGAAGGCAATCAATTGGATTTCGTGGATTTTATGGCCGCTGGGGGCGACACCGAGCACGGGAAGTTGTTGACGTTGGAAGAATGATCTTCGTTTTGCTTTGCTTGGCTGAGCCACCGCTTCTTTGCCAACCCTTCTGCGCTGGCCTTCTACATCGTCGAACCATGGCAGTGGGCCTTCAGGTGAAAAGCGCAAACCGAGGATCATGTCGACACCAGCCGTTTCTTGGGCTGCATCAGCGTCCGCCCCGCTTGGTATTGCTGGCGCATTCGGGTGCGTGTGAAGCCAATGTGTGAACCGCCCAGCGCGCGAGCCTCGTGTACTGGAAAACATGTCATCAGTCCAATCCTCGGGGAGATGGTGCACTGAATATGAGTCGCCGCGGTTGACGATATGAGCCTCCTTAATGCGGTAGCCTTGGCCTTGAAACAGATTGAAGGTTGACTCTTCTGCACTAAACCGCTCATCAACCTCTTCGATGTGGGGTGCGTCCGCATCGATGTCAAGACCAACAAGGATTTCGTCAGGCAGGGCTTGAAGCGCCCACCAAACTAAATTTTCAAACACGCTACCGGGCAAATGAATCTGAGCAGTGTACGCCTCACGACTTCGATAGGACTCCTCATTGTAGGTGGTCATCAACTCGACAAGCCACGCTTCAACCATCGTCCTCGACAACCCCAGCCCCACCTCTTGAATGAACTGTGCGGAAGTCCATGGAGCCGAAGAATCTTTCAAAAGGGTCGGTCCGTTGCTTTCACCATGGCGAAGAAGAAGGGCGGCTTCGGGCGGTTTCTCGGCGCCATCACCGGTACGCCATACGAGCGTCTCCTAAAGCAGGTTGACAAGTTGGTCAACGAGTTTGAAGACGACGATCGAAAACTGGCCAAGAACCTCAACAAACTCGTCAAGATGGTAGGGGAACAATACGAGGAAGAAAACCTCGATGAAGAGGAGCACGACCTCATTCTCGAAGCGATTGAGGAAGTTGATCCTGAGGGCCGTTCTTTTGCCAAATTGTCTGACGATGAAGATTCCTTCTACGCTGGGACCGTCCCTGATGCTCCTGAATTGAAGCGGGAAAAGAGGGCAAACCTTGACGACTTGATGCAATCCAAAGGCGATGAATTCCTCGGCAGCTATGGCCGCGATGAGTTTGAAGAATTCAAAGCAAGAATGAGCGATGATTTCATCGCAGAATCAGACGATGCCATCCGCCAGGGCGATCATCAAGCCGAAATCATCACTGAAAACCGTGTCTTTGCAGATGCGGATGAAGAGTTGGATCGCTTGAAACAACAGATTTCACAAGAATCCGGTATGGTTGATCCAAACGCGGAGGATGAGGAAGAAGAAGTTGAGGGCTATTCAATCGATGAAAACGGCGTCGAGTGGTTCGAAGACGAGGACGGCTACTGGTGGTTCCGTGAAGAAGGTCAAGACGATTGGCAACCCTACGATGAAGACTGATCTCCAGGTTTTGGTCCTCTGAATTGCACGATGAGTGAAACCCAAATCGCCAACAGCAAAGCGCCCAGCCAGGTGTTCATTTGCACGATCATGCTTGCCATCAGGATGCCTAGGAAAAACACGGCAATAGCAAAGGCCAATCCTAACATGGTAAACGGGGCATAGCGAAGCCTTGGATCAATGAAGCTGTAGACATAGTAACCACCGCCTCGGTAGGCGAAAATGTAGGCAAAGCAGACGTAAACGAGCCCCATTCCAACACAAAACAGAGCGAGGTATGGGTGGAGTTTTGGAGCGACCAAAACAACTTCCACGGCCAAAAAGATGGCAGCCAAATTGTGCATGACCTGTTCATGGTAAAGGAAGATGTGATCCGAAGTTCGATTGGATGCAAACAAGTCTGGCAGGATGATGTATCGAACGATGGTTGCCGTTAGGAAGGCCGAACCACATGCTACGGCAAACATGGCAATCTCCATTGTTTCCAACCAGAACGGCACGCTGCTCCCGGTTATGTGCAGCACAGAGGCGACGCTCACGCTTGCAAAGTACAGAATGTTACTCAGCAGTGTCCACGAACTAAACGTGACGAATTTATGGAACCCGGCCGGATGCAACAAGGTCATCGACCGTTGTTCATGAAGCAAGACTTGCATGTTTCCCGGACCAGAGCGGAACATCGAAACAATGGCGGCAAGACCAAACAGAAGCGCAATCACCCGCCATCCCAGCACTGCTCCTATCGGCATCAATGGTTCAACCAGTGACCGTGCGCTGTCCTGCACCACGCTGGTAAGGTTGAGTGTGGCAAACACGAGAGCAAGGAGCAGACCAATTGCCCCCATAGCAGCAAAAGTTTGTTGGGCAGTGGATTCTCCACCATAATCCAACTTGTCGCCCATGATTTCTATTCCCGGCGTGAGGTGGTTTTGAATGTTCGTTCAAAGGTCTACCGTAGGTCTGGCAAATCGTATTGGGATGGCGTCCGGTACTGGTAAGGGTTTTCCCTCGCCTCTTTCCTTCCATTGGACCTTGCTTCTTTCGCTTCATCCGGGTTCTCCAAATCCTTTTTTCGCTTGATGGCTCGCATTTGCAGCGAAACGCTCAGAATCCAAAAGACGAGCACAATCGCCATTGTGGAGGTTGACCTTGGATTGAGATCCTCCAGTGTCTGCCCGTTGAGCACAAGCATTCCCCCCAGTGTGGCAATGCTTCCAAGCAAACCTGAAACCAACATTGGTAATTTTTTCCGAATCCAAATCACTGAGAAAAACGCAATAACTGCCATTGCGTTGGTGATAAATTCGCTGTCCGTCACTTCGAACCCCTGTCCGTCAAGCCATTGAAAGCTCCAACTAAAGCAGATGTAAATTCCGAACGAAGCCATGAGGTGAATGCTCATCTGAATGGTCATCAGCATGATACCTGCACTTAATAGGATCAAGATGAACATCAAGGACAGTTCACTGACGGTTCCATCTGGGATGAGATCGTGCACAATCGGTGTGAAGACATATCCAATTCCACCTCCAACTGCGCCTGCAACATACTGAAGGCGCTCATGACCACGCAGCATCAAAAAGACCCCAGCGCCAATCAAAACAAGGCCAAACAACGGGCCTAGCGCGTTGATTTGCTCCAAGAGAGGTGAACCAACATCCGGCATGTCGATGTCAACCATAAGGGGCTCAAGTGCCGCAGGAATTTAGCCTCATCGCTTTTTGATGGCGGCCACCCTTTAGTTCCATATCGGAAGGGTGTGAAGGTCGAATTTGATGACCGAGGTGTCGGCTCCCCCTTGTTCTAAGAGTGCATTTGCTTTTGCTTCGCTTGAAATCCCAATGATGTGTTTTGGGCGCGAAAGGCTACCCTGCTCGGCTGCTTGAATCACCTTTTCAAGCACTTGTGCCCCGTTGAACGGTGGCATGAAGAAATCAAGCAAGAGCACATCAGGCTTGAATTCCAGAATGGCTTCGAGGGGCTTGGATGAATTCCATCGTTGTAAAAACACGATTCCATCGAGCTTGATCTCCGCTGATGTCAGCATGGCTTCAAGGTCGTAGGAGTCCTCAAACGCGAGCACTCGCATCTTCGAGGCCTCATGCAGGGATTGGTTGCTGGTCCCACCAGTGCGGTGCTTCAAACCAAGCTTCGTGGTTTACTGGCCGATCGATGAGGGGCAGTCCGAACGTGCCTCCATTCACTGTGAGTCCACCAGCAGGATTGCTGGCACACGGCCCTGGCAGGTAATCCTCGCCCGTTTCACTCAACTCCAACCGCAGAGCATGACCTGCGGGTAATACGACGTCAAGCGGGTTGAATTCCATGAGCATGGTGTACTGGCTGAACGGCAATGCCGGTTGAGCATCATACCCCCCGTCTCGGTAACGAATGTCCATGGTGGCGTGGCCAAGGCGCAGGTCAGAGGTGTCATCGTAAAGCGTAGCAAAGATTTGACCACCGTTGCACGCTTGTGTGGTGACGTCCAAATGCAGGGTTGGCAATCCTGAGATGTGCGTGTCGTCCTCGAACGTCGGGCTCACCAATGTGACTCCGGCTCCAAGACCGCTCACGGTTCCAAGGTCACCCCACGTCGAATCAATGGTGTGCATATCCCACATCACATCGGCAGGTGGCCATGTGTCCTCGACGTGCCATCGCCCATCGTTGGTTTGCATTTGGACCATTGGCGCTGGTTCCTCGCCGATGCCCTTGAGGTAGTAATTGAACCAACCAAACAGTTCGACAGCCCAGTCCATGCGACTCATGTTCGGATAGGCTTCCTTGCCGTATCCGCTGTCAAGTTCGCTGTGACGGTCGGGCTGATCTGGATAGTTGTGAGCCCACTGACCTGAAATCGCTCGAGCGTTGATGCCTGCATCAATCAGCAACTGGTAGGTCGGGAAGGCATGGTAGGGGTCGACGTTCCAATCTTGCATGCCCCATACGATGTAGACGCTGCCACGGTAGTTTTCCAAGACATCCGGAAGATGGCGTCGCTCATCCCAGTAATCGTTCCATTCCGCTCCGCCAAATTCAGCCCAGCCCCATGTGGAGAAGGGGTTCAACGGGCCAATAGCGTCATCGGAACACATCCGCATGTCATCGGTTGTCAGGTCGGTTGTCGCTGCCTCATAGGCCGCATCGTAGCCCATCGCTCTGGCTTCTGAAGATCCGTTTCTGTAGAACATTTCTTGCACACCGATTGAGCCGGAAATTGGTACGATTGTTTTGAGGTGTTCAGACGGGTTTTGTGCCGCCTCCCAGTTGGTCGTTCCAGCGTATGACTTGCCCATGAGGCCGACGTTTCCGTTGGACCAATTTTGTTGACCAAGCCAATCGGTCACCGCTTGTATGCCGGTTTGTTCACCAAGTCCTTTGACGTCTTGGCAGTGAGTGGATTGGCCCGTGCCGAAGGTTGAGGCTTGAGCAAAGGCATAGCCGTGAGGCAGGAAGGTGTCGTAGACCCACTTGCCAACCCCGCCGTCAGGAACGGTGTTTGGTGAAGAGTCTTCACCGACTCCGGGCATGCCTTCGCCTCCGAAATCGTAGTAGGGGTGAATGGTCATGATGACTGGCACTTGGGTGCCTTCTGGAACATTGGGAAGCCACAACGCCACGTGCATCAAGGCTGGGCCTGGAGCACCAACATCCTGCTCACTTGCCGGCAGTTCAACTTCAATGAAGTGCTCGGTGTAGGGCAGAGCCTCATAGGTTCCATTGACGGGTAATTGGGCTCGGAGTGTGTCCATTGGCAGGTCCATTTGATGGCGGAGATGGAGCGGCGTGTTCCACCAATCCTCTTCGAATTCATTGTCCATGCCTTCAGAAACCAATGCTTCGCCGAAGGTCATCGCTAACAGCAAAAAGACCACAGCGACGGCTATGGTGCTGACGGCAGAGTAGGTCAACTGCCTTCGAGCAGTGCTGGCTTGATCAAATTCTGGAACCAAAATAGCCTCGTTTGAGACCTCTTGTTTGGTGCCAGAGTCATCTGCCATGCTTTACGCAGACACTCCCCCATCAAGAGCATGACGCTCTATGGTTCAAGCCTCTTCAAGCCGCAGCTTCTCGGGCTTTGCGAGCGGCAATAAAGGAGCGAACACAGACCGTCGTGTAGGCAGAACCGGTGAGCAACAGCATCAGCGTTGAGCCAGAGGCATAGTCCAAACCGTCGCCCATGACCATGAAGAAGCGCGTACCGCCAAGGGCGCACAACAAACCGAATGTGGCAGCAATATGCATCCACAATTTCTTTTTCTCAGGCTTCCGCAACGTCATCACACCAGAAACGAGCAATGGCGCCCCGAGCATGCTTGGGAAAAACGAGGTGATTGAGTTGGATTCTGATAAGACAGAAACGGCAATGCCCCACGCGATAAGGAAGGCACCGTAACCGATTGTGACGTTAGCTACAAAGTTGGATTGTTGTTCCATGATGTGAGCAGGGCGGCCCCCTTCTTTTGTCTATTGGACAAAGGCCTGCATCGCCGCACGATTCATGGGGGGGAACCGATTCGCCCAACCATGAAAGGACGGCTGGCCATCTTGCTCGTTCTGAACCTGTTGTGCATGACCGCAGGCGTTGCTCCAATCGCTCAGGCCGATACGGGAAACACCGGTTGGCGCAATGTTGGCATTGACCCAGAAATGTGGTTGGACGGTCCCGAACCAGAAGACACCCCGATGAAAGACACCTACCAAGGAAACGCCATTGTCGAAATTGAAGTGTCCTATGTCCCCGGCCACTTGACCTCACGCGCTTATGGCGTGGTTGTCATCGAACTGTTTGAGCAATGGGCTCCAATCACTACGGAGAACATGATCACCAATGTCGAAGATGGCATTTATGACGGCATTTTTTTCCATCGAGTGATTGATGATTTCGTCGTTCAAGGTGGCGATCCAACCTGTTCGCGGGTCGGCGCCTACCCCTTGACCAGCCCCCAGTGTGGCAGCGGTGGAACGGGCAATACGATCCCATTGGAACTCGATCCAAACCTTTCTCACGTCGATGGAGCGATTGGTATGGCACGAAGCCAAGACCCAGATTCCGCTGATGCACAATGGTACATTGCCGAGACTGAAGCTCACAACCTCGACCCTGAGAACCGAGATGATGAGGGCTATGCCACATTTGGCATTGTCCGTGACGGCATGAGCCTTGTTCGTGGCATTGCCTTGACCCCGACATCGGACGACCCAACCGGAGACGAGCAAATTCAGAACCCCGCATCTTCAGCCGGACGGCCCATCTACGAAGCAGAAATCATCTCTGTGCGCATGACTGGAGTGTCTGACCCGGATGGAACGCTTCGCTTTGGTGATCTTTTGGATGAAGACACCACCACCTGGTTTTCCAGCCTAAGCGATGCCTTTGCCGTCATCGGCCTGAGCATGGGCGCAGTTGGCGTCTTGGCAGTTGCAGGCTTTTTGGTGTTCTATGTGGGGCGAATCGATCCACCGTTGAACATCAAACCAGAGCGTGAACCGCCGACCGTTGATGCGGTGTTGATTGAAGAACCGTCCTAGGTTGCCTGTTGCTTGTTGCTTGTTGCACTAGCAAGCCATACACCGGTTTTGCATCGACACACCGTGGCTACTGACCCATTCTAAGCACTTGAATAACCTTGCTTTATCATAATTTTGAAAAACCTGTGTCCTGAAATAATTAGGGATGTTAAAATACCCCCTATCTAGAGCGATGAACATGTCATCAGACTCAGACTTAGATTGCTACCTTGGAATGAGATTGTCAGTTGCTATGGACAAAACAGTATCATGGCAACCAAATCGCTTTGCTGGAAACCACGGCGCTAGATTCAATCTATCAAATGCCAGTAGGATTGCCGAGATCGTACTTTCAAAGTATCCGAAAGGAGCGACAGTTAAGTTAAACCAGCATAGGAAACTAGTAAAATTCAACAAAGACAGAACAATAGATGAATTGGGACAAATCGATATTCTACCTACGATTGAAAAATTGGAAGTTAATCCAACCAACCTTACTCCCGGCATGATATGGAGCGGCCCCTTCGATGGAGACACTCACCATTTTTGTGACAATAGATTCTGGGCTGTAAACATCAAAAGACGGCGATGTCACTGGAAATCAGTCCCTGAAGAATTAAAATCTGCCCTTGAGAGGTTCAAACCCTTGGGAGGTTCATTCATTATCACTCCATGGAAACATGTAATAGCATTGATTCAGCCTATACCACTTCCTAAGGAAGCTCAGGAACAATGGAAAGCATTCACAAAAGAACAAAAGAGACTTGTTCAAATTAAACAAAAGAGCGTTGAAATGCTTCCAATTTACATTTGCAAAATGCATGATGAATGGGAAATAGAACTAGATGTACCAGTGGACTACAGTAAACCACTATCTAAACAAGAAATAGGAGATATGCTTGACTTCCTGAAACAGTTTAGTGACGGCTCAAAGTCGGAACCAGAACCAGGGGCAGAAACTAAGGAAGAAGAAAAACCAGACGATGTCGAAGAAGATTGGTCAGATGATGAAGAATTCTTTGATGAGGAAGGTCTTGATATTCTTTACACGCCATCTGAAGTGGGTGGCGAATGATGAGCTGGGAACTACTCGACAAATCAAGTTCACTCCAAGTGAGAGGCAGACTAGTCGAAATAAGTCCTGGGTGGGGTTACCCGGCAGGTTATACCGGTACTAAGTACTCTATCCGCAGGGTAGGTAATCGCTATCACTTTTCTGTAAAGAGTTACAGCGGTAACTTCGTGGAAGCTTCAAAGTTACCAAAAGGTATACTGAAAGCGATAACAAAATACAAACCCGGTTTTTCTGGTACAATGAGGATTCGTTGGAATGGAGATACGATACTTGCTCCAAGAAATGATGAGCCACCTTTGTACATTGGGAAGATGATTTATCATGAAGGTGGAGAAAAATTATTCCCAGGTCTAAATTTGAAGCAGGATGTTGGGAAAATGTGTCTTTACGCAGGACCTCAATCAGCGATGGATATTGGAGAGCCATGGAGTGTTCCAGCCAGGAGAGGAAACATTCGCCCAAGACTGACTAGAAGATTTAGAGTGGATGGCGTAAGAGAGAGAATAAACACATATACAGAGCATCTTGAATTAACAAGTTTTGCAATCCACGATCTCGATGCATTCGAAGGAAAGAGATTCTACTTCACAAATTTCGGTCAAATAGTGTCCCCTGTGACACTAACTCACTTTAGGTTGAATGGGATAGATCTTGGGGATGAAATACAGAAACTAGCCTCGCAACAACTTGACACAGCGGTTAGATTTTCTATGAACAGAATAGAACGGACTAACAAGTCATTTGGTCGCCCATGGGTTATGTTTGTTGTTGGTAACGTGGAAGATTATGGTGGGCCTCAACCAGATTTATCTGGTGGTGTAGAATATGATTTGTCAGATGAAAATGCCAGGAGAAGCGAAGGTGATTGAGTGACTTGGAGATTAAACAAGGTGAGGAGCGCCTGTGGAGAGGAGCCAGGATCACCATCAAAGATAGGTTTCCGCGGCACTAGATTTTCTCTGAGTAAAGCGAACAGGCTATATTTGACAGACTACCAAAAAAACCGATCAGATGCTCAAGACGAAATGGTTTCACAGTTCTGTAAAGACGCTAGGGCAATTTTAGGTCCGCTTTGGCCACACGCAAGAATAAGAATAAGAGCTAATGGTGATTTGTATGCAAGTGGTGTAAGTTACACATACGTAGGTAATATACAAATCAGTGAAAATGAGATATTCCCTGGGTATTTGAACCTAAAATCATCCTACGATTTGAAATCGGGTGTTCCTCAAATATATGCTGGACCACAAACAAATGGTCATCCCGGGGAAAGATGGACAATCCCAAGTAATTCATTTGCTCAATCAAATGGAAAACTTGGTAATGTTGGGATAAAATATGAGAGAGGCGATTGGATATGGTCAAAATCATCTCATAAAGACTTCATCAATCTCATGAAACGTCGCCTTCATTTAGGCGGAGATTACATTAGATTTTACATAACTTGTGATGGCTTGGTAGTTACTCCGATTGGACAAAATCACTGGAAGGGGTACGGCATTGATATCGAACAACAGATAATTAATTTGAACAGGGTTGCCCCTAATGCTGCACATTCTGTGAGGAAAAGAGTGGATTTATCTAGGTCCAGAGGAGATGAAAAAGTGCACTTACTATTCGTGGTTGGGCACATTGACGAACTTATGGGTGGAAACATTCCAGAACCCGATGATTCAGATCCGAGAACTCGTGGCGTGGACGAGAAGTAACCAATGAGGTGGAGTAATTGCCAAGAGCTGCAAATCGTCTGTCACCGCTCCCCCGATTCAATCCGCCGGATGAGAATCAGTTTGAGCAGTACCTGGAAGTTATTCAAAATGCCAACGAGGCAGGATTTCATACGCTTGATGAAATTGTAGAATATTGTTTAACCTCGGACATAACTAAGGCGGATGGTTCCAATTACACGAAAAAGGTCTACAAACAAACCTTGGGGAATTTGGTGCGCTTAGGTTTCATTGTTGAAGATGATGATAATGCACAATTGAGAGATATTTGCAAGGAATTCCTGAATGATGAATTTAAGCCGTCATCTTCAGAGAAAGGTGGGGAACAATTACCTCTGTTTGGTATTCTTTTCTTAGAGTGCATGCAAGGGATGGGGATAGAGAATATAGACCCATACATTGTCGACCAACTCGCATACTATTTTGACACTATTCGAAAAGAAGATGCCACAGTCCAATGGACCAATAGCGACATACTTGCAAAGACTGCAGAAAAATGGCCTCCTAAATTAGGTGAGAAACCTTTGGATGTAGACCCAATCCATGGATTGACATATCAGGGGACAACAAAAGAAGGATACAGCCGTATGGCACAAGAGACTCTCAAACTTCTCGGTGTCATCGGAGTCATTTCGAAGGTTGCAAATGCTTGGCAGTTGTGTGTTGATGAAGATGGGCAGGAATATGTCCGCAAAAGATTACGAAATCTCCGATTCCAAAAGATTCTCGAGGATACCATTAGAGAAATGGGAGCCGATCATAAATATCTTCATAGAAGTCAAAATCAGTATTTCTTCCGGGCAGTAGGTCGTTATATCTGCAACCGATATTGTGGAGGGATGGACGCACACATTGGATTGATGAAGGATGTAATAAAAGAATTGGAACGAGTTCGAATCAGTTTAGAAAAGGATTACAGGACATTAGTTAAAGGTGCAAATAAAGGTAGAGAATTGCTATCTTTGGTGCATAATTTAAGAGAAATTGAGGCTGAAAATATCGCTTCAAAACTTGGTGAATTTGACGATCTTGAAGAGTTGAGAAAGGCATTGAGGTCGATGAGCCTTCACGAAATTACAACATTTCAGCACAAAGAAATTTCCTCTGATGAAATTGCTGATTTACTTCGTTCACGTGGAACTAGTAAGAGATTTAGTCGCTTGACTTTGAATAAATTACAGCATCAAGAAGGTGTGTTCCAACTATCTTCGACACTCAAACCCCATAAATGGCAAGAAGAATGTGTTCAAATGTGGGTCAAGGGGAATAATGAGTTGGGTCACAAACCGTTTACAGGAATAGCAAGTGCTGTAACAGGTTCTGGTAAGACCGTTATGGCATTAATGGCCGCTGGAGCATTTGTTAAAGAAAATCCTGAGGCTGTGGTTAGCGTGGTAGTCCCATCAAAGGTGTTGATGTATCAGTG
>CALKDX010000100.1 GCA_938084455.1 Candidatus Poseidoniaceae archaeon
ACCACCGCTAAGCGTTCGCGACGGAGGCTTGCTCAGACAGGGCGTGAACTCAACCATCGATGAACTCCGTGAAACATCCTCAACGGGCCAATCTTGGTTTGCTGATTTAGAGACGAAATTGAGGCAAGAACTGCAGATTCCATCACTGAAGGTGCGAATGAACCGTCAAATAGGTTGGTTTATTGAGGTCACAAAAGCAAACGAAAGCAAAGCTCCAGAGGGTTGGAAACGAAAGCAACAGATGACCAACGGTTCAAGGTACGTCACAGATGAATTGCTGGAAAGGGATGATGCATTGCTTACGGCGGACACAAAAAGCAAAGAATTGGAATATCGTTTGTTCATCGAATTACGAGAGACCTGTAAATCCAACGCTCAAACCCTCGCTCAAATCGCCGGTAGGGTTGCGGCAATCGATGTCCTCCAATGCTTTGCATCCATTGCACGAACGCGGGCTTGGACCCGTCCAGAAATGCATCAAAAGGCAACCATTCGGGCAGAGGGCGCTCGCCATCCGGCACTTGAGATGCAATCAGGATTCGTTCCTAACGACATTGACTTAGCGAAGAAAAGGAACTTCTTGTTGATCACTGGACCGAATATGGGAGGGAAATCAACCTACTTACGAACTGCTGCGCTGATGAGTATCCTTGCGCAGAGCGGTTCTTTTGTACCGGCCACGAAGGCTAAAATCGGCGTTGTTGACAGAATTTTCACCCGTGTTGGTGCGAGCGATGATCTTCGCCGTGGACGCTCCACCTTCATGATGGAAATGATCGAAGTGGCTCATATTTTACGCCGTGCCACATCTCAATCACTCATCCTTCTGGATGAAATTGGACGTGGAACCTCCACCTTTGATGGACTCTCAATTGCGTGGTCTGTCACTGAGGATATTTGCAAACGGATTCAAGCAAGGACCCTCTTTGCCACCCACTACCACCAATTGATTGGGCTTGAGGGTGAAATTAATGGCTTAACCAATGTCCATGTTCAAGTCGCTCAAAGCAACGGAGAGTTGCGATTCATGCACACAGTCGCAGATGGACCATGCGATGATTCCTACGGGGTTCAGGTTGCAGCGCTCGCCGGTTTACCTCGGCCCGTTGTTGAACGGGCAACGGATCTTCTCGCCTTTTTGGAACGACAAGCAGAAGGGGCAAAGGCAGGCGAATCCGGTGCCCCTGCAGCACGTTCCCAAGGCCAAGCAAGCCTGATGGGATACTTTGCCGCAGCCGCAATGGGTCAGTCCTCAAGCGAGGCTCCTTCACCACAATTACCCCAACACCACCTCGATCTCATTGACAAAATCGAGGCACTTGATGTGGATGAATTGAGCCCACGTCAAGCGCATGAAGCATTGTACCAACTGAAAAAATTACTTGGAGGCACAGACAATGACTGAACCAAAACGAATCGTTCAACTTGACGAGACAACAATTGGTCACATCGCAGCCGGAGAAGTCGTGGAACGTCCCGCGCAGGTGGTCAAGGAACTGCTGGAGAACAGCCTCGATGCTGGTGCTACGCGAGTCAACATCACCGTTCAACGAGGTGGATTTGATTTGATTCGAATCGAGGACAACGGGAGCGGCATTGCCTCTGAGGATTTACCCTTATCACTCGACCGTCACGCCACTTCTAAACTGAAGTCGCGTGAGGACCTCAATTCAATTCACACATTGGGCTTCCGAGGTGAAGCACTAGCGAGCATAGGCATGGTTTCGGGCTTGAGCATTGCCAGTCGCCCGCATGAATCAGAGGGAAAACGAATCCAGATGATTGATGGTGGAAAGGGTGATGTCGAGCCTTTCGGCATGCCACATGGAACCCGGATTGATGTTGAGCACCTCTTTGCCAACACCCCCGCCCGACTTGCTTTCCAACGCCGACCAGCAACAGAAAATGCAAAGATCGTTGATGTGGTTGTGTCACATGCAATGGCACACAAGCAAGTCGCCTTCCGATTAATCATCGATGAGCGGAATGTTCTCGATGTCCCTGCATCGGATGCGATGGCTGACCGTTTGTATGATCTCCTTGGAGGCCAAGCCGAATCCATGTTGGACCTTGTTGCCCCACAAAGCGATGAGCAAGCACCTGGGGAAGAATCGTGGACCGGATGGATCAGCACACCAGACATTACCCGAGGCAAAGGCGATGACATCCATATTCTCATCAACGACCGACCCGTAGCAGCTGGGCCATTCTTACAGGCCATACGAAGGGGCTACCGCACCAGATTAATGCAGGGAAGGCACCCGTTAGCAGTGTTGTCATTGCGCTTGCCCCCAAGCGAAGTGGATGTCAACGTCCACCCCACCAAAAGAGAAGTCCGCCTTCGACATTCGTGGCGGGTCTTGGAACGGCTTGAGCGGGCGATTGCACATACACTGGAGACCGTACCAACCGAACCTGACGCTGCGGGTGGCATTCCCGGCTTGCAAGGTCTTGGCCAGCAACATGCCCCAAGCATTCAGGAGCATTTCAAGACTCAGCCACCAGCTCCACCAACATCCAATGAGCCCTTGAGTGCTGCTGCTGGAACGCCGACCGTGGTCTTACCGCAAGAGGAGCGTCAGGCGTCTTCTCCTCCTGCGTGGGCCCTTGCTGCAGGAGCGCAGTTGAACCTTCACGGCGGGGAAGCAAAAGAGGCTGAAAAGGAAATTAAGGCCAGGCCACAATCAACATCGCCTGCTGCTCAACACACCTTGCCAGGGATGGATTCACGACCAATCGCACCAGCACTCTCCGCAGCAGAACGTGCTCTTCACAGGCACTCAGGTACTGGAGAACGCAGTTCCCCGACCACTGAGTCACCATTGGGTGAAATCATTAATGATCTACCAAAAATGGAACCTCTCGCTCAATTTGCCGACTCCTACATCCTCGTTCAAGCAGAGGATGAACTTCTACTGATTGACCAGCATGCATTGCATGAACGTATACGCTATGAGCGTCTACGGAACGATGAATCAATCTGGGCCAGTCAGGCTAGGCTTGAACCTTTAGCGCTTGACCTCAATGCACATCAGTCTGCCCGACTCGAGGCCGCTCAGGAGACCTTCCGAGGTGTTGGATTCGAGTTGCACCACGCACAAAATGGGTGGTCGGTGAGCGCAACACCACAATTGCTGGATGGAGGCGAAATTGTACCATTCATCCTGGATCTGCTTCAGGACACTTCCGAAGACGGCGCCCCACTCACAACCATCGATGAGCGAAAAGACCACCTCGCATTCATGAATGCATGCAGAGGGGCTGTAAAGGCCAATGAAAAATTGACATTGCCGGAAATGAGAAGGCTATTGGATGACATGCGAAGAATACCAAACCCTTGGGCGTGCGTTCATGGACGCCCCACTGCGCTAAGGCTGCCTTTAGATTCGCTCGACCACCACTTTGGTCGCCACGGTTAATCTTTGGTGGAATCCAAAGCAACCTGTTCAATTTGAACTCCAGCATTTTGAAGCCTTTCAAGGAAACCTTCGTCTGCCACTAAGTGCAGGTTTTGGCCAACGACATCACCACCGCAGGTCGATGCAAGGACGACAGCGGTCATGAACAAACGATGGTCACCAAACGTCTCAATGGGAGCGTTAGGTTGGACAATGTGTTGATGACCTTGAATGCTTAATCCATCATGTTCAACCGTCACTTTCAGTCCAAATTGCGCTAAGAGTTCACAGGTTTTGGTCAAGCGGTTGCTTTCTTTGTAGGCGGCGTGAGCAGCGCCACGAAGGACACCCCCTCCTCCAATGGCCAACAAAGCGGCAAGTGGAGGTAACAGATCATTTGCACTGCTCAAATCTAAATCGACTTTTTTTCCCGCTATGCCACAAGTAAGAACTTGCTCACTCCAATCGATGCCTAATTCTTGAGCGCTTGATTGGAGCACTTCATGCCCGATGGCGTCTTCTTTTGCTGGCCATCCATTCAAGATGACCTCGCGTTTTGAACAAGCGCACATTAACAGCGCAAAAGCTGCCATTGAAGCATCACCTGGGACCTTGAAGGAGTCGGGTGGGCTGAGGACCTGAGGTGAAAGTTCGATGTGCCCCTCCATGTGTTTTGCAGACCCACCGAACATCTCAAGCAGAGACAGGCTCAGGGCGGAATGACGCGATGAAACTGCATCGCCGATGAGGTTGATCTTGGTTGGGCATGGGAGGCTGGGTGAGGCAAGAATCCAAGAGGAGAGGGGTTGGCTTGACCGGCTTATGTCCAAGTCAATTCCCTTGCTCAGAGACTCTTCCCGCATCGGTCCATCAAGCAGAGCAGGAAGGCGTTCTTGGCCCATGCCGACCGATAGAGTAACACCCGATTGTTCGATTGAAGACCAGAGTTCATCTGAGGAACGGCGCCTTAAGGAAAGGTCGCCGTCGAGCATAATTGGCCCTCCGATAAGACCTGCATGCGTCCCTAACAATCGGAGTGTTGTCCCAGAGTTGGCGGCGTTGAGGACACTTGCGGGCCGTGAAAAGCCACCACTGCCGACACCGTGAACCCGCCATTTTGTCGATTTTGGGTGATGCTCAAAATTAACGGGGTTCGTTTGAGATATCTGCTGACCATCTTGATCAAAATCTTCGATTAAAACGCCTAATTGTTGGAGGCACCTTCGCATTGCCCGTGCATCTTCACCAGCATTCTTGACCTGTTCTAAATCAACAGGCGATGGCGACTGACCTGCTAAGAGAAGCGCCCGTATGAGATGGCTTTTT
>CALKDX010000101.1 GCA_938084455.1 Candidatus Poseidoniaceae archaeon
TTGTGGCATTTCGGCAGGCTCAGTCCAACCAAGGGCTCGCGCTTCGTCCAGTTGGCCGGCTGCAACGTAATGGTCAATCCATGCGAGGCGGCGCTCTTCTTCTTCCGAGAAGGCGAGGTTGACCTTGCGCTCTTCAGCACGAGCCGCCGAAGATTTGCGCTTGGCTGCAGCCTTTGCAACCTGGGCGACGAAGATCAGGCCAAGCAGGAGAACAGTCGCTCCACCCATGAAAATCGTGGTCGTTGAGCTGCCCATCAATGAAGAAGATTCCTCGGTGGATTGGTCATCAACGGCGTTTGGATCGCTAGTGATGGTGCATGTGACTGCATTTGGCCCGCTAAGAACCCCGCTGGATACTGCAGGGTCCCATGGACAAGGATCGCGTGTTCCATCGCTACCCAAATCAGCTGCCCCATCACCATCGGAATCGATACAGCCAAAATCAGGAACGGTCGATGTTCCAAAAATTTTCCTACAACCATCGGGTTGGAACGCTGCTTGAGGCGTCATTGGCCCATCTTCGCCATCGGGGTCATAGACGCTGTTATCACCATAGCCGTCACCGTCAAAGTCGTTCCATTGGCTTGGTTGGAGCGGGAAAGCATCGGGCTGGAAGAAGCTCGTTTGATTGTCACCCCATCCGTCACCGTCCATGTCAGACCATTGGTCTGGCACGGTCGGGAAGGCATCACCCGTTTGGTTTCGAATTTGTATGAACTCTCCAGGATTGTCGAGGTCAGCAATGGTATCGTTGAACCATGCATAGTTGTCACCCCAGCCATCGCCATCGGTGTCGACCCATTGGAGGGTGTCGTATGGGAATGCGTCGTCCACATCAGCCCATCCGTCGAGGTCTGCGTCTGGGCACCCTTGTCGGTTGTTCTCGTAGGACTTCCCAAAGACATCGGCACAGTCATCACCGCTTGGGACGTTCGTGTTGTCCCCGAATCCATCGCCATCGGCGTCAGCCCATTGGAACGGATCTTCGGGGAACGCATCGACCGGGTCAACAAAACCATCGCCGTCGTAATCAGAACAGCCTCGCGTCAATGCATCGGTGGACTTACCGAACACAAGCGGGCACACATCCGAATAGCCTTCAGAGACTCCATCGCCGTCTTCATCGATGAAATTGTCACCGTAGCCATCGCCATCGGTGTCTTCCCATTGATTTGGGTCTTGCCAGAAGGCATCTCCATTGAATCCATTCGGGTTGTCGCCTCGGCCATCGCCATCGGTGTCCTTCCATTGGGAAGTGTCATCGGGAAAGGCATCGGGGTTGTTTCCATCGGGGTTGTCTCCGCGGTTGTCCCCATCGCGGTCAGCCCACTGGGTTGAGTCGTCTGGGAATGGATCGCCTGCGTTCGAGTACCCGTCACCGTCTCGGTCAGAACAACCAATGCGGTCTTCGGTGGACGAACCTGCTTCGTTTGGACACTCGTCTGCGTTGTTTCCACTGACGTTGCTTCCGAAGCCGTCGCCGTCTTCATCGCACCATTGAGTTGGGTCGTTTGGGAACGCATCGGCTTGGTAACAATCGCCCGTTGACGCCCAGTTGGCGTCAGGGTCTGACCAACCATCGCCATCGGTATCAAGGCAACCTAGTCGGTCGAATTGTGAGTCGCCCCATGTGGTTGGACAGCCATCGGGTCGGTCGCTCATTTCGTTGTCGCCCACCCAGTCACCGTCCGTATCGACCCACTGGGTTCGATCAAGCGGGAACACGTCCGGTTGGTTCGAAACTGATTGAAGCAAGCCAGGCCATTCTGACGGACGGAAATTATCCCATGAGGCGTTCTCATAGTTGTCGCCCCAGCCATCACCGTCGGTGTCGTTCCATTGGGTTGCATCATCGGGGAATGCGTCACCTGATTGATTGAGGTGCAGCTGCGCACCATTGAGATCGAAGTAGTAGTTGTCACCATAGCCATCACCGTCTGAATCGACCCACTGGAGTGGGTCTGCAGGGTAAGAGTCACCTTCATCAGACCAGCCATCGCCGTCTGCATCAGGGCAACCAAATCGATCTTGGTTTGAGGTGCCGAACACGGAAACGCACGAATCTGGTTCGTTTGCTGGCTCATCCGGAGTTGTGGAATCTGAATCATGGTCATAGCCCATGTTGTCCCCATAGCCGTCGCCATCGGAGTCTGCCCATTGGGATCCATCGGATGGGAAAGCATCGACGACACCATCGCCTTGGTCGGTGGAGTTGTATCCATCGTTGTCTTCATCAATGTCAGCGTACCAGTAATACACGCCCTCGTTGTTCCGCCCATGAGCGCTCACGATGTGCGTGCTATCTGGGCTCCAAGAGGCCCCGTAATTGATTCCACAACCATTGCTGTTCCCTGTACCGCCGCAGCCATTTGGCCTTGGTGCGTTGAATGCATCGATTTGAACGCCCGAATCTGAATCAAACACCCGCAGGATTGCTCCGTCTGCTTGGTAGTAACCCATTCCTGCAACGACTTGGCCGCTATCAAAGGAAAAATCAGTGGAGTAACAAGATGTTGAAGTGGTTTTTTGCCAAATCCGAGTCCATGAAGCACCGTTGAATTTGTACATATCGAAACTCGCTGATTGGCCTTCCCAACCACCGCACATAGCGATGTAGTTGCCGTCTGGCGACCAAGCGATCGCATTGACTGAACTCGACGGATCGGTGATGCTCCAGACGGTCGCTTGTGAAGTTACATTGGAAACATAGAAATCTCCGTTTCCTGCAACCACAATGTGCTCGCCGTCTGGAGAGAAGGCTGAATCATAGAAACGGTCTTCGCCGTTTGGATTGAGGCTATGGAGGTTGGTCCCGTCTGCGACTTGAATCAAAAAGACAACGCCATTGGTTCCACCGTTTCCAGACCGGCCAATTGAGACGGCTACCAGGTCGCTGTTTGGTGAAAATTCGACATCGTTGACATAATCGCCACCACCCACGTCAACGCCAATGTTGCCGTGCACTGAGGACAAATTGGTCGCATAATAGATGTTCATTGAATCGTCATCTAAGCCGGCTGCGACATACTGTCCATCTGGCGACCAAGAGACCGAGGTCACTGCGCCACTGCTCGGATTTGCGTTAACCGAACGTATGTTGATGTGAGTCGACGCGTTCCATACTCGGACAAAACCATCTTCTGATCCGGTCACGATGAATTCGCCCGTCGGGGAATAATCAACATCGTAGTAATCGGTGTTCGAATTGGTTGTGAACTCATTTTGGAAGTTCGGATTGTTGATCGACCAGCCATCGTTGAAGTCCGAGGTCCCGTCACCATCGCGGTCTGGGCAGCCGTCTCGGTCAACGGTTGATGTGCCCGCAGCAAACCGACAATCATCAACTGAATCTTCGATACCATCGCCGTCTGAATCAGCACCCATGGCAAGGGGTGAAAGGGCCATTGCTGACATGAGAAAAATCAACAGAATACCACTCAGTCTGCGTGACATGTCCCTCCGTACTTTTAGGCATAAAAGGTCTTGTGGTTTTGATGTGTAAACAAAAAAATACCAATCGAACCATAAGAACGGGGGTCAGCGAAGGGAAGTGTTGAGAAACAACGCCGCCTCAGCCAACGATGTGAGCGAAGGGCTTCCAAAGGTCAGTGTGGCGGTTTTGGACCGCGTATTGCTGCATCTGGACGATCATGAAGCTCAAGCAGATCGGTATGTTGTTGGCCCTGAGTTGACGCGTCCAGGAATCGCAGAGGCTTGCGCCCAACACCCTCCAAATGTGAGCCGGGCTATGCGGACCTTGCTCAAAGATGGTGCTGTTGATGAACACACGCGCTCCATCAGAGGCGAGGATCGACGGCAAAAAACATGGCAACTGAGCGAGACTGGTCGGCAAAGGGCTGCAGAACGGCGCTCGGAATTAGGTCAAACAAAAATTCTCCTTCGCAACAATGAAGGTGAACTGTTAGAGGTTCATGCAAAGGAGGCTGCTGAGCGCCTCGAAGCAGACATTTCTTTGTTGCAGATTTTGCTTCATGCCCAACACGAGGGGGTCCTCACCTACGGTGATATCCGCTTTGGTCGCATTCAAAAGTCCGATGATGCCCTGCCTGCACCGGGACGGTTGACACCAATGACTGGCGCACATGCCACCTACAACAATCGGCCGCCTGAGACTCGACCCGTCCACGGGAGAGAAGTTGAACTTGAGGCGTTGCAAACTTGGTTCGAACAACGGAAGCCCTGTGCAGTCGTGCACGGCATAGCCGGAATTGGAAAATCAACGCTCGTTGCTCACTGGCTCCAGCAATTGCTCAAGGAAGACCCCTACCTCTCTGTATGCTGGTACCCGTGCCAACCATGGGACCGTTCGCTTGGACTTGCGACAAGCCTGCTTCATCGATTTGGAATCGATGAATCTCACGATCCTTACAACTTGATTGAAACGCTCCCCCTCGCCCCTGGAGGCAAAATCAACGTGGATGCTTGGCGACGCCGGTTGCTGACCTACCTGACTGACGCTCGAACAATCCGTGAGCGGTTTAAGGACGAAGCAGGGGGCCCACCGCCCTATTGGCTCATCGTCCTCGATGATGTCCATCACTTGGAGGATCAGGCCAAGGATTTGCTTGGGGCGTTGTTGCAGATTTCAACAAAGGCACCCCTGCGATTGGTGTTCATTTCTAGAACGACCCTGAAAATCTATGATCGCAGGGATGTCCACACACGAGGGCTCGTGCACGAATACCCCGTCTCAGGCCTGAGCTTGGAAGAAACGAAAGCGTGGTTGGAAGACCTCGACCACCCTTCTCAAGCCAAAGCCGATGAAGTGCATGCCGCAACTGGAGGCCACCCCTTGGCACTGGAATTGCTGGAATTGTATGGCCAGCCGACACACAACGATTGGTTGCGGTTTTTGGATGAAGAAATCCTCACCTCATTGCCAGAACATGAACAAGATCTCCTGGCAACATTGGCCTTGGCTGACAAGCCTATGCCTTGGAAGTCATTGGCTAAGGCTGTGGGATGGAATGGAGTCCCCCCTCAGAACTTGCTAAAGCACGGTCTGTTGATCGATCTTGAGGAAGGCATGTGGTTGCACGAAGCGCTTCGTGAGCGACTTCTTCGAGATGTTGGTTCCTCTCAGGAACGGCGCAAAGCAAGTTTGAATTCTTGAATCAGAAGTCTTCAGCAGTCATGTGCTCATCGACCCATTGAAGCACTGCTGCCTTTGGCATAGCTCCACTTTTTTGGCCAACGAGTTTTCCGTTGTTGTAGAGGAACATGGCGGGGATGCCGCGCACGCCCAAGCGGCCTGCATTCATTGGATTGGAATCGGTGTCAACTTTGGCAATAAGGATGTCACGCTCTCCGGCAACTTGGGTCAAAACAGGGCCCAATGCCTTGCATGGGCCACACCAAGGAGCCCAAAAATCAACGAGAACCCAATTGTTTCCGTTGACCGTTGTTTCAAATTCGCTGTCGGTCACTGCTCTTACTTCACCCATGGGCTCACCTTGAGGTTCCTTCGGCCCGAAGATTATGAGTCTTTGTACGCTTTTTGGCACGATATCGGGTCGGAATCCTCATCATACTGCCCCACTTGGGCGAGGTGAAGGCGATTTCATGATCATAGCACCGAGCGTTCTCACGGCTGATTTGGCCGACCTTGCAAGCGACTGTAAAGAAGCCCTTGATGCCGGGCTAGATTGGCTGCACCTCGACGTCATGGATGGAAATTTTGTCCCCAACCTCACCTTTGGACCACCCGTGATCAAGTCATTGCGGAAGGCGCTTGGCGACGACGCTGTGTTTGACGCGCACTTGATGATCACGAACGCTGAATCATGCTTTCAGGATTACATAGACGCTGGCTGCAACCATCTTTCAGTTCACGTCGAAGCTGCCACTCACCTTCACAGGCTCGTCACCGCGATCCGTGCTGCGGGTGCAACCGTGGGGGTTGTTCTGAACCCCGGAACACCAGTGGACGCTGCACTCGAAGTGCTCTCGGAGTTGGATTTGGTGTTGGTCATGAGCGTCAATCCTGGTTTTGGAGGTCAGTCGTTCATTCCTACCGTGGAAAAGAAAATCCGGAGCCTCAAGGCGGCCATTGACCAACAAGTCGCCGATGGAGGGCGCCCCGTACAAATCCAAATCGATGGCGGCGTCAAAGCCCACAACATCGCTATGCTGCAATCATGGGGCGTCAGCAACTGTGTTGTTGGCTCTGGTTTGTTCAACGACAAAGCATCGCTCAGTGAAAACCTCGCAGTGATTCATACAGCACTTGAAGGATGAAGAAGGAGTGTAGGCGTCATGCGCATCTTGCTCGTGTCCTTGCTCTACCCTCTGCCAACAAACGCAGCTCGTGGAACCTTCGTGGCCGACCATGCGCTCGCCTTGAAGGAACAAGGGCATGATGTCCGCGTTGTAAACTGCCTTCCAAGGATGCTTCGTTATCAAGAAGCACGCCGTTCAACCCTGACAGGGGTGGCAAAGGCGCCGCGAACCTTTGAGCACGGTGGCATCAAGGTCTTCGCACCGCGGTACACCGCATTACCCGATCATCCATGGCCGTCCCTCACAACGTTCAGCGTCCGACGAATTGCGGCATCCGTCGAGCGTTGGCTTGGCGACTGGCGACCCGACTCAATCGTGTGCCACACCCTATGGCCCGCTGGAATGTTAGCGGAAAAACTCTCCAAGCGATGGGCGGTCCCCTGGACTGCAGTGGTTCACGGATGGGACATTGATGTGGGCCTTGAACACCCTTCTGTGGGCGCAACCCTGCAAACGCTGATTCAATCGCCAAACCACCTCGTCGCCGTATCCAAACGCCTTGAACAACGCGCTATTGACACTGGGCGACCGAGTGAGTCGACATCGATGATTCCCTGCCATGTCGCTGTCGAGGATGAATGGCTTCGACCAATGAAGCCATCCAAAAAGCGCTGGCGAAAATCAAACATCGACATTCTGTTTCCAGCCGACCCGCGAAGACCTGAAAAAAACCACATGTTGGCCCTCAGGTGCGGTGAACTCTTGGAGCAGCGAGGTTGGATCGTTGGCATCACCACCCTCAAACAACAACCACGATCGATTGTGTGGGATCGAATGCTTGTGGCTGACGTCACATTGATCACCTCAAAGCGAGAATCTGGACCCCTTGTCGCCAAGGAATCGATGGTGTGTGGGACCCCTGTTGTTGCTGCGAACATTGGTGATGTTGCCGAATACCTTCCAGCGGCGTGTGTCGTCGATAACCCCACTGCCGAATTGCTCGCCGATGCGTGTGAAGCAGCACTGGGGATGCGTTGGGAGGACGCGTTCGAACTGCCTGAACGATTTACCCAACCATGGGTCATGACTCAGTGGGACGAAGTGCTGCAAGGCCTTTCGGGGTAAACAAAAACAACCCAAGGCCAACAAAGGCCAACGGCAAAAAGGCCACGAGACCGATGCATGTTGCTAAAGCAAGCCCCAAGGCAGCCCCCCATTCGTTCAACCGGTGACGGACATAGCCTTCCGGACCTGCCATTCTCAACGATAAGATGAGCATAAAAGCGGCCGTAATGCTTGAGGCAATCGCTGCAGCAAGAATGCCACGTTGATCCGAAAAATCGGCTTGCCAAGTGATGAGCGTACTTCCTACAAGGGCAGCAAAGGCGACGACTGCCCCGATGAAGGCCGTGAAATGCCATGGTTTCGAACCGGCCTGTAAGGCGGTGTATGTCGGCGTTGCCAAAAGCGTGCAACACCAGCCAAACAACAGAATCATGAACAATTCAACCGCTGACCCAGCAAGTGATCCATCGGTGTACTGAGCGGGGAAGGCTAACGGTAGAATCAGCCAAACAACTGCTGCCCCACCGTACAACCCGTAAGGCAACAGGGCCAAACAGAAATCCAGTGAACGATTCATTTGTTCAGCAAAGGCCTCGGGTCGATCCCTTCGCTCTCCCAACAGAGGCAGAAGGGCTGCTCGCATGGCTTGAGGCACCACAAGTCCTGCTAGCCATGCGAGTTGGGCGACATGGAACAAAGCTGCTGCATCAAGTCCGAGCGCCCCGCTGAGGATGAATTTCTCAATTCGAACAACGTATGGCAGAACGCCAAGGGTGATGGCAAATGGCAGAGCATGCAAAAGGAGCGTCGTGTTGTTTTGCCAAATGGCGCCTAAGTCGGCGTCGGTGCCGTCCGTGGCGTGGTTCTTCAGCAAACGGCTGGACCAGAACAAGGCGACAATGAAGCCAAAAAAAGCGCCGATGAAAAAGGCCAAGGCAAACATCGTCACAGAGGTTGAGCCAAGCCAGAAAAAGACTGCATATCCCGTGACTGTGACGCCGCGCTCAACAAGTTTCGTTATGGCCTCAAGCCGGGCCTCTCCCGCCACGCGAAGTGCTGTTCTCGGCGCATAGGAAGCGATATGGGCAAGCGCAATACCCGCACACAACAGCAGCAACGGCGCATGAGATCGCCAATTCGGATCAACCACTGGAGTGAGAACGAACGCCACCAAGAGAAACGGGACGAGCACCATCGCTTGCAATCGATAGATGCGGAGAATACTCGGCCAAACCCGGTGCAATGCTTTCGCACCATCGCGCGCAAGGAGCGTTGGCAAACCCAAATCAACAATGAGAAATAAGGTTGCAAAGGCATCAAAGGCGATGATAAACAAACCGAAATCTTCAGTGCTCAGGGCGCGTGTCAACAGGACTTGGCCGAATAAAGCCAGAAACACGGCAATGAGATCTGCACCACCAAGCCACGCCGAATCACGCCCCATATTGGGCTGGCGTGCCTCGGATGGATGTCGTGCCGCGCCCATAGCAATGGCTGGCTGGGCCAGCCCTTCAAGCATCGCTTGACCGAGCGCAGGTTCAAAGCCATCAACTGACAGGCCAAGATGAGGCGTCAGCATGGTCAGCAGCGAGTGGGTCGAGGCAGAAGTGCGCAAGGCGGTTCCCGAAGCGGTGATTGAAGTCGTTGACCTGCACGGGTCTGGAGACCACTTTCACGTGCGCGTCATTTCAGAATCCTTTGATGGGATTCGTCCGTTGCAACGCCAAAAGACCGTGCTTGCCGTCATGAAACAGCACATCCCACATCCTGTTCACGCGCTTGACCTCAAGTGCATGACCCCCGCCCAAGCCGAAGTGGCTGGCGACACAGCATTCGACCCCCACGGGGGCGGACAAGGCGTACATATTCGCCGAATCAACAAAAACAAGAAGGAGTGAAATGAATGGATTGGACACCTGAAGAATTGCAAGCTATCGTCGATGAACACGCACTGGTGTTGTTCATGAAAGGCAACCCGAATCAACCACAGTGTGGCTTCTCGAACCGTGCTGCACAAGTGATGCAACAGTTTTCTGAGAAAGTCGGTGAGCCGTTTGCTGCCGTCAACATTCTTTCAGACCCACGTGCCATTCCTTCAGTTTGCGCTTGGTCAGATTTCCCAACCATGCCACAAGTGTTCATCCACGGTGAACTGATTGGCGGATCTGACATCGCTCTAGAAATGCTTCAAGATGGAAGCATGCAAGAGATGTGGGACGAAGGGCGAAAGGCCTGACGCCCTTCATGTTCTGAATTTTATTGATGCATACTGAGGAGTGATTCTCTTGAGCCACAGCGGCCTTCCGATGTGGTACCACCCGCTCTACACCGATGGCATTCATCCTGACGCGCGATTTCCTCGGGATCGATATGTGCGGGTGCTTGAGCGCCTCACACCATACCGTTCAGCCAAGCAAGAACATGCTGAAGGGGATCCATTCATCCAAATTCACACGCCAAAACCCATCAAGCGAGAGCATCTTTTGTTGGCCCATGATGCAGAATATGTCGACCGCTTCCTAGCAGGCACCCTGACGGAGAAGGAGATCAAACGCATCGGGTTGACGCCATGGACTGAAGACATGGTGCAAAGAACCCTCTTGCTGATGGGTGGCGCTTTGGAGGCGACTGAACACGCGGTCCAATTCGGTGGGATATCAGCGAATATGGCTGGAGGTACGCACCATGCACACCGAAATTTCGGCTCAGGCTATTGCGTTTTCAACGATCTTGCCGTCTGCGCGCTTCACGCTTTGCACAACCTCAACGTTCGAAGTGTGGCCGTGCTCGACCTTGATGTCCACCAGGGAGACGGCACAGCAACCGCACTCAAACACGTTCAAGAAGCGCTCACTGTGTCGGTTCATTGCGATGTGAACTTCCCATTTCGAAAGGCAAGCAGCGATTATGATCTCCCAATCGCATCTCAAAGTGGTGACATACGCTACCTCGAGGCAGTGGAGGAAGCGTTGGACCTCTGCTTTGAGCATCAACCTGAATTGTTGCTCTTCCAAGCCGGTGTTGACGCCTTGGCCGCCGACGCTTTGGGGAAACTCAACGTCACGCGAAC
>CALKDX010000102.1 GCA_938084455.1 Candidatus Poseidoniaceae archaeon
AGTGCAGGGTTCAAGAGTTCTGCGGGGATATCATAGAGAGTCGTCATGACAATACACCAAGCAATTTGCCGACCTTACGCCCCTATATGAAGAGAGCGGGTGCTAAGGCGTCCAACAACTCACGCCGTGTGGCGTTTTCTCGCTAGATGCATGGGGCAGACAAGGGTTGATGAAGGGCGTGTTCGTGCTTGCAGCAATGAGGAAGGCTTTAGCCCAAAATCCGAACCTGTTGAGAACCCTGTTAGGACTCTCTTTCACTCTTATTTTCATGCTCTCATACGCTGTTTACGGTGCTACAGTCTCCCCTTCCTATTACCTCTACGATACCGATGCTGAAACCACCATTCACGATGGAATTGAACCCACCCGTATCTACCAAGCAGACCAGAACATAACAACTTGGACATGGTCAGTGCCCGCAAATGGAGCCAATTTAACTTGGGTGAATTTGACTGCAGCAGAAGTATCGAACGGTGCCGAGGTCCGCCTCATCAATGGTGCGGGCTTATTCAGCCATCCCCTCCTAGGCACAGCAGATGCTGATGGATTTAGTTGCAGAGAATCCTGCCAAAAGAACAACTCTCACTCCTACATTGCCGAGGATGGTGGCGATGTGCGAATCAATGCCCTGACAAGCACGGATCCCGCCCGACGTTCAAACGGTACTGTCTACGCCCAAACCATTGAAGATGCGCAAGTTAAGGCTGAAAGGGCGATTGAATATGATCACTCACCCTCGCTTCTTAGGGTTGAGATCATTGAGCAAGGCAACCGGACAACTGCACCTGCAATGAGCATCAGCACCGTGAATGAAGAATTCGCAACCATAGAACCGTTTTCTGTTGATGCGGCCACTGAATTTTTGTGGGCCTTAGCGGCCGTTGCAGGATGTTTCTCAATGGTTCTTGTCCCGTCGTTTACCGTGTATTGGGCAGCCAATGCAAAGGAGAAGCGAGATGCTGTCAAACTCAAACAGTCCGAAGACGACGTCGAAAATGCTCTAGGGCGTGAATCAACTTCGGAAAATGAATGAGCCACTCTCCTCATATACCTTGAAGCGGTGTAGCAAAGCGAGCGCCATGAAAAGAGCCCCCGCAATTTTGTTGGTTCTTCTGTTTGTTATGGGCACTGCAAGTCCAAACGCCCAATTGGCGCCTGAAGAAGAATCTCCTCTGCAGAGCAATGCCAAAGCCACAGGTGTCGATGTTACAGTAACGAATACATCCTTTTCATACACATCGAGTGTGGATGAAGGGAAGTACCGAATGTTCTCTTCCAACCACCCCATTCCTGCATTCAACCGGCCTGCTGAATTGTATGTCATCGACGCGGTTGTCAACGTCCCAATTTATGCTGAAGTGACGTTAGAAAACCAGGGAACAAGTCCATCCGGTACCATTGATGTGAACTTGAAGGTTCTTCACAATGAATACCAGCTCTTTGAGATGGTCAACATCACTCAACAAATGGCAGGATTGTCTGGTGGTGCGTCAAATTCCATCGGGTTCACCTTTACCCCTACTTACTCTGGAAACCACTCGATCCAGGTGATTGGCACTTCTACGATCCTCGATGACGTCCCATCAAATAACCAAAGAAACCGTCATTTTACAGTGGCATCTCATTACTTTAATTGCGATGATCTCACACAGTGGACCACCACCAATGAGTGGGGAATTAGCACCGATACATCGTTGTCTCAAGGAACTGCGTGTCACGCCGGAAATGGTGAGGTGTCGACCTATTCTGCATCAACATCGAGTGTTCTTGAAACACCAGCCTTCGATATGTCTGACGCAGTCATAGCGCCTCTTCAGACCAATGGCATCTCGTTCTTTTACACCGGAAGTTCGCAACCAGGTGATGAATTGAAAGTCTATGTCCAAAACAACGCAGGAACGAGCACAGAACTTGCTACAATCTCCGGAACCATAGACCAAGTGTTCATTGATGGTGCATCATGGCAAACCTTTTCTGTCAACAATCAAGGCACATCATCACCGTTGATTCCTGCTCCCCAGAATGGATTTTCACCCTCAACAAAATTTAGGTTTGTCCTTACAACCGACGCATCAGTCAATGATGTGGGCTTTTGGCTGGATGACATTGTTATTGTGTATGACCAAAAAGTCAAGCCGATCGAATATGCACTTTCATCATCAGGTGTATCCACAACGGGTTCCTTGCCAAATGAATGGGGTACGGTGAGCGTGAGCTTAACCAACGATGGAAACATTTCGGATTATGTGCTTCCTTCTGTCGAAGAATTACCGGCCGATTGGGAGGTTTATTTCGCTCATCAAACAGGTGTTTCGATCAACGAACAAACCGGGATCTTGCTAGCACCGGGAGAAAGCAAAACCATTGATGTAAAAATAAAGCCGGATGAAAACTCAACAACCGGATTTGAACAAATGACGTTCATAGGAACATCAAGTCAATATCAATCCGTCAACACGACATTACCGGTTCAATACCAAGTATTACCGGACCGTGAACCATTGATCATACAGCCCGAAACACGTCCATCATGCCCGCCGGGCTACACTTGCCCATTCGAAATAGAAGTAAGAAACATTGGAGATGCAACCGATGTGTTTGACCTCTCACTGGACCATTTAGGCTTGCCAGATCAATGGATGGTTCAGTTGTCATGGACTCAATCGGAATCGATCCTCGTTCGCCCGGATACTCCTGTGATGGTTGGCCTCACAATGACCGTTCCATCGACAGCAACCCCAGACACAGTGGTTTCGTTCACCTTGCTCGCTCAATCACAAAACAATTCAGCAAAATCACATGGATTGGTCGTCGACGTAGCCGCATCAATGATCAGCGAAGCAGAGGTGGGCATGACGCACAACCAAGCAACAAAGGATTGGATGGT
>CALKDX010000103.1 GCA_938084455.1 Candidatus Poseidoniaceae archaeon
TGGAGAGCATGGATGTGAAAATCTCAGAAGAGTTACGCAATGTGTTGATGCGGGCATTAAAGCCCGAGACGAGGGTGCTTGAATCCCTCAAAGGAATGGCCTACGATCTCGGGCCCTTCATCGACGAATACGATGAACGACCCATCGAATGATGTTCAATCCTCATGGGGGACCGGTCGGGTACGGCCGTCTTCTTTCACCGTGTTCAGAACCACGTGCGTATACGACCTTGCAACCCCTTCAAGAGTGAACACCGTCTTGGTCAAATCGTCCAAGTCGGCTCGGTCCTTGACCCTAGCAAGCACCATTGAATCCCAATCTCCCGTGACGTCATAAACGGCAAACACCCTCGGGTCTGCAGCGATTTGTGTTTGAACATCGATCATTTGCCCCTTGACGATTCGAAGCCCCGCCATAATCGTCATTGACCAGCCCAAAGCGCTTGGGTCAAGCATAACGCTGTATCCTTTGATGACGCCAAGATCTTCCAGTCTACGGAGGCGGTTCAACACCGTCCCTTGTGCGATTCCGACCTTCCTAGCAAGCGCTCTCTGGCTTGTTCGGGCGTCTTCGAGCAAGACCTCGAGGATGGCGCGGTCGGTGTCATCGAGGTTCATGCATCTTCACCACTGCTTGGTTCGTGCTCACCAATTTCAACGCTTCGGAGCGCTTCGTGGGGCGATGCAAGGCGGAGGTATTGAGTCCAAGCGCCTAATTCTTCAACCTCAACGCTTAGCGAAATATGGCAATCTTCAGGCTCCGCTTGTTTGAATCGAATTGCGAATTCATGGGAACGGCTTGCAGGAATACTGACCTGTTTGAATCCGCCTCGAATGGCCCACGGGTCGACGGTTGTGCAACCGGTAAGCGAGAGTGGTTGTGTTCCAGCAAGTATGCGGAACTGAATCGAAGGTGGTTCGCTTGATGTCCACTGAGCGTCGATTTTTGGCATTCCTTTCTCGCGCTTGAACGAACCCATTACAGCGCCAGAGGCGACAACGGCACAAAGCAAAAGCAAGAACATCGGAACGAAGAAATCCGAAGGCGCAGTTGAGTCCCATGAGGTAGGGGCCGAAGTGTGATACAAGCCAAGCAACCGGTTTTCCTCACCTCCCTCGAGATCGCCAAAGAAGGCGAAGGTGATGTGCCAACCATGCGGTTGTTCTTCGAAATCAATGCCTGCGGCAGCCAAATGGGTTGAAGGAACCTTCCAGGTTGTTTTAGTGACGTTGTTTGCGTCAACTGAGAACCCGACCTGTGGCATCATGTCGCGTACCAAATGTTCGGTAACTCGCCCGTGGTGATCCATTGAGCGATCTTCGCTGATGAGAATGGAGACGACCGTCGAGTCGCTTAGGTTCACCAAGGGCGTCAACTCAACTGCGATTGAAAGCGATACGTCGCCAGTTTCCTCACGGACCAGTTCAATCGTGCCTTCCAACTCAATCAAAAGTGTTTGAAATTGCATAGCGGTGGCCGTTTGCAAGTCGATTTGACCGTTGTAGAGAGTGCCGGCTTCACCGCTTAATCCAAGTTGTCCGATTCTTGCTTTGGCGTCATCGTCGGGCCAATTTGAACCAGTTTCATCGCTCCATGGCCACCATGTGAGTTGAACCCCTTCAGCAGACTCGCCAACTCGCTCTGCTTGTGGGCTGAGGAAGGATTCAACCAACAATACCGATGGGGCCTGTGCCTCAGGAATTGCTTTTGATACGCCTGTTTCTTCCGTTGAAGCTGCCTCTGAGAAAGGCGCATTGAGTGTGCCAAGCACCAATAATCCGATTACCAAGATCATCGTTGCACGCATGTCTTCACCTCACTCTTCTTCAACGGGTTCCGGCGGCATTTCGAGTTTCATCCTCAACACATTCCTGCCAATTCGATCGATCATCAAGGTCAACCTCGCGCCCACCCAACCTGAAACAAAGGCTTGCCCACACGGCAAGGTGCACGACATCAAGACCGGTCCAACTTCTTCGAGCGGGCCAAATTCAGTGGTGTACTCTTCCATGAGAGGTGCCCATCCTTGGAGCATGCGACGTAATGTGTCCGGGGCGAGTTCATGCATCGGTGCGGTCATGAGGCTTCTGAGTGCTGGTACAGATTCTTGGCGAGAACGCCAAATTTTTCTTTTCTGTGTAAAGGCAGGAAGGCCAACATGAATCAATTTGAGCGGATGAAAAGTACCTGCGGGCCAAAGGTTTCCACGTTTGTTGGGACACTGTTGATTGAATATTCGTTCCTCGACGAGTTTTGGGGCGATGTTGAGGCGTTTTCCTCTGTGCCACCACGACCAATCGCTGTCATTGATGCCGTAACGTTGCTGAACTTCTTCGATGATTTCGGTTGGAGCAGGGAAGATTGAATGGCGGTTTGGGCGAGGTTGGTCGAGCACCAGTGGCACCCACCCCGAATCTGGGTTTTGGAACCTCTTGGGAACAAACGAGCGCGCAACATTTTGTGGTGTTGCTTCTGGTTTGTGCCGCAATTGAGCGACGAAAAAGCCACCAGTGTCGTTGTCGTGATGATAAAGGCGCACACAGTGAGGGAGGTTTGCCTCAATTTCAGCCTCCAATTGAGCATCGATTTCGATGTCCATGGCGTCGCTCAGCAACGTTCTGTGGCTCGGCGAAAGGTGTGATGGGTGGATTGAGGGTGCGTTTTTTGCATCTAATTGCGAGTATGCGTTGCCCTCTTGGTCGAGAATATCCCATGTGTTGAGGCCTGGGTGGAGTGTGAGATTTCCTAGGTTTGCGCGGTCGATAGGAATCAATTCAAGCCATGGTGCGCGACGCAGGAGTTCCGCCACCACTGCCTCGTTTTCACAAGGATCCATGCTGCATGTGGAATAGACAAGTTTGTGACCAGGTCTGAGAAGATTCGCACCCCTGAATGCGATTTCAACTTGGAGATTGAACAAACTTCGACCATCTCTAGGAGTCCATTTCCACCACACGTTGCGATTTTTCCGAGATGTTGCTGAACCTGTGCAGGGCACATCAGCGACAATTCCATCGTACCCGGGCGGCGGGATTCGGCCCAAATGTCGGCCATCCTGCTGATTGATGAGCATGTTTGAGATGGCGAGTCGCCCTCGGTTTGAGACAAGCATGTTGACGCGCCCAGAGGCCGGTTCGTTGGCGATCACCACGCCTTCTGGGTGAATGGCTTCCGCAATCTGCGTTGCTTTGGAACCTGGGGCTGCACACATGTCGAGCACCAATTCACCAGATGTCGGGTTGAGCACGAGAACAGGCAGCATGCTTGCAGCTTCTTGCCGAGTGATTCGCCCCGACTCATGAAGCAGGGCCATGATGTGTTTGGCACGACCTTCGGGGGCTTGCCCTCGTCCAAATGGCATCTGCCAAGCAAACTCATTCTCTGCCCATGACAATGGCTTGCCACCAATCGAACGTAAGATGCCTTCAGTCCACGCTTGATCGTAGCGATTTGGTGTAATCCTGAACGTTTCAGGCAGGGTTTCTGTGGCGTATTGGAGCCAAGCATCGACATCTAAACCTAAGTTCGCTGCAAGATTTGCGAGTGGCGTCCCCTTTGCCTCGGCAAGAAGGTCTTGCTCTTGCCATTCCCCTCGCGCCATGCATCGGGGTTCGGCCGCCTCACTATGTTGCTTCCGCCATGCTCAAGGGGTGAGTCCGCGTGGTGTGAATCATGTTGGGGGACACCATGCCGTGGCTTTTCCCTCTCGTTGCGCTTCTGTTGTGTGCATGGCTCGTCATCGGCTTTCTTGAAAAAGGTGGACAGAATGACGCGACCTTTGGGAAAAAGGTTCTCTCTCCCATCATCCATTGGACCCCGCCTGCGTTGTTTGCTGGACTGTTTATTCATCGGTTCACTTCCATTCTGACCATGGATTCCACCCACATGGATGTGCTGCAATACCTTCCCGAAGGAGCGGCGCTTTCCGAACGATTGAGCCTCGTCGTAGCCGGCCAAGGGGGCATCGAATTGGCTGCTTTTGCCGCAACAACGTTCGCCGTTTGCTCAATCCATCTCCCAAGTGTGAAAGCAATGAGCAACGAAGCCGGCCGCATTGTTCAGCAGCGCATGATGATGTTCTGCGCCCTATGTTTGCTCTTAGGAATCATGGTGCTGTTTCCCGAACAAGCTTACACTGCAAGCCAGCCATTACCTCAGCAAGGCTCAATTGATGCACCACCGCTTTCGAACGCTCTTTTGCCGCTGCTGTTTTCATTGCTGGTGATGTTTGGGGGCGAATTGTTTGCTGCTTCAAGCGTGTACAGCATCGAAGTGGACTTCGATGCCTTGGGCAAGAAGGCATCCATCAAGTGCCTCGCACTGATTGGACTGAGTTTGGTCTGGCTCACAACCCAGCCGCTGGCTTGGACCGCTTGGATGGCTGATCTTTCAGAGCCTACCAATGCAATGGCCCTGCTCATGATGATTCATGCCGTCGTAGTCCTCACCTCTGTGCTGTATCCGTCGCGGCGAATTGAAGCTCGTTTACTGCACGGAGAAGGACGGAGCATCGCTTTGATTGCTACTTTTGCCACTGTTGCAACCCTCATGACGGCAAGTGCCTCGCTCCTGCTCAATCATTCCACTCTCTTCTCGAACGGTACAGGTGCTGCATTGCTCGGGTTTTGGTTGTGCACAGGGGTGTTGGGTTCGATGCTTTTGGTTCAATTTATGCCAACCCTCGGTTTTGATGCTGCCCCTCGTCCCGAAACCTGGTGGCTTCGAATGATGGGGCTGCTTACGCCCATGTTGGTTATGTCCCTGACACCTTTTGGTGCTTTTTTAATCGCAGGCGTATGGATTGGCCTTGCATGGAGTGCGGTTGTGCCTTGGATGGTTGAGCGGGATGTCGCATCGCCATCGGCAGCGTTCGTGACAGTTCCGATGGTTGGACTTACTGTTGCTGCACTGGCCCTCCCCCTCTTCACGGGCAATAGCCCCTTAGTGTCCCTCTTCGCTGCGTTGCCGGTGTTAGCAGTCGCCCATGTAGGCATGCTCATCCACAAACCATCAGCGCCGCAACAGGCCTTGTAAAACCGGCACATTGGCGGCATCCATCGTCGCGCTTCTTATTAGCAAATCAGGAAGCCTCCAGACTGAAATCCGAGGATTTCATGGGATGGGACCCAAAATGGCACGAGCATTTAGAGAAGGCGTTGAGCAGAACAAACGAGTGAAAACAAACGTGAGACGGCGCAGTTGGAGCCCTTTGAGAGATCTACGTGGCCTCAAAACAAGAACCGAACGCATCGGCGAAGCAATGGGGCCCTTGGTGGAAATCCCGGCAATGGTTCGCATCGAAAACGAACATTGGGTCTTTGAGCGCATTGAAGAAGGCGCCCTTCATAACCTCACTCACAAACTCATTTTACACGAATCAGATGGTGAGAAGGTCATCGGTGCCACAACCGACATGGAAACGGCTATGAAAGTCGCAAAATGCATGGCAATCAAAGAGCACAGAATCGTAATGATTCAGCCGCTGTGAGCGGATGAATGGCTCAGAAGAGGTCAAGAATTGCGCCAACGACACCTTGGTTAACAAGGTAAAAGAAGGCACCGAGGGCGATACAAGCAAAGTACACTTGGCCTGGAGTGATCTTCCATGCGTCTTCAGATTCTTCATCGAAGTATCGAATAAGACCTGCTGCTTGCTGAATTCCGCTGCCATCGGATTTCTTCTTAGAAGCCATGTGAACCAATCTCTGCGAGATGCCTCCCCTTTATCAACGCGACGCGGCGATGAAACATGGAGAAATCACTCTTCTTCTTCACTCCGAACTGTGAGATCAACAATTTCGAGTTCGTCCAACGGGACTGAGTGTTCGCTCGATTGGGTTCTCAGGTTCATCCCATCGGGCATGGATGCTTGATAGTCTGAGCTGAGAAGTTCTGTTGATGGATCTGCTTCAATCAACGATGCTTCGACGCGGGCGAGCGCACGCTCGAGTCCGGGGGCGTTGTCATCTGCAAGGGCATTCCGAGCGATTCCTAGATCAAATTCTGCTGCTGCAAAGGACGCTTGAGCCTTCTCAAGGATCCATCCCTCACTGCCTTCATGTTCCTTCATCCGTTTCGCCACTTCAACAGAACGCTGTTTGATTATTTCGATCGATGCTTCAAAAGCGGCACGTGCAGACGCCATGCCTTCTCTCCATGAAGATTCATTGCCGTCGAGGCTCGATCCTTGATGGTGCTTGTTTAGCCATTTGGTTGCCGACCTGCGATGCTTGAATTCCCATGGGTTGTGGCCAAGTGAGGCACTGAGATCAAACAGAACCCGCATGCGCTCTTGGAATGGCCCTGTCAATTCGATCACATTCACATAACCGGAATTAAACAACCCAAAACCCCAGTAGGAATCTGAAAGAATTCGAACGCTGAGCGTCCCGCTCGTGGTGTTCATTGTCCATCGTTGCTCGTTGAATTTTGGAGGCATTGAAAAATGAGGTGTTTCCGGTTGTGTGAGGCTGGCTAAAAGCGCAATGGCCACATCCCCAAGATAGACCGTGTTGCTCGGGAGTGCGAACCCTTTCGGTCGCAAAAGATTGGAGTCAAGTTCGACTTTGTGGTGGGCATCGGCGCGCAGAACCTGGGCAAACACCCTTGTTGTTTCGTGCATCATCCCCCCCCTCTTGTCCCCTCGGTTCATCGAGTGACCCATCAATGCAACGGTGATATGATTCGATTGAGGGAGAAGTATTGAAGAGCGTCACCTTGCATGGAGTGGCAAGTGAGACTATGGCTGCCAAGAAGGGTTCCTCAAAGATTGAAGCATTAACCGCACTTCCTGGCGTGGGCGCTGCTACAGCAAAGAAGCTCGTTTCAGCAAAAATAGACACCGTTGGGAAGTTGGCCAGCGCCGGCGTAAAGAAGATCGAAGACGCTGGAGTCAGTGCTGCTGTTGCTAAGAAAATCAGTGCTGCTGCCAAGGCGGCTGACAAGGTGACTGGGGCGGCAAAGAAGACAGCAACAAAGGCCAAATCTGCTTCAAAAACATCAGCAAAGAAGGCAACTGCCGCTGCTAAGAAGACCGCAACAAAGGCAAAAGGTAAGGCGAAAAGCACCGCAAGCAAAGCCAAAGCAGTGGCCGAAAAGACAGTCGCCAAAGCCAAAGACGCCACCAGCATGACCGTACCTTCTAAGAAATCCGATGACGGACGAAAGGGAGCCACTCTCAAGGTCCCACGAAGCGTGCGCGACATGCCATGGTTCAACAAAAAGTGAGATTCAACCTCGTCAAGCATCGCTATGCTTGAAAGCCGTCGTGATTCACAACTTAGCAATGCCAAGGAGAAAGTACGGCCGATTGCGGAAAGCGGTTGAAGTCCCTCCTAAGGGAAATTGTTCTCGCTGTCGCTCTGGCAAATTCTGCCCGCTTGAAGGTCACTCGGGCCAGGGCGTCGTTCCCAAGCGAGCATGGGCAGGTCCGGCTTTTATCGCAAAACGAAAAGCAAAGCGAACCTAATCACTCTACGCCAAATGCACTGGTTGATGGCGTGTTTTCTTCGACACTGTCGACCGTTTCACTGGCTTCAGCTGCTGCTTCAAGAGTTTCACGCGTGGCTTGGGCTCGGTGATAGACTTCCCTCAGGGTTTGATCTGAAATTTCAAGATACACTCGGGTGGTCGCGATGCTTGAATGGCCAAGCAAGCGCTGGATGGTGACTAAGTCTGCACCTCGCTCCAAAAGCCCTGTCGCAAAATTGTGGCGAAGCACGTGGGGTGTCAGTTTTCCTTTCGGTAGAGAAGCATCTGCTGCGAGATGATCCATCAGCCGTTGGACGCCTCGAGGTTGCAGGCGCCGACCTGCGGAGTTCAGCAAAAAAGCATAATCGTCGCCCTTTCGCCGAGATTCCCGCACTGGGATCCAGGCGTGAATTCGTTCAAGGGTTCGGCGCGTAAACAGGACCAGGCGATCCTTGTCGCCTTTTCCTCCAAACACCCGAGCAGAACCATCTTCCAAATCGATGTCGTTGATGTCAAGGTTGCACACTTCACTCACTCGAAGTCCGGTATCCAACATCATCGTCACCACGAGGGAAGCCACGGGATCTTCGCTTGTGGCAGCGGATTCGAGCACCATCGACATCTCTCGGCGAGTCAATGTGCGCGGCAGGCGTCGTCCAGTTCGGGCTCTTACGAGGTGGTCTGGCCAGCGGTGTCCAAGCCACTTCAGGAGATGACGTGCTGCGGCTAAACGAGCGTTGTATGTGGTTGGTCGAAGTTCCGAAAGAGAAAGCGTCCAACGATCCAGACGCCCGTTCAAGGGTTCCATTCGCTCTGCCAAGGCTTCGACAGTCATGGCATTGTATCCCGCTTCATCGAGCACATTCTCGTGAGGCAGTGTGGTCTCGACGAGGGCCCTCAAGCCACTGGCGTAGGATTTCTGTGTGTTTTCAGATTTGTTTTCAGCGCGCAACGCTTGACGGTAGCATGTCACCCATGGCAGTCCTGCCATGTGGACAAGGCGAGGCGGCAAATCCACGCTGGACGCGACAAGCCTGCTTTGGCTTGGTTTCAGCGCCTTGCGTTGCCGCTCGTAAGTTCTCCGCTTTTCCATTGGCGTTCACCGCCTCCCGCCGAAGCGGGTGTGCATCCCGTGCTCCGAAGAGCAGTTTCAGTAATGTACGCCCCCATATCAAACCATCGCGCGAACGCGTGGATGTGAAAAGAAACTCATGGGTGATTGAAAACCGCCGAATCATGCGTTGGTTTCTTCCGGCTCATCGAGGCTAAATGCCTCGCTCGGGACATCCAGAATCGCTTGGCGAAGCGATGCTCGTAAGGCCGTAAGTTCACCATAGCAAACCAGAATGTCATCCCAACGCAACTGTATTTCATTGGGAGGATTCCAGATCAACGTGTTGTCCCTCGACAAGGCAAAGACTGGAATCTCAGAGCCGGATTTGAACAAACTTGCCAGCGGTTTGCCCACCACGTTAGGATGGTTCCGAATTTGCAGAGAAAGCACCCCTGCGCCAGGAACCGTTCGAAGCAATTGATCGAGGTCAACCTCCGAAAATTCTGTTTCTGACATCACGTAATCGATGATCTCGCCTGCGACATTGACTCCACTTGCCTTCTCTATGCCTTCCAACCCTGGAGAAGAATTGACTTCCAACACAAGCGGTCCTTCATCGGACTCGAGCAGGTCAACACCGGCAACATGCAGGCCGAGAACCCGTGCAGCTCGGCAGGCTGCTTCCTCAAACTCGGGCGTGAGATTGACGTTTTCAACCGTCCCGTTGAGGTGGTAGTTTGAGCGAAATTCTCGGCCGCGGGCACGGCGGCGCATGCTCGCCACAACACGGTCGCCAACGACAAGGGCACGGATGTCCTTTCCATGGGATTCTGCAATGTATTCTTGGACCAAAACGGCACGCCCCGTTAACAAAAGCCCTTGCACCAGGTTCTTTGCCTCCCTTAAGGTATGGCGAAGGAAAACGCCCTGGCCCTGTGTGCCTTGAGTGACCTTGATGACTACTGGGAGGCCGCCGACGAAATCGACGGCCGTTTCGACATCGATGATTTCGCGGACATAGGTCGTCCGGGGAACTGGTAGCCGGTTTCGGGCAAGGATTTGTGATGCGTGCAACTTATCTCTGCTTTGTAAAATCCCACCGCCGCTGTTGGCCGTCCAAATGCCCAGCTGCTCAAGATGGCGCAAAACTGCGACGCCATGTTTGGTGATGGAATGGCCAATGCGTGGAATGACTGCATCGAAATTAAACGGCTCTCCATTGTGAAGAACGTCAATCCTTCCATCGGCCACAAACAGTGAAAATTTCATTGGATCGGCCACATAAGGGTCCAATCCTCGCTTCCTGGCTTCTTCGACCAAGCGCCGTGTGCTGTATAATCGTGGACCCCTCGAGAGAATCGCCAAGCGCAAATCGGAGTTGGAAAACTCGCTGTCGCGATTGGCCCCCCCCTCCGCGCTCATAATTTACCGACGATGGAACGCGCCTTTCAAGTGCTCGCTCGGAATCGGGGGAATCATGACAGAAGAGCAGGTTGAGGCGCAACCGGAAGTTGCAGGGCCTGATGAAGACCGCGATGAGGCTGTTGAAGCCATGACGCTCGAACAACGCCAAGAGGCTCTGAAACAGTCTCGATGGAATGTGTTTTTGTGGCTTGGCATTGCTGTTTTGATGTTCGGTTTCGCACTGTTCCCAATGTCATTTGACGAAACTTACGACGGATTTACCAATTCCGCCGAGAAGGATATTGGTTGGGTCTGGGGCCCATCGCTTCCTGGTGAAGACTTCATGGATGTACCATTAACCATCGACGCAGAGGTGCAGAACCCTCCTGCAGCTCTCGATGTGAATTTGGCTGCTTACGCCCTTCAAGAGAAGGACTGTGCTAAGAATTTGGGTGCAGAAACTGAAAAAGCAAGGGATGGAAACGACCACGCATACCAGTACCAATTGCTCGATGAAACCCCTGTTGCGGGTGGCGAATACACCTTCGACTTCCAGCTCGATTCGGGCCATTATTGCGTGATTGTACAATTTGTTGACAGCAATGGCAACAACATTGGCGACAGCGCAACCAAAATGACAATTGATGGCGCAGTCTATCCAAACCAAGTGATTGCTGGGATCTTTGGCGTGGTTTGTCTTGGGTTGTCTGCCTTCGCCTTTATTGGGGCGCAACGCCATGGTGATTCTGTCAAGAGCATGCTCGAGAAGGATTTGGAAACAACTGAAGCCAAAGTGCTCGCATCAATTTCAAACGAACGGATCGCCGCCGGACCATCTGGTCCACCCGGCCCTGCCGGTCCTGCGGGGCCCCCACCCGCAGATGGACCATCAGGCCCCCCACAATCTGAGCCCGTTGCTGAGGCAAGCGCTGATGAACAAAGTGCTGAGGCAGTGTATGAGCCAGCAGAGAACGGTTACTATTTCCGAAAGATGCCCGATGGCTCCTATGACCAAACGGTGTATGTCAAGAATGAAGATGGCACGTACGCCCCACATCAAGGCTAACCGAACCTCCATTGAGCCGTTGAAACCCTCTCTTCGTCCTGCTCAACGAGCGCCACCCTTGAAAGGGATAGGCGTCAGGGCGTGTTTGGGGTTCAAACATGAGCGATGATGTTCCATCGACTTTGACGGTTGCAAAACTGAAGGCCCTGTGCATTCTCAATGACCTCCCCACATCGGGAAAGAAAAGCGATCTTGTCGAGCGTTTGATGGAGGCTGGTCTTGCTCGAGGCGAGGTCGGACTTCCAGAAGAGACTGAATCAAAGCCTGAAGAAGAACTTCAACAAGAGGAGGTTGTCCTCTCCATGGAAGATGAAGACACACTCACGCCCGATGTTGAGCCTGAGAAGGAAGTTGCAGCACCGGTAAAAGCAGATGAAGAAGAGGTCCTAGAAGCTGAAATTCTCGAGGCCGTTCTTGTTGAAGAAACGGTCATTGAACCGGTCAAGGTCAAACCGAAGAGCAAAAACGCTGAACCCGCGACCTTGATGGACATCATCAAGCGGCCTCAAGTTGCAGCGGCATTAATGACGCTCATCATCCTCGGTGCTGGTGGCTACTATTACATCAACAACCAGCTCGAACCGTTTACTGCGGACCAATTGCGCTATGGTGATGAGATGCGTTACACCGTCACCGAAGGCACCTTCGTGGCCACTGAAGAATATGTATCGTTGGTGTTGGACCAACTTGATTCGGACGATGAAACATGTAAGATTCGTTTGGAGTTCGAGGGTGATGGGACCCTTTCCATCACCGAGGGAGGGACCGACCAATTGTTGGCAGAAGGGTCAACTGATCGCCTTGGTGCGGTGATTGCAAAAGGCGGCATGGGAAGTCAATGGCTTGCCGTTGAAAGCGTCAACAGCAACACCCTTGACCGGTTCAAGATCACAACTTATCCCCCAGGTGTGCTCAGTGGATGCAGCACGTTTGGAACAAGTGCTGAAGGGAGTGCGCAAATCGAAACGAAACAATACACCGAATTGCGCGAACGAGCCTTGCTTTCTACCGAAGCAGATTGGGAATTGCGACTGCCCTCTATTCCCGCTGATTATCGTGGTACAACGGTCTCCTACGGTGTTGGGGGCCTTCTTGGCGGCTTGGACACCCTTGCTCCTGGGTTGGCCATGATGTTACAACCCATCGAAATCGAAGATTTGTTGGGGAACACCATGATTGAGACTGGAGCCTTAGGCAGCAGCAACGGCTGGGACTGGCGCGTCGTGGGCAACGACGAATTCTCGAACAGCCCTGCTTGGAAAGTGGTTGCAACGCATCAAGACATCAAAACATACTGCTTAGGCTCTGCCACGATGGAATTGTGGATCGAGGAAGGCAACCCGTGGGCTGCAAAGCAAAAGGTCGATGTGATCATTTCAAGTTCTCAAACTAACCAGCAAGATTGCTCAACAACATCACAACTCCTCAACGATTTGGTGTTGCCTGAAGGCGATTTGGAATTGCATCATGTCTTCGAACGAACAACCGTTGAACGCGGCCAAAAGCAACTTGATTTGGGCCGTTCCTATTCCTCAAGGCCGCAAGCCAATCAAATTCAAATCGATGATTCAGACCTCATTTCTTGGGGGTCAAACGGAGTGCACATGCCTGACGAATCAACCATGAGAACGCACACCTTCGAACAGGCAATCCAATGCTTCGACTACTTCCAAGGTGTCGCTCCTGGCGCTGCTAGTGCACTGGACGATGGCGGTTATGTCTGGCGTGCAACAACATCAGACACTGCCCAAGGAAGCGAATGGAACATGTCTTGGGTGAACACCGAAGAGACGTCTGGTTGGGTTAAATTCAACCTCACAGGAGCCCCTAACGACACCACATGTGAGTATTGGGAACGGGGTTCATTCGACGATCCTGCTGCTCATAACCGTGAAGCAATCCCGTCCACATTGAACATATCAGGAATGGAAGAACGGCTGTCTGATGCCAACCTATTCGGGCAACTGACCGGCCCGGACCTCTTCTTCACAACCGATGGTGCGTACCAATCTGAAGTGGAAGTCGGGTACTTGGTTGTCGTTCCTGGCGGAGATCTCAACTCAATTCTCTCAAGCCTTGCCAGCGACGCTGACGGAGCAGTTTCCATCGATATGTCCCGTTCTTGGGATGGCAATGACGGTTGGACAAATCAACTGAACCTATTAGCTGATGCCAATGAAGGAAGGTTGCTTGGTTGGAGCCTTATTCAACAGCCCCAATGAAGCACATCAGCGGCGCGGGTCGTAAGGAGGCAGGTTGCCCAAATCAGGGGCCGATGGGACTCCAGCAAACTGTGGCGGAACATACGATTGAGGTGCCTGGGTAAACGGACTTGGCTTTGCTTGCTTTGGACGCCGAGGGCGAGTGACGACAAAGGCAAGAAGCGCAATGATGAACGCAATTGCGGATGCAACCAAGACAGCGTTTGATTCCAACGTGGACATGAGTGTTGACTCATTTTCAACCGCTTTATCTTCGACTACGGGTTCTGGCGGTGGTGGATTCCAAACTTGGTAGGTGATGGCCCAAGTGACGCTGAGTTCCTTTCGGTCGTCGCTGAGGGTGGCGGTAATGGATTCAGGGCCGACCGTCCCATTGGTGTCGCACAGGTACTGTGCGAAGTCCGAGGAAGGAGATGAACAGTTGACCGCTTGTTCTTGGAAATTAAAACCCGTACCAATGAGGGTGTCGTTTCGATACCACATGACTGAAACATTGAGTTTCTCCATTGTGGACATGTCAAGCGCAACAGACAAACCAACCTCAAGAGAATCATTTGTGGCGTTCAAGTTGAGATTACGACTTTGTGGAAAGGCCGAAATGTACGCTGAGCGGTCAAGGTTTTGATCGATTTCACCGTCACAATCATCATCAACACCATTCCAACGTTCCGTTGCGCTTGGCGAAATCAAGCTGTCATTGTCATCGCAATCATTGAACCAGCGGTACCCATCTCCATCACCATCAAGGTCTGGAACGAGGGGATTGGTATTGGTTGAGAACAATTCAACGCCATCGAGTAATCCATCGCCATCGGTGTCGGAATCGAATGGA
>CALKDX010000104.1 GCA_938084455.1 Candidatus Poseidoniaceae archaeon
TAGGCGGATGGTCGTGTGTCCGCGGGTTGCTGCTTTTAGGGCTGCGCCACGGGGTTGTTTGCTTGCAAAAACCTGGCTCGTATCTTTTCCGTTCTCCATGAGAACAAAGTATTTTTTATCAGACATTTTGGATTACCTCCGATATGTTTTATTTCTGTCGGGTATATAGTATTTCCCCCGATTAAAGGCATCACTGCGCCGTATAGTGACCGCAGTACCCCATTCCAGAAGGCGATTTTTGTGAACAAGGGCGCAGTATGCCTGTTGAATTCAGTGGCCAAATAGGAAGAAGAAACGACCGTGAAAAAAAGGCGTGTTACAATTCTGCACCTGCGAGGGTTTTCGTATCAATAATCCCCGGGACTTGGCGTATAGATTCAACCACTGACTTCGCAATGGTGGCTAGACTTTCTGCCTCGAGCTTGACAATCAGATCATGATCACCAAAGAGAAGGGTCGCATCGGCCACATGCTGCAGGTCCTTGACAGCGAGGTAAACTTCATGCTCCTTTCCTGGTGCGACATTGATGAGTACGTATCCAACCGCCATAGTGCTCAACACCACCAACACGACAAGGGACTTCAAACCTTCTCCGCCACATCACTTGGAATTGGAGAGAAAAAGGACAACTGCTCTTCGACAAAAGACGACCATTGTTCTTCAGACCAACCCTCAGGAGGACCTCCTTCAAGCCATTGATGGTATGCTTCAGATGACCAACCCTCCGGAATAGCCGATCCCTCTGCAAGGTTGAAGGGCTCTTGAAGATCAAGTACGGACTCTGGTGTCGCGTCTTCTACCACCCATAACGGTGGGGCATCGTCTTCTTTCCTGCGACGAAGGACAATCACACTAACGGTGAGAAGAAGGAAGGGGAGGGCGATGCCTATCGCCAACATTGCGCTAAATTCGAAACTCTTTGCATCGTTACCCTCTGATGAGGGATCCTTACAATCAATGCACGGAGGTGGTGCCTGAAGGAATACAGTTGAAGATACAGAGGTAGATTGACCCCAACTATCGATGCAAGTGAAGGTGAACGAAAGGGTTGCGTTAGCTAAAGCGGAGGTTGTCGGGAACACGAAAGCAAGTGAACCGTTGATGGATGCAGGGGCATTGACCTGTGGTTCAAGAGATACATTGGCGAGCGAGGTTGTGTTGTCAAGCGTTTCAATCCGACAATCAACATCACTTAGGCCATCTAGATCACTGACATAGGCGACAGGTTCAATCCGATCGCCCGCCGTTGAGTTTGCAATTGGGACCATTGTCAACATTGGGGCGGCGTGGAAGAAATCAATGGTCATCGTTTGAGTGCTTGAAAGACCATCGATGTCCCTTACCATAAGGGAAACCTGACCTTGGCCATCAATAAAAGAGCCATCCAACCTCAATCGGAAGGCGACAAACGTAACATCACCATCACCATCAACTGAGTGTTGAAGGCATTGTGCCGGTACGTCCCCTGCGCTGGCCTCCACAAGCATTGGAGCCATAACTGACCACCCTAACTGAGACATTGAAACTCGGATGAACTCCAGTGGACGCTCACTGTCCACAAGAGCATACAACACAAGCGATTCTCCAAAACGAAGCGATTGGGCAATACCGTTCTCATCACACGCAACCGATTCAATGACCATGGGTGGGGAAAGAAGGAATGTAAATTGTTCTTCCAAACGAAGGGTTGCACCATGCCGCCCTGTAGCATCGATTTGAACGCGTAATTCCCCCGACTCAAGCGGTTGATCAGGTGCGGGTAATTCGACAATGAACGGCTCATTGATGTCAAGAACATCCACTGGAAGGACAAATGCAGTTGCCCCAGGCCACTCGATGGATAAATCCCCAGTCACCGATGTACCAGGGTCATCTGCGTCGCTGAATTGAACCTGCAGGTATTCACCGCCACCGCCCAAGACTCGGTCGAGTGTGAGGTTATTGTTGTCAACAAGAGTCAATTCCGCAACCGGTGCGACATCGACCACTCCAATCAGTCGAGAACTCAGCAACGCACCATTTTGAGCACGGACCTCAAATGAAACCGCATCCAGTGAATCTCCTTTTGACAGCAAAACTGTACCAAGGTAACAATGGTGGTTTGAATCCAATTGTGGTGCGTGCGTGATGTGACTGACCAGCCCTCTCGACGCAAGAATTGAGGCATTGTCAAGTTCAGGATTGTGATCTGCATCCAAAACACACGCCCTAAGCGATGTGAGTTGCCCGCGCTCGATTCCACCGGTCGGTGCGTATGGAAGCGGCGTTGCGCCAGACCATGATGCGGAGTCAACACCCTCGACATAAGGGCCAAACCATTGGGCCTGTGCATCCACCACTTGGGCCACATCATCAACAATGCGCGAGGTGGCCTGCTGGCTTTCGTCCACTGCAATTGCTTCGATGACCAGCATACCGAGGCTTAGGTTGGTCGGGAGTGTGATCGAAGTTTGCCATCGAACACTGTCGAGTGTACCTAGGCTTTGCTGAGTCCAAATCAACCCTGTTAGATTGCTTGTATTGGCTGCTACGGTCCACAAAAGGTGCACCGATGTGACATTGATGTCGTCACTCGCTTCAACCGTGCAAATGAAACTGTCTCCACGAGCGTAGGTTGATGCATCGCAATAAATTTCATCCACGGATGGTGGCGCATTCACCCACAAACGCAGCGTGATGAGGTTGTTGTCGGTAATTCGCTCGCTTGCATTTTCAGATGAATCATATCGAATTCGTAAATCCATCCACCCTGTCTTTTGTGGAGTGATGGTCACGTTGACGAGGGTTCTTGACCCGATTGTGTCACCTGATGGAAGCGATAGGTTACCAGCGTATAACTCAATGTTGCCCTGAATATCTTGAATCAAGACCGACCCATTCGCCGTTGCCATGCCTTTGTTTTCAAGTGCAAGTTGAACGGTTGTTGGGACGCCAAACGAGGCGTTATCTGGCACTCGAGCATCAATGATGTTGATGTCATGGAACAAATCTGCATAGGGCGCCATTTTCGGATCCCCAACCGTCACCCCCATCCAACTGGTTTGCAAGTTTGCCGCTGCATGGGATTCTGCAAGGTTGTATCCACTGGCATAAGCCCCCATCAACACGCTTGGTAAGCCAACCGCTGTTAGGTATGGCTCGTAGACATAGCCTTTGACACCAGATGCTCCGTCTTCGAGAAGGTCAGCCACTAAAGATTGGCCATAAGTCGTGCCGATCATGAACGATCGCCCTCCGGTCGAGACTGCAGTTTCAGCAATAGAACCGTTGAGCCAGTCATTGTTAGGACGAATAGGATACACTTTGAATGTGTCAAGATACACCGAGCCGTCCGATGAAGTCGCGACCAAATTCAAAGGAATTGTAATCCGAAGTTCAACCGCATTGACCGGAGGGTTGAACCGCATCGTCGTTGAAGACCACGCCGTGGTAAATTCTTGCTCAGATGAGATGTTTGTGGAGATCACCGTTCCGTTGACATCCAAGGCCTCCATCTTGATTTCGTAGGTTCCAAAGACATCTCCTGTTCTCATCCCAAATCCAGAAGCCAGCCAAACATGATCTTCAAATTCCTCATCGATGGTGAATGTTTGTTGAACGCTTGCAACGGCCTGGCCGTTGCCCGAATACGCCGCACAATCAAGGTAAATGTCCCGATGCAATGATGTGACTTCACCATCGCTTAGGGCGCTGTCCCAAATCATCACTTCATCGATCATGCCTTCGAAATAAGTGCTGCCTGCTCGGTTCACACCTAGCCTGTATGATTCGATGGTGTCCACGCTCCCAGTGGGGAATGAAGTGGTTCGAACCAAGACTCCATCGAGGTATTGCTCTGCAACACCCGCTTCGAAAACGGTCACCAGATGAGTCCAATTTTGGGCTTTCATTGCCCCGAAGGTGTGCGTTTGATTGTTGTGCAGCCGCCACTCACCATTGAACACTGCATGTTGGAAGGAAGCGTTTGAACCGGCCTGAGTCCCTGCTGCGAACACAGAGGCGTAATTCGGTAATGTTGTGCTGTTTGCCCACACCCATTGACTCACCGTAAAATTACCATTCCAATCTTGAACATCAACTTCGAGGTAGTCATCCACTCCATCGTACCAAAGACATCCACCGTCAACGCAAGTGTTCCAGTTCGAAGCGTTCATGTTGTGCAAAGTGAAATCGGTATGGGCTTGCCCAGAGTCGTTGGCAAGCGTCCCACTGCCGTCCTCAAACGACCAATGGTGTTGCAGTGTTTCAGAACTAGGAATACGATCTCCTGCTATCTTGAACGCTGATGCAGGAATCAAGACTTTGCTTTGATTTGGGCCCTCCCAGTGAAGCGTCAATCCGTGGGGCCCGCCTCCTTGGAAAAATTCGATTCTAAAATCGTGTAGACCAGCATCGAGAATGATGCTGTTCGAGCGCTCCCTCATGCCGTGGCTACCATAATTTGTCACCAGACTCGAGTCGTTTAACCAAAGTTCTGAGCCATCGTCACTTGTCAAGTAAAACGTCCAATTCCCGGCATCTGGGACATCGATTAGCCCGCTAAATCGAGCGCCCCAATCGTTCTTGAAGCGATTGTCTAAACCCGGGTAGGCGTTGTACATTGAAGTGTAAGCCAGTTGAGATTCAATCCTGGTGTGATCCGGCGTTCGATCGATCAACGAAGGCATTGAGGCAGCATTGAAACTCACTCCCGTATTGTCAAAAAATTCTGAGAATATTCCCGGCTTCCCATGCGCCGATTCGGGCATGCATTCTGCGGCTACAGCAGCCTCCAATGCGGAGGATCCCCCTTGTTTGGTGTCGGTCTGTAAACTCCAATTGAACGAGTCACCTGCTGAAAGAGTAGGAAGCGTAGCATCCCAATGCTCTGACCCACTCGAAGTGCTTGTACTGGCTGTGTCAAATCCACCGTTTGGCAACGAGTTGCTGGACCATGACCCATCGTTCGAGCCCCATGAGGCATACCCCATGACGTTACTGAGATTGGTCAAGAACACAGATGTTTCATCAAAAGAGGTTGGTAGGCCCATTGTTGAGTTGAGGGTGGTGTTAGCCGTGTACAAATCATCGTTCCAAAACTTGTAGCCCGAGCCGTTTCGATTGGTCGCGAGGTCAAGGGCGAAAACGCCACGGGTGCCAAGGCTGTTGTTGGCCTTTTCAATCAACCCAAGCGCAGTCTCTACGGTGTAACCTGTCAGCCGAGTCACGAGATAGAATCCCTGGGTTTCACGGTCAAAAGCCTCCATTTGCTTTCCAGCAAGCGGCCCGTAGGCGTGATCGACCCAGTAATCGCCACCTACGCTGCTGTTGTATTGACCACCGAGCAAAGATAATTCCTGATCAAAGCTGGCCTTGTTGTTGCCACCACTCACCCTCAGTGGCATGCCTTTTGTCGTAACGAGGTAGTTGATGCTCGAAGCATTTGGTCGGTTTTGAACCATTTCAAGAAAGGGTTCTGCGAAGAAGTCGGTAAACTGGTTGCGATTGATTGTTTCTTTCGTTGGAGCGCTTGAGTTATTGAAAACAAAGACTCGTTCCATGCTGATGTTTCTTGCTGCGATGAAGGCCGAACCAATGGTTCTGCTTGCCTCAGAATTGTTGTTGATCAAAACTCCAACATCGCTGTAATCGTAAACTGAGAGGAAATCAAAGCCGCCCGGTACTGCAATTTGTGGCCAATTGGTTTCGTTCCACACGCTGGATTCTGGTTCGGCAGTGAAGCCCAGAAAGACCTCTTCAAGCCGTTCTGGTGCTGATTCCCCGATGTAGAGTGGGTTCTGGTGATGTGGCACCATCACCGTCAACATTGATGAAAAAAGCAACAGGATGACGAACGTGAATGCCGTGAGCCTCGACTTCATCATCATCGGCCGCTATAGCAAGTAGGGTTTAGCAATACCGCCTTAGTGCCTGTCGAAGCCTGAAACGGAAGTATAAGGAAATCAGATTTTGGCTTTCAAAAAAAACCCTAGAATGCGGGTTTTCATGCTTGGATTGCGAACTTGATAAGTAGAGTGGCCCCTCTTGCTTAGCATGATGGCAGAACTTTACATGGCCCGAACCTGCAAATGGGGCGTGCTACGGGTTGTTGGTGGCGAAGTGTGGAATCACAGCGGTGATGTCCTGATCACACCAGCAAACAATCGACTCTCAGGACGCGAAGGTCTTGACGCACTCATTCACAAAAAAGCAGGGCAAGAATTGACTGACGTAACACGAAACATCTGCCTTGAAATGCGTAAAATCAACGCGCCTCCGTGCGCTGTGACCAAGAACGTCGTTACAGAACCCTACGCCTTGGCTGCCAACTTCAAGCACATCATCCACGCCGTTGGCCCTGATTGCCGAAGACCAAACCAAGATGAAGCGCGCCGAACATTGCTTCC
>CALKDX010000105.1 GCA_938084455.1 Candidatus Poseidoniaceae archaeon
CAACATCCAACTTGAATCTTCATCAAACCCTCTTTTGGCCCAGATTCTAGCAAGCCTTGCCTGCGATAAAATGACACCGAAACAGGAATCTGACATCCTCTCCACTGTCGTGAACATGGGGCAAGTGAAGGCCCACACGACTCGCCAAAGTTGAACTCCTCCATTGCGAGTATTCAAGAATTAAACCCGCTTGGAAGAACACATGGGCCTCCCATATTCGACAATTCAGCGCATGTTTGCAGGCACCGTCGTTGCAACCTTGCTCACGTGGTTTTTCCAAGACAGTTACACAGAAGCAGCGTATGTGTTCATCGCTTTAATGGCCCTTATCGGCATTGTGTGGACCTTATCGGAGCGTGAAATGACATTCCACCACATGGGACTCAATGCATCGGGAATCCTGACCCTTCTGTCGTTCATAGGATCGATTGCTTTGTTCGCAGAAGTAAGCATTCGGGTTTGGGATTTCCCGACCACCGGCTCCTATGTTCTCTCGCTCTTTTTCGTCGGTTCATTTTGGTGGACCGGGGCTTTGATTCAGCCGCGTAACAACTGAGCCTCCAAACGGGACCTGTTTGATGCACCAACGTGCGAAGGGTGAAAGGCCGTGGGTGCCAACCATGGTCGATTGATATGGCGAAATACGGCGACCATCCGACCCTGCCCACGCGCCTCGAGGACTTACTGCTGGACGATGTCCACACTGTCTTCATCAAGGCAGATTGCCCACCAAGAGTCAAAAGAGGCTCAATCGGGCAACTCAAACTCGTCGAAATCGAAGATGCTGACGACGGCAACTGGGACACCCTCCGGATGGAATCGTTACAAGAAGAACTGGTGGACCTTGTCGAACAAAACCGCGGTCGAAGCGACTGTTTTCTTGAGATTGACCGAAAGGGCTGCCAGGTGATTCAACTCGGAGATCTGAGAATCTCATGCGCTTGGCCTCCGTTTGCAGATGCGAGAGAAATCACCATTGTTCGCCCAGTTGCCAAACTTTCCCTCGACGAATATGAACTCGATCAACGCCTCATCGACCGCCTCGCTGATCATCACCGCGGGGTCTTCATCTGTGGCCGACCCGGATCAGGAAAAACCACCTTGGCTCAAGCCATCGCAGAATACCTCGACACCGATGTCGGAGCCATGGTCAAAACCATGGAAGCACCCCGAGATTTGCAACTTGCCGATCGAATTACGCAGTATGCTCCATTGGAAGGGGACTTGGAAAAGACAGCAGAAATCATCTTCCTCGTCCGCCCCGATTTCGTCATTTTCGATGAGGTACGGCGCGCCAGGGATTTCGAAATCTTCGCTGATGTTCGGCTTGCTGGAGTTGGCTTATTGGGCGTCACCCACGCCAACTCTGCCCTCGAAGCCATCCAGCGACTGATAGGCAAAGTTGAATTGGGCCTTGTCAGTCAAGTTCTGGACACCATTATTCACGTCGAGGCTGGACAGATTGAGCAAGTCATGGAACTCCGGATGACGGTTAAACCACCCACTGGAATGCAGGAAGAACTCGCACGCCCGGTGATCGAAGTCGTCGAATTCCCAAGTGGGAAAATCACGCATGAAATGTTCGCCTTCGGCTCTGAAATTGCCGTAGTGCCAGTTGAAGGACGAAAAGTGGGGGCCCTTTCGCCAATGAAAACCCTGGCCCGCGACCAACTTATTCACATTATTCAACAATGGGTTGGTGTGGAGTGCAGGGTTCAGTTCAAAGGCGAAAGCAGCGCCACGGTTTACGCACCACAAAATATGATTTCAACCTTGATTGGCAAGGGCGGGGAAAATGTCCGACAACTCCAGGATGAACTCGGAGGGATGCAGCTCAATATCGAGTCATTCGAAGACATGCCCGAGTCAATGGGGACCCCATCAAATCCTCACTGGCGCGATGTTTCGGATGGGCGAAGCAAAGGGAGCCGTGCATGGGAACATAACGCCCGAGGCACAAAACCTCGTAAAAATAAAGGAAAGAAGAATCGGCGATGATACAATTCGCGGCACTGTGGCTTCAAAATACCAATCTACAACCTAGCCCAAATGGAAAATATAGGGCCTCTTATTAAGTATGAGGAATTTTCAATTTGGCACATGACCGCTGAGGAAAACGCCGCGCCAAGCGACGGCAGAGCCCTAGTCAAATTCCTTCTGGAAAACCGCATGATGATGAACTACATGTCCATTCTCATGATCATCTACGCAGTGTGGGCTACAATCGAAGTCCTGACCAACGCTTCAGGCGCAACATGGTGGCCTCCAGAAACCGGCATTCCAGCCTCTGAACTCTACAACAATCCAGAGAATGTACAGAACATCAACAACGGATGGGTCATCGGCCTTGGTGCCGTGTTTGGCACCGTTGGAACCATGATTCAGTACTTCTACCGAGCAGCGCCCTATGTTGACGCTTCAATGCAAGCAACTGCAGCACTCATCATTTCCGCAGTTAAGGAAGATGAAATTCAAGAATCCGCTGAAAAGATGGCAAAGGAAATGGTTGCCGCAGAAAAAGAAGAGGCGGAAGCAGAAGCTCAAGCCCAAGCAGAAGCAGAGGCGGAAGCCGATGGTAACGCTGGCGCCGACGCCGACTCTGCCGAAGATTCTGAAGAAACAAACGACGAAAGCGCTGTAACGTCGGAAGATGAAGAAGGACAGCGAAAGAAATTCTGAGGTGAAATTATGTGGGAACATCGATCTGTATCAAACAAAGCTTACGCTGAAACAAAACAAATGCGACCAAACGAGTCATACGTTCGTTTGATGGACGTCGTCGAAGAAGCAGTCTCAAAGGCTCAAGTTGACGAATTCGACCACGAAGCGTTCCTCAAGTACGTTCCACGACGCGGTCCTTGGGAAGAATTGCCTGCCTCTGATAGTTCGAAGGCAGACCCACGGGTTCGCTACATCGGCCCGGCTCGTGCCCGCCTCCTCAACACAAACCTCGTTCTCGGTTCATCGTGGATTGAATCGGAACGATTCAAGTTTGAGCGAAGAATATCCAATGTTGCAGAATTTCTCAAACAAAAGACAATCATCAATGCAAACATGTGGACTCCTAAACAACTCTCAACCACACAAACTCTGTTCTTCTGTTCGACAGGAGACGAGGAGCGCATGGGCGGTTCATTCCTGACAGGAGACGGCCCTGGTGTTGACCACCCATTTTTGGGCGCTCCAGAAGGCGAAGAACCCGAATGGGAACCAATTCTCTGGGGACTCGGACATCGCGGTGTTGTTCCAGATTCAGATCCACTGGACACCTGTTTCTATCCATCGTTGATGCACCGTGGTGTATCCTTCAACAACCGACTTGGATGGACCCGTTATTCCCCTGCAGGATTTGGAAAGGACGCCAGCGGCTACATCATGACCCGCCCAGGTACATGGATTTGGCCTGCAGTCAACGGAAACCGTGAGTCGCCTACGGCATTCAATCTCCTCGTCAATCTACCAGACCGCCGACTTTCGTTCGGTGAAGAAGGCATTACTGACGTTTTCATGACAACAGGAAAGACCTCGCTTTACACCCTCATGGGCATGATGAGTTCCTCAACCGTCCGCCAAATGTTCGGGGCTGGCTCTGAAATGGTTCCTTTGGAATTCCACTGTATTGAACCAGGTCTCGATGAATGGATTGCAGCCGCAAGTGACGAGGATAAGTACTCTCGTCTCTTCGAAGTCTGTGCCTCGATCGGTTACATGCTCACCGATCCTTGGATTGGTGGCCTCGGCGGTGGCGCAAAGCGCCGACGTATGCTCATGTACCCGCGCGACCAAGGCAACTTGCTGACTTGTGTGAACGCAAGCCAAGTCGCAGACCACGCACTGAAGTCCAATTACGAAGCAACCGTGTTTACAAAACTCGACCAAGCCGACTTCATGAACCGCGTCACACGCCGATTCAAGGCTTATGCAGACCTAGTCGCAGCCAGCGACGTCGCACAAGGCTCTCGTTGGATCAGCCAAGCTGATTTCCATGATGGCGAAAAGAAGCAAGTCGGTCCAAACGTCCACTCGATTCTCTCTGTCCGCGGCTATGACGTGATGAGCATGGATGAATACATCCAAACCTTCAACGATATTTCCGCCGCACCAGACCGATTGATGCGACGATGCATCCAATCAATTGCAACCAATGCTCTGAAGACGGTTTACCCGCTTGCAGCGTTGGGCGAAACCGGCGATGCTGCACCCTATTCGCACATCTTCGGCGCACGGGACGATAACCCACTTGTGTACTACACCGACATTCGCTTCTTGGTTCCAACCTCGATCGACAAACTCCGCAACATTACTGGAGCCCGAGGTGCAGACCGCGGACGCATGCGAGAAGCCTACACCGCTCTCACAAACGCTGATCCAATGACTAGCCTCTCAATCCAAGACATCTGTTTGCCATTCTTGGCGGACATGGGTGAAGACTCTTGGCAAACCGGAACCGGCCTCAACGAAAATGAAATCATTGTTGAAGTGACCATGGCGGTGAACCCAGCTCGTGTCTGGAAAGCAATTCTTGAACCAACCGTCAAGGAAGTGTTCGACCTACCAAAAGGCACGCAAGGAACCGCAGCAAACCTATGGGGAGATATCTTCATGGAAAACGAAACCCTTCACGCTAAGATGGAGCGAGATGGCCTTGGCCATTACCTCCGCTTGTTGAAACTGGCATTCCACTGGGCGAACGACGAAGCGAGAAAGATTCACGGATTGAAGAAGTGATTCTTCGTTCGAAGTAAGGAGGCATGCCAATGTCAGCCACTCTGAATCTCTCTGAAGTTATGTCCTCTTTGCAGGATCACCTCACAAAGGATGGCAGTATTTCACCCGAAGGCCGAGCGTTTTACACCAACTTCCGCAACGAAATCAACACCCACCCAGGGACATTCGCTCCCACAGAAATTGAAATTTTGATGGAAAATGCTCGTCGCCACATGACAGAAGAAGTCTCAGATGAAGATTTCCATGGCTATGTCGAAGCCGTCATCTCTAAAATCAGTCTTAAGGAACGGCTTGAAATCAAAGCGAAGGAAGATGCAGACCTGCGATCGAAAGAAGAAGTAGCTCGCATGGTTGCAGAGGCGGAGGAAGAAGCACGAGCGAGGGTTCAGGCAGAATACAAACTCAAAGCAGCCGCAGAAGCCCACGCGAACGCGACCACCGAATCAGAATATGTCCCACCGACGCCCCTTGAAGACGTTGGGGCCATCATTGAAGAAAAAGCCAAACTTGCTGAAGAAGAGGCGAGAAAACTTGCCGAAGAGGCGGCAAAAAAGGCCGAAGAACAAGCGAAAGAGGACCTTCGTAAACAAGAGCACGAGAGTGCAATGGCCGAAATCGAATCCGCTAAACTGGCTGCGGAGGAAGAAATTGCTCGCCTCAAAGCAGAAACAAAGGCTCAGATTGCCGCCGTTGAGGAAGAACGCATTCGCGCTGAGCGAGAAGCAGCTGAAAAGGCAGCAGAGGACGAAGCCCGACGTCTTGCCGAGATCGAACTAGCTGAGGCAAAGAAACAAGCTGAAGCAGATCTTGAGGCCGCACGCCAAGAAGCGCAAGCTGCCCAAGAAGCGCTTGCTGCTGAAGCAGAGCGCCTCAAGGCTGAACAAGAGGCAGCGGCCCAAGCAGCCGAAGAAAAGGCAGCACAAGAAGCACAACGCCGCGCAGCCGAAGCCGAACTGGAACTGGCAAAGAAGCAAGCCGAAGCTGAGTTGGAACAGGCAAGGAAGCAAGCTGAAGCAGAACTTGAAGCAGCACGCAAAGAGGCACAAGATGCCCAAGAAGCGCTTGCTGCTGAAAGTCTCAAGGCACAAAACACCCTCGACGAAAGTCACGAGGCAGTAGCAGAAGAGCCCGACCCTGTGGAGGAGCCCGTGCCATTCGAACCAACAGGAAAGGAGATTCCAGATCTCCCCCCACTCGATGGTTCAGCCCCACTCCCACCCGCCCAAGAGGCGTCTGGAATCAATATCCCAGTTGTTTTAGCCGCCACTGGCGGGGCACTCGGACTCTGTGCAGCCGCCTTTTTCTTCATTCTTTGAATTGCATAATTTCTTTTCAAGAGAAAGGGTTCATCTATGCGCTTCACAGCCCAATGAAATGATGGCTCAACCCAACGATGGCTCCGGACGTGCCCCTGTGGCCATCGTCCGCCCAACCACCTCGGTCACGAGCGGGGTCGCAGTCACTCAGAAATTGGTCAGCGCAGCCGTTGCGTTTGGTGACCTACTTCGGGGCACCTTTGGCCCAAACGGTCTTGACAAAATGATGTATAAGACCAACGGCCAAACAGCGGTAACCAACGACGGGGCCAAGATTGTAGCAGAACTCCTTGTGAAGCACCCAGCTGCCAAAGCATTTGTTCAACTCGCTGAATCTCAGGAAAACGCATGCGGCGATGGCGTAACAGGGTGCATTATTGTTGCAAGTGAACTGATGCGGGAAGCAGGCCGTCTTCTGGAGAAAGGACTCCACCCTCTCGTGCTTGTCGAAGGCTACCAGCGTGCGTTGCAAACCACTCTAGATACGCTCGATGATCGAGTCGTTCGCATTCAAGCCACTGACAACGAACGACTTCTCGACGTCGCTCGCACTGCAATGATGGGGACAACCGCAGAGTCAGGAAGCGACCATCTTGCTCAATGCATCGTCACCGCTGCTCAAACAGTAGCAACCGAGCGCAACGGCAACCTCCATGTTCGAACCGAGGACGTCAGAATGGCGAAGCGGGGCGTTGGAGGTATTGCTGATAGCCGCTTGGTATCAGGGCTCATACTTGAACGCCGTTTGGACCTCGATCGTCTTCCTCGTCACCTCAATGGAGGGAAAGTGGCGGTTCTTTCCTGCCCACTCGAAATTGAATCATCATCCCGTGAGGCCGAGATTGAAGTTACATCACCAGACCAGTGGGTTGCCTTCATGGATGCAGAAGACGCCCAACTCGAGGCCAAAGCAAAAGCCATACTCGACAGCGGCGCCAATTTGGTGTTCAGTGCAGAAGGGATTGACGCCCGTGTCCTCCATCGCTGCGTCGACAACGGCGTGTTCGCTCTCGGGGGCTTGGAGCGTTCGGGTGCCGAAGACATCGCAGCAGCGACAGGGGCTCAGATGATCGACCATCTCGATTCGCTTGACGAATCCGCTTTAGGCTCCTTTGAATCGATGAACATCGAAACCCTCGAAGGAGACGATTCTCGAAGGGAGCGAATGCACATTGATGCTGGAACCAAGGCGGGCCTGGCCACCATCGATGTAGGTGGGGGCGATGGAGTTGCCAGTGAAGAAGTCATTCGCGGCCTCTACGATGCTCTTTGTTCGGTGACAAGCGCTATGGAAACTGGTGAAGTTCTCCTCGGGGGCGGAAGTCTGCACATGGCGGCAAGCCTTGCCATTAAAGAAGCAGCAGAAGCCCAAGGTGGGCGGGAGCGATTGGCCATGGAAGCCTTTGCTCGGGCACTGGAGTCCATCCCCGCTTCACTTGCGACAAATGCTGGCCATGATCACCTCGACACGCTCCTAACCCTACGATCTCTTCACAGGGATGGGGGGGCAACAAACAGCGGCGTCCAACAATCTGGACATGCCGGACCAATCGAGTCGGCATTGTCGAGCGCTGAAACCCTCGCCCATGCGATTGAGGCTGCCTGTGAAACGGCATGCGGCCTCCTCCGAGTCGATCAAGTGATCTCAGCCCGCGGGGATTGAAGCGAAAGAAACCCCCATTCAACGTGGTCGTTAGGTTCAATATCATCGGACCAATGCACTCGATAACGGGTACCTCTGATGAGCACATCCGTTTCTTTCCAACCCCGGGCCCTTCTGAGCGTGTACGACAAGACCGGCATTGTTGAATTTGCATCAGCACTCGCAGAACTCGGCTTTGAAATCGCATCGACCGGTGGAACGGCCAAGAAACTTCGAGAAGCAGGATTGAATGTCATCGGCGTCTCAGATGTGACCGGCCATCCGGAGATTTTTGACGGGCGAGTGAAGTCCCTTCATCCTGCTATTCATGGTCCACTTCTTGCTAGACTCGAAACTGAAGCAGATCGAAAAGGCCTGCAAGAATTGGGTTATCCACCGATACAAATTGTTGCATGCAATCTCTATCCTTTTTCAGATGCTGCTCGCCAAGAACCGGCACTTGACGACCTATCTTTACTGGAAATGGTTGACATTGGGGGGCCAACTATGGTCCGGGCTTCGGCAAAGAATCACAGAAACGTCATCATCGCTTCCAATCCTGACCGATACGACTCGATCATTGCTGCGTTGAGGGCAGCTGGTGGTGCTGAAGGAGTTACAATGGATCTTCGCAGAGCACTCGCCCTCGAAGCGTTCGAACATACTGCAGCATACGATTCAGCCATCAGCGACGAACTCCATGCACGATGGGTTGGGCGGCCAGAACACAGCGATAC